>NZ_DASZUF010000172.1:0-9061 GCF_035547795.1 Nocardioides sp.
GATGTGCGCCCACCACGCGCTCGCCGCGGCCACGCTGGCGCGGCTCGCCCGGCAGCACGGGCTCGACCTGCTGGTCTGGACCGTCGACGATCCCCGACTGTTGCGCTGGTGGCTGGCGCCCGGCCGGGCGTGGATGGTCACCACCAACCATCCCGCCCGCGCCCTGGACCTGCGCCGGGCATCCGGGCCCGCGGACTGACAGACTGCCGCCGTGAACACCGACGTGCTGGGTGCGCCGTACACCGCCGAGACCATCCCGCTGCCCGACGACCACGAGGGCGAGGTCGTCGCCACCCTCGTCCGCCGCCCGGCCGGGGAGCCGACCCGACGCGCCGTCATCCACGTGCACGGGTTCGCGGACTACTTCTTCCAGACCGAGTACGCGGAATGGTGGAACGCTCGCGGCTACGACTTCTACGCCGTGGACCTGCCGAAGTACGGCCGCTCGATGCTGCCGCACCAGACCCCCAACTACACCACCGACCTGGAGGGCTACTTCCCCGTCCTCGACGAGGTCTGGCGCCGGGTGCGCGCCGAGCACGACGAGGTCGTCGTCACCGGCCACTCCACCGGCGGACTGACCACGCCGCTGTGGGCGGACGCGCGGCGACCCGACGGCCTGATCGGCATGTTCTTGAACTCGCCGTGGTTCGACCTCCAGGGCCCGGCGGTGATGCGCACGGTGGTCAGCCCGGTGGTCAAGCGCTTGGGCCGGCTCCAGCCGATGCGGGCCATCCCGCGCAGCGTCAGCGGCTTCTACACCCGCTCACTGCACCGCGATCACGAGGGCGAGTGGGACTTCAACCTGCTGTGGAAGCCGGTCGAGTCCTTCACCGTGTACGCCGGCTGGCTGCGCGCGGTCCGGGTCGCGCAGGCCCGCCTGCACGCCGGGCTGGCGGTGCCGTGTCCGGTACTGGTGCTCTCCTCGGGCGCCAGCGGCCACCCGCGGCAGATGGACGCCACCGTGCACGGCACCGACATCGTGCTCGACGTACCCCAGATCCGGCAGTGGGCCACCGCCGTGGGACCCCACGTCACCTACGTGGCCATCGACGGCGCCCTGCACGACGTCGTCCTCTCCCGCCCCGACGTCCGGGCCCGGGCCTACGCCGAGCTCGACCGCTGGCTCACCGCCTACGTCGAGTAGTCACTTTCGGCCCGTCGAGAGGTCACTTTCGGCCCGTCGAGGCGTCACTTTCGGCGGCCAGCGGCGGCCCGTCGAAGCGCTCCCGGGTGACGAACTCCTCCACCCGCTGCCGGCGCAGCCGGGTGGGCTGGTGCCGGGGCCGGCCCAGTGGCACCACGCAGGCCAGCGCGTAGCCGGCCGGGGCGCCGACCAGCTCCAGCACCTCGGGCTCGCGGGCCACGGCCATGGTGGTGATGGTGCCGCCGTACCCCTCCGCGCGAGCGGCCAGCAGGACGTTCCACACCAGCGGGTAGACCGACGCGCCGCCGACCAGGCCGATCCGGTCGAGGTCCTGGTCGGTGGCGGCGAGCGCACCCAGGTCGACCAGCACCACCAGGACGACCGCCGCGGTATGCAGCGGCTCGACGAACGCCGCCGGCACCGGCGTGGCGGCGATCTGCTCGGCGTCCACCCCGGCGGGCGCAAGCGGGTTCCACGGCGTCTCCCCCGCCCGCGCCTGCGCCATGTAGCGCCGGGTGCCGGGCTCGCTCAGCTCGGCCAGCCGGCGCCGGGTTCCCGGGTCGCGGACGACCACGACATGGGCGCCCTGCCGGTTGCCGCCGCTGGGTGCGAACCGGGCGGTGTCCAGGATCCGGTGCAGCACCTCGTCGGGCAGCGGGTCGGCGGTGAACTCGCGGATCGCGGCCGTGGTCCGGATGGCGTCGTCCAGGTCCATCGAGCCTCAGGACTCGCCCGCGGTCGGCTCCGCGCCCGGCGTCGGCGGCGCCTCCATGCCCTGCGCCTCGGCGATCGCCTGCCTGACCGCCTCGTCGGCGGCGCTGGCGGCCTGCCCCAGGTCCGGCACGGCGGGCTCGCTCGGCCCCATGTCGACCCGCTTGAGCGGCCCGGCGGGCTGCTGCGGGATGCCCTTCAGGTCGTTCAACGTCGAGCCGAGACCCTCGAGCGCGCGTCCGATCTCGCTGGGCACGATCCAGAGCTTGTTCGCGTCGCCCTCGGCGATCTTCGGCATCATCTGCAGGTACTGGTACGCCAGCAGCGACTGGTCCGGCTGACCGTCGTGGATCGCCTGGAAGACGGTCTGGATCGCCTGTCCCTCGCCCTGGGCGCGCAGGATGGCTGCCTCCCGGTCGGCTTGCGCCGCCAGGATCTTGGCCTCGCGCTCGCCCTCGGCGTTGAGGATCGCGGACTGCTTGTTGCCCTCCGCGGTCAGGATCGCCGACTGCCGCTCGCCCTCGGCGGTCAAGATCACGGCGCGCTTGTCGCGGTCGGCGCGCATCTGCTTCTCCATCGCGTCCTTGATGGACGGCGGCGGGTCGATGCCCTTGATCTCCACCCGGCTGACCTTGATGCCCCAGCGTCCGGTCGCCTCGTCGAGCACGGCGGAGAGGCCGGAGTTGATCTGCTCGCGGCTGGTCAGCGTCGCCTCGAGGTCCATGCCGCCGACGATGTTGCGCAGCGTGGTCATGGTGAGCTGCTCGACGGCCTGGATGTAGTTGGCGATCTCATACGTCGCGGCGATCGGGTCGTTGACCTGGAAGTAGATCACCGTGTCGATGGAGACCGTCAGGTTGTCCTCGGTGATGACCGGCTGTGGTGGGAAGCTGACCACCTGCTCGCGCATGTCGATCAGGTAGCGCACCTTGTCCACGAACGGCACCACGACGTTGAGCCCCGGGGAGAGAGTGTCCTTGTACTTCCCGAACCGCTCCACGACGCCCGCGCGGGCCTGCGGGATGATCCGCACGGACTTGGCCAGCGTCGTCACCACGAACAGCAAGATGATCACGAGGACGACGAGCAGGGCAGTGGCCATGGTGGGCTCCTAGTTCTCCAGACGACCGATCGGATACACGTACGCCGTCGCGCCTCGAACCTGCAGCACCTCGACCGGCGTCCCGGGCTCGATGACGGTGGTGTCGTCGTACGGCTCGGCGCGCCAGTCCTGGCCGTCGATCTTGATCCGGCCCGGCTCCAGCGCCGAGATCCGGCCGGCGGTGACCGTGCGCAGCCCGATCAGCCGCTGCGGCCCGATCCGCAGCTCGGGGCCGCCGTGCAGCCGGTGCACCAGGTTGGGCCGGACCAGGCCGAGCATCGCGAGCGCGACCACGGCGGCGACGAGGATCTGGGCGATCACGTTGTCGGTGGCCAGCGCCACCACCATTCCGCCCACCGCGCCGGCGGCGAGCATCAGCAGGACGAGGTCCAGGCTCGCCATCTCGGCGACGGCCAAGACGAAGGCCCCACCCAGCCAGGCGACCCACAGATGGTCACCGATCCAGTGCATGAGGCGAATCTAGCGCGGTTCGCCGCACCACCGCGGCGAGACGGTGATCAGACCGCGCGGCGGGTACGGCGACGGGCCGCATAGCGACCGTCGGCGTGGTCCAGGGCCAGCGGCATCCCGAACGTCGCCGACAGGTTCGCCTCGGTCAGCTCCTGCTCGAGCAGGCCCGCCGCGACCACCGAGCCGCGGCGCAGCATCAGCACGTGGGTGAAGCCCGGGGGAATCTCCTCGACGTGGTGGCTGACCAGCACGGTGGCCGGCGAGTCGGGGTCGTAGGCCAGCGTCGAGAGCGTCGAGACCAGGTCCTCGCGGCCACCCAGGTCGAGCCCGGCGGCGGGCTCGTCCAGCAGCAGCAGCTCCGGGTCGACCATCAGCGCGCGGGCGATCTGGACGCGCTTGCGCTCGCCCTCGCTCAGCGTGCCGAACGTGCGGTCGGCCAGATGGTTGATCCCCACCTCGACCAGCAGCGAGGAGGCGCGCTCGTGGTCGACCTCGTCGTACTGCTCCTTCCAGCGGCCGTAGACGCCGTAGGACGCGGTCACGATCACGTCCCGGACCACCTCGTCACGTGGGATCCGGTCGACCAGGCCGGCGCTGCTGACACCGATGCGCGGCCTGATCTCGCTCAGGTCGACCTTGCCCATCCGGGCGCCGAGCACGTCGACGGTGCCGGAGGTGGGGTGCATCTGGGCCGCGGCCAGCTGCAGCAGCGTGGTCTTCCCGGCGCCGTTCGGGCCGAGGACCACCCAGCGCTCGTCCTCCTCGACCAGCCAGCTGACCCGGTCCAGCAGGAGACTGGATCCTCGGCGCACGGTGACATCGACGAGATCGAGGACGGCGGCCATGGCCGTCACCTTATCGACTAGCCTTCGGGGCCGTGGTGCCCTCCCCCAGCCCGCTGCCCGCCTCGCTGCGCCTGGCGTGGTGGGGTACCGCCTGGCTGCGCGGCGAGGTGGTCGCCGACCTCATGCTCGACGCGGTGATCGACGCCGATGCCACGCATACCGTCACCGGCCTGGCCGCGCTCGGCCTCGGCGGCGACGACGCGGCACAGACGCTGATCGGCGGCCTGGGTCGACTGCGGGCCGAGGGCGCAACCCTGATCGGCGCGGCGTACCCTGTCGCGGGCGACGCGGTCGGCCTCGGCGGGCCGGCGGCGTTCAACCATGCCGCGCTCGACGCCCGCGAGGCCGTGGTCACCGACGCCGGGATCGGGCTCGTCCCGGTGCGGGTCGGAGCGGTGCTGACCTGGCAGGGGTACGCCGCCCACCGACGGCAGCTGCCCGACGTCGGCGAGGCCGACCGGGGGCTGCGCACCGCGCTGCTCGAGACCGCCCAGGCGCTCGCCGACCTCGACGTCGCCCGTTGGCGTCCCGACGTCGCCGACCGGCTGATGAACCTGCGCCATCGCGGCCCGCTGTCCGCGCCGCCGGGCGTGCCGACGCGCTGCGTGGACCTCGCCGCCCGCGGTCTGCAGGCCGCCGAGATCGTCGACCTGGCCAGCGCGGACGACGGCGCCGCGATCTCGGCCGGCGAGATCCGGGCCCGTCAGGACGCATTGGTGCCGCTGGCCCGCGCCGCCCGCCGAGCGCTGACGGCGGCGGGCTCCCCGGAGGTCTGGCCGCCGGTGTAGGGCGGTCTACAGATAGCCTCTCCCTGCGATGGCTCCTGCACCCGACACCCTGCTCATCACGCTCACCGGCCGCGACCGGCCGGGCGTGACCTCCTCGACGCTCGCCACCCTCGCTCTCGCCGGCGTGGACGTGGTCGACCTCGAGCAGATCGTGCTGCGCGGCCGGCTGGTTCTCGGCCTGCTGGTCACCGCACCCGCCGACCCGGACGCCCTGCGCACCGCGATCGTGGAGACCGCGCACGCGCTGGAGATGTCGGTGGAGATCGAGTCGGGCAGCGGCGACACTCCGCGCCGACCGCGCCAGCGCGCCCACGTCACCGTGCTCGGGCTGCCGCTCAAGGCGGCCGCGATGGCGGCGGTGACGCGTCGGATCGCGGCGGCCGGCGGCAACATCGACCGGATCCGACGACTGGCCCGCTATCCGGTCACGGCGTTCGACCTGCACGTCTCGGGCGCCGACCCGGATGCGCTGAGGACGGCGCTCGCCGTGGAGGCGGCGGCCCAGGGCGTGGACATCGGCGTACAGCCGGAGAATCTGCTGCGCCGAGGCATGCGGCTGATCGTCATGGACGTCGACTCAACGCTCATCGACGGCGAGGTGATCGAGATGATCGCCGCGCACGCCGGCTGCGAGGCCGAGGTGGCAGCGGTGACCGAGGCGGCCATGCGCGGCGAGCTGGACTTCGAGGAGTCGCTGCGGGCGCGGGTGAAGCTACTCAAGGGCGTGCCCGCCTCGGCCCTGGACCAGGTCTACGAGTCGCTGCACCTCAACCCGGGGGCACGGACGATGGTGCGCACGCTGCGCCGGCTGGGCTACCGGTTCGCGATCGTCTCGGGCGGGTTCTCCCAGATCACCGACCGGCTGGCCGCGGACCTCGGCATCCACTTCGCACGCGCCAACGAGCTGGAGATCGTCGACGGCGTGCTCACCGGCGAGGTGGTCGGCGAGGTGGTCGACCGGGCCGGGAAGGCCCGCGCGCTGCGCGAGTTCGCCGCCGAGCTGGGCCTGACCGAGGCCTCGACCGTCGCGATCGGCGACGGCGCCAACGACCTCGACATGCTGGCCGCGGCCGGACTGGGCGTGGCCTACAACGCCAAGCCGGCGGTGCGCTCGGCCGCTCACACCGCCGTCAACGTGCCCTACCTCGACACGATCATGTACCTGCTCGGCATCACCCGTGAGGAGATCGAGGCTGCGGACGCCGAGGCCGGGATCGTCACGCCCGCTCCCCCGGTCTGACCGGCTAGCCCCGACCGACGTGGAACCCGGTGACCATGGCGGCGCCCTCCTCGAGGTCGGTCCAGTCACCGTCGTAGGAGAACACCGCCACCCCGGCGGTCGGGAAGCCCATCGCCATCGCGTTGCCCGCGTCCTCGTCGCCGGCGCCGTCGTCGAGCAACTGGGCCAGATTGCCGATGGTCGGGTTGTGCCCGATGACCAGCAGGGTCGTGATGCCGTCCTCGGTCTCGCGGATCAGGTCCAGCGCGGTGTCGGTGCCGGCCGCGAAGAGCCCGTCGTCGTACACGGCGAGGTCCAGCTCCCACCCGGCGGCGAGGGCGATGTCCTCCCACGTCTCGGTGGTGCGCGCGGCCGCGGAGACCAGCGCGTACTCGGGCTCGACGCCCTGCTCGGCCAACCACACGCCGGCCTCGGCGGCGTCGGCGTGGCCGCGTTCGGTCAGCCGCCGCTCGAAGTCCGTCGGGGCCGAGGCCTCGGCCTTGGCGTGCCGCACCAACACCAGCGTCCGGATGGTCATGACCTCAGCCTAGGGCCGTCGCGTCGCTCGGGCGCCGCGCCACGGCCACCAAGGTGACCAGCGCGCCGGCGACGGCATAGCCGGCGACGACCACCAGCTCCACGCCGATGCCGTGACCGGCGAAGTAGACGATCCGTCGTACGGCGTCGGTGCCGGCGCCGTTGGGCAGCCACGGGCCCACCCCGCGCCACAGCGCCGGCAGCAGCTGCCACTGATAGGCACCACCCGCGCTCGGGTTGCCGAGCACCACGAACAGCAACACCGTCAGCCCGATGCCGAGCGTGCCGAAGAGCACCTGGAACGCCATCGTCACCGTCGCCGCGGAGAGCACCAGCAGCGTGCCGAGCCCGGCCAGCGCCCAGAAGTGCCCGGTCAGCGCGCCGATCAGCGGCCCGACCACCAACGCGCCGCCGAGGCCGCTCAGGATCGCGTAGGGGACCGTGGCACCGAGTCGGATCACCGCGCGACGCAGGTTGGCCGGGCGGGCACCCTTCGCCACGCCGAGCAGCGAGGCGACCAGGTAGCCGCCGACCAGCCAGCCGATCACCAGGTAGAAGCCGGACAGGCCGCGACCGTCACCGGACTGCAGCGGCACCAGGTCGGTGGTGGCGTAGGTCCGGTGCTGCTGCCCCTCGAGAGCGTCGGCCACCTGCTGCACCGCCGTCACCAGTGAGGCGCCAGCGCCGGAGGCGACCAGCAGCTCGTCGTGGGTCGAGCTCGGATCGACGACCAGCGCCGCGGCCAGATCGTCGCCTGCGATCTGCCGGGTGGCGGTGGCCCGGTCGGCCAGCGCACGGGCATCGACCGGGCTGCCGGCCAGGCCGTTGAGCCGGCCGGCGAGCTGACCCGCCTGCTGGGCGCTGCCCGGCACCACGACGCCGACCGAGATGGAGTGCGCCTTCTGGTGGTGGAAGGCGCCGACGTACGACGCCACGAACGCCAACTGGACCAGCAGCACCCCTGTCACCAGCAGCGCGGTGCGGATCGAGACCGCATCTTTGAGCTCGGCGAGGAAACCGTCGGGACGCGTCATGGGCTCACCCTAGGGGCAGCCGCGACGCCTGTGCAGCGGCGCTCAGGCCCCCATCGCGTGGAAGCCGCCGTCGACGTGAACGATCTCACCCGTGGTGGCCGGGAAGAAGTCGCTCAGCAGCGCGCAGATGGCCTTCGCGGTGGGGATCTGGTCGGTGTTGTCCCAGCCCAGCGGCGACTTGGACGCCCACATCGAGTCCAGCTCCTCGAAGCCGGGGATCGCCTTGGCGGCCAGCGTCTTGAGCGGGCCGGCCGAGACCAGGTTGACCCGGATGCCCTCGGGGCCCAGATCTCGCGCCAGGTAGCGCGCCGTCGACTCCAGACCGGCCTTGGCGACGCCCATCCAGTCGTAGGCGGGCCAGGCCACCGTCGCGTCGAACGTCAGCCCGACCACCGACGCGGGCGTGGCCAGCACCGGGCGCAGCGCCTGGGTGAGGCTCATCAGCGAGTACGCCGACACCCGCACCGCCTGCGCCACGTCCTCCCACGGCCCGGTGAGGAACTTGCCGCCGAGCAGCGTCTCCGGGTTGCCGTAGGCGATCGAGTGCACCACGCCGTCGAGCCCATCGACGTGCTCCCGAACCGCGTCGGCGAGACCGGCCAGGTGCTCCTCGTTGGTCACGTCCAGGTCGAGCACGGGGGGCTCGACCGGCAGCCGCTTGGCGATCCGCTTGGTGATCGACAGCGCCCGACCGAAGTTGGAGATGAGCACCGTCGCGCCCTGCTCCTGTGCCACCTTCGCCGCCGCGAACCCGATGGAGGTGTCCATCGTGACCCCGGCGACCAGGATCCGCTTTCCGTCCAGCAAGCCCATGTCAGTGCCCCATTCCGAGTCCACCGTCAACCGGGATGACCGCCCCGGTGACGTATCCGGCGCCGGCCAGCCACACCACGGCGTCCGCCACCTCGGCGGGCTGCGCGTAGCGCCCCAGCGGCACCTGCGTCTTGATCGCGTCCTTCTGCGCGTCGGTGAGCACGTCGGTCATGTCGGTCTCGACGAAGCCCGGTGCCACGACGTTCGCGGTGATGCCGCGCGAGCCCAGCTCGCGGGCCAGCGACCGGGCCAGCCCGACCAGCCCGGCCTTCGAGGCGGCGTAGTTGACCTGACCCGCGCTGCCGAGCAGCCCGACCACCGAGGAGACGAAGATCAGCCGGCCGCGGCGCAGCCGCAGCATGCCCTTGGCGGCCCGCTTGGCCAGCCGGTAGGA
>NZ_DASZUF010000173.1:0-13103 GCF_035547795.1 Nocardioides sp.
TCTAGCGGTCCGTGCTAGGACTGCGGGCCGAGGGCGAACTCCACCCGCCCTTCCGGGTCGACGGCGGCGTCGAGGATCTTGTCGTCGAGCAGCTCGGCGGCGCGCTGGTCGAGGTAGACGGTGGCGCCGTCCTGCTCCACGACCTGGTCGCCGGGCTGCGGCGTGGGCGAGGCGGTCACCGCGAAGGTCTCGGTGGCGTCGTCGGAGGTGATCCGCAGGCCGGCCGACTCGGGGGCCTCCGGCTGTTGGGTGATGTTGCGGACGATGGTGCTGGCGTTCTCGGTGAGGGTGAGCATCGGGTTCTCCTCGGGTCGAGTCACTGTCCGAAGCCCGATACCCCGTTGCGGCACCTTCACACGGGTCAGCCGATCGTGACCGAGGTGATGTCCACCGGCGTCTTGGGGTGGCCGTCCCCCTGGCCGAAGCTGTTGTCCGTGCCGGCCTTGGCCGCCTTGACGATCGCGGCGACGCCGGCGTCGTCGATCGAGCCGAAGACGGTGTACGCCGGCGGCAGCGGGCTGTCGGCGTACACGAGGAAGAACTGCGACCCGTTGGTGTCGGGGCCGGCGTTCGCCATCGCGATCGTGCCCGCGGGATAGGTCTTGATGGTCTGTCCGGCCTGCTGGGTCAGGCTCGCGTCGGTCTTCAGCGCCTTGGCGCTGGTCAGCTCGTCGGCGAAGGAGTAGCCGGGGCCGCCGGAGCCGGTGCCGCTCGGGTCGCCACACTGCAGCACCTTGATGCCCGCGGTGGTGAGCCGGTGGCAGCTGGTCTTGTCGAAGTAGCCCTGGGTGGCCAGCGACACGAACGAGTTGACCGTGCACGGCGCCTGGTCGGCGTCCAGGCTGAGCCCGATCGTGCCGATACTGGTCGCCATGGTCGCCCGCACGGTGCCACTGACGGTGGGCGTGGCCGGCGGAGCCGTCACCTTCTTGCCCGCCGAGCCGGCCGGGTCGGCGGGATAGGAGCAGTGCCCCGCTCCACCGCCGGCGGTCGGAGATGCTCCGGCGGGCGTGTCCTCGGCCCCGCTCGCGGAGTGGCTCTGCCCGCCGCACCCGGCGAGCAGGAGTACGGCGGCGACGGCGGTGAGCGCCGGCTTCAGCGCGGACTTCGTCATGGCGCCGATGGTAGGGACCGATGCTGAGGCTTCACCAAGCGGCCACCCGAGGGGTTGCCGGCGGAGATAGTCTCCGTTCCATGGACCTCGGCATCCACTACGCCCAGTTCGCCCATCCCGACTGGGAGCACCGGCTCACCGAGCGGCTGACCGAGACCGCCAGGGTCGCCGACCAGGGCGGCGTCTCGCTGTTCACCGTGATGGACCACTGGTTCCAGATGGTCTCCTTCGACGGACCGTTCCAGCCGATGCTGGAGGGCTACACCACGCTGGGCCACCTGGCCGCGATCACCGAGCGGGTCCGGCTCTCGCTGCTCGTCACCGGGGTGACCTACCGGCATCCCGGGCTGCTCGCCAAGACCGTCACCACGCTCGACGTACTCTCCGGCGGCCGCGCCATGCTCGGTCTCGGCGCGGCCTGGTACGACCGCGAGCACGCCGGCCTCGGCGTCCCCTTCCCGCCCACCGCCGAGCGCTTCGAGCGGTTGGAGGAGGCGATCCTGATCGCGCGGCAGATGTGGTCCGACGACGACGGCGCCTTCGACGGCGAGCACTACCACCTGGCCGAGACGATCTGCCTGCCCAAGCCGATCCGGGGCAGCGTCCCTGTCCTGATCGGCGGGGGAGGGGAGCGGAAGACCCTGCGCCTGGTCGCGCAGTACGCCGACGCGTGCAACCTCTTCGCCGGCGACATCGACCAGGTCCGGCACAAGCTGGAGGTGCTGCACGGGCACTGCGACGCCCTCGGCCGCGACTACGACGCCATCGAGAAGACCATCCTGACCGGGACCGATCCCAGCCAGGACCTCGACGGCTTCCTGCGCGAGATGGAGGCGTACGCCGCCCTCGGCATCGGCCTGGTCGGCTTCATGCCGCCCACACCCGATCCGGTGGCCTTCACCACCATGCTCGTCTCCGACGTACTGCCCCGACTCGCCGACATCTAGGAGCCCACCATGGACCTCGGCATCCACTACTCGCAGTTCACCCACCCCGACTGGCAGCACCAGCTCGCCGCCCGCTTCGCCGAGACCGTCAAGGTCGCCGACCAGGGCGGCGTCGACCTGGTCACCGTGATGGACCACTGGTTCCAGATGGAGGTGCTCAACGGACCCTTCGAGCCGATGCTGGAGGGCTACACCTCCCTCGGCTACCTGGCCGGCATCACCGAGAACGTCCGGCTCTCCATGCTCGTCACCGGCGTCACCTACCGCCACCCCGGGCTGCTGGCCAAGATCGCCACCACACTCGACGTGCTCTCCGGCGGCCGCGCGCTGTTCGGCGTCGGAGCCGCGTGGTACGAGCGCGAGCATGCCGGCCTCGGCGTCCCCTTCCCGCCGCTGAAGGAGCGCTTCGAGATGCTCGAGGAGGCGATCCTGATCGCGCGGCAGATGTGGTCCGACGACGACGGCGCCTTCGAGGGCAAGCACTACCGGCTCGCCGAGACCATCTGCCTGCCCAGGCCGGTGCGCGGGCGCATCCCGATCCTGATCGGCGGGGGAGGGGAGCGGAAGACCCTGCGCCTGGTCGCGCAGTACGGCGACGCCTGCCATCTGTTCGTCCGGGAGGGCTACGACGCGCTCGTGCACAAGCTGGAGGTGCTGCGCCGGCACTGCGACGATGTCGGCCGCGACTACGACAGCATCGAGAAGACCATCGGCGGCATCGGCGCCGCGGCCGACCCGATCGCCCAGACCGACGCGTGGCTGGCGGAGATGGAGCGGTACGCCGGTCTCGGCGCCACCCTGGTCACCGTCACGCCGCAGGGCGACGACCCGGTCGCGTGGACGACCGAGATGGTCGAGCGGGTGCTGCCCCGGCTCAAGCAGATCTGACCGCGATGGCGACGCTCGACGATGTCCGCGCGCTGGCACTCGCGCTGCCCGAGGCGGTCGAGTCGACGTCGTACGGCTCGGTGGCGTGGAAGGTGCGCGGCAAGACGTTCGTGTGGGAACGGCCGTTGCGCCAGCGCGACGTGGCGGACCTGGAGGCGCTGGGAGAGCGGGTGCCCGAGGGCGAGCTGGCCGGCGTACGCGTCCCGGCGGCGGACAAGGAGGCGGTGCTGGCCACGGTGCCGGCCGCCTTCGACATCCCGCACTTCCGCGGCTTCCCGGCCGTACTCGTGGAGCTCGACCGGGTCGACCTCGACGAGCTGCGCGAGCTGATCACGGACGGCTGGGTGATGCAGGCGCCGAAGCGGCTCGCGCGGGAGTATCTCGACTCGCTGTGAGCCGACTCAGCGCACTCGCCAGTGCTTGACCAGCCTCTCCCTCCCGAGCGTGGGAGAGCCTAGGTAGACGACCTTGACCCGGTGCTTGCCCCGGGCGACGCGCGGCAGGTGGAAGACCGCCCGATGGTGGCGGAGCCGCTCGACCGCGACCCGGTGACCGTCGAGCCTGACCTTGACCCGGCCGGCGGCCGCGAGCCGCACGACCAGCCGGTGGCCATGGATCTTGGCGTGCAGCACTGGGTGAGCAGCGTGGGCCGCCAGTGCGACCACACCGGGACCGCCGGTGACCGGTCCGGTGGGGTCGCTCTGCGGCGTGCTCGCGGCGCGGGTGCGGGTGGGCAGGATGAGGGTGGAGGGGTACGCCGCGGAGGCATGCACCTGGATCAGGCTGAGGGTGCCGAGCAGCTGGTCCAGCGGCGGCGCCAGGTGCGGCACGTCGAACGCCTGCACCGACAGCTCCAGCCGGTGACCGGGCTGGATGTCGGCGCCGGTGGGGAAGACCTCCACGTCGACCGGGACGACCTGTCCCGGCGTGGCCACGCTCTGCGAGGCCTGGGTGAATGGGTGGTAGGGCTGGATGATCTGTCCGTCCAGGTACCTGCTCCGATTGGTGTCGAGGGCGCGCAGCGAGATCACCTGCCAGCCGCCGGTGAGCCGGGTGACGCTGCCGTCGGGCGCCACGTCGTCGACGCTGACCGAGAGCATGCCGTCGCCGCTGGTGGAGTCGACGTACAGATGCGCGTTGATCGGGCCGAAGATGGGCAGGTCCTTGGTCAGTGGAGCAGTGCGGAACAGCGTGGCCGAGGTGTCGTTGACGCTGTTGTCGGTGAAGCAGGAGTTGAACAGCTGCAGCTCCGAGGCGAGCCCGGCGGTCCACTGGTCCGTGGAGCGCGAGCACAGCCCCTGCACCGGCAGCGGCAGCACCGGGGAGACGCCGTCGCCGGTCGGCGCCACGCCCAGCTCGGCCGGCTTGCCGAGCGCCGCGGAGCCCGCCAGCGGGAGCACCGTCGCCTCGGTGTCGGCGTGGTCCACCCAGCGCTGGGCGGTGCGCCAGGCGCCGGTGCCCTGCTCGTAGTAGCTGATCGGCGGGATGTCGGTGTCCAGACCCGGGTCGGGCATGCCCTTGACATAGTGGTCGAACCAGCGCAGCTGCAGCTCGGAGAGGCTGCCGTGGCCGGCGTCGCCGACGCCCTCGCCGGAGGAGCCCTGCAGGTGGTCCCACGGGCCGATGATCATCTTGGTGGGGACGCCGCGCTGCTGGAGGTTCTCGAAGAGCAGGGGAGTGCCACGCTGGAACAGGTCGTACTCGCCACTGACGAAGAACGTCGGCACCTGGACCTTGTCGACCACGTTGATCGGGGAGCGCTGGGCGTAGAAGTCGCCGTCGTAGGCGTCCTGCTGACCGCCGAGGGCGCTGAGCATCGTCGGCCCGCTCCAGGTGGCGAGCGTGGACAGGTGCTGCACCAGCGCGGTCAGCCCGGAGACCGGGTCAGTCGCCGTCACCGCCGGCGGGACGATGCCGGTCATGGTGACCAGCCCGATCCACAACGGGATGAAGCCCACGTCGATCTGGCCTCCGCTGGCGACCACGTCGCGGTAGACGTCGGCGGCCGGGACCTGCGGGAAGATGGCCTTCAGGCCGGGCGGCTGCTCGGCCGCGGCGAAGATCTGGTCGATGCCCATGTAGCTGGGACCTGTCATGGCCGTGCTGCCGTTGCTCCACGGCTGCTGGTGCGCCCACGTCATCACCTCGCCGTAGTCGGTGGTCTCGCGCGTGCAGAACGCGCACCACGTGCCCTCGCTGGAGCCGGTGCCGCGGGCGTCGACGGTGAGCTGAGCGTAGCCGCGCTTGACCAGGTACGACGGATCGCCGCCGGCCAGTCCGCCGGCGCCGGGAAGGCCGGTCGCGGACTTGTTGTAGGCGGTGATCGTGACGATGACCGGGAAGCGCCCGGCGATCGCCGTACCGCTGGCGTCGGCCGGCAGGGTCAGGTCGCCCCGCAGGATGGTGCCGTCGTCCATCGGGATGGCGAGATCCTTCCGGGTGACGGTGTTCGGGTAGTCCTCGGGGCGTGGCGTCCAGGTGGGGCCGGCCACGGTGCCCGCCGCGCTCGCGGGCGCGGCGGGGAGGGCGCTGAGCGCCGCGATGCAGGCCAGGACGGTGAGCAGCACAGTGACGAGCCGACGCATGTGCTGATCAACGACGGCCGCTAGAACACGTTACTGGCGAGTTCCGGTCGGCTCCGCCGGCGAGACAGCGGGAGCGAACGGCGTCAGAAACGTCCGGCCGGGACCCGCCGGACGCGCAGGAAGTCGGACAGCGCCCACCGCGTGAGGACCTGGCGCCGGAACGGATCGGCGATGGCGAGCACCTCGGCCTTCTCCACGAACGTCGGCTCGCTGACGTCGTACGTCGTGCCCTTCCACACCATCCTCCCGCCACCCGCGGCGCGCAGGTTGCGCACCCAGTCGGTGCCGCGCCCCCATGGCAGCGCGACATAGAAGGCGTCGGGCGCCGGGAGGACGGCGACCGGGGTCGCATACGCCTTGCCCGACGTCCGGCCGACGTGGTGGACCAGGGCCCACACCGGCATGGCACGCTTGCCGGCAAGCGTGCGCGCGAAGCGGTTGAAGGCGCGGGTCGCCTGCCCCGGGCGCTTCCTGTCGTTGGTCATGGGTCCACCGTCCGCCGCTCGACGCGCGATGTCCAGCGGCGTCGCCCGACAACCGTGGTTTCATGTCCCCATGAGCAGCGAGGAGGGCGCCCCGCGCGTCGTCAGTGCCAGCCGGGATATCGCGGCCGAGGCTGCCGTCATCTTCGAGCTCATCGCGGAGCCGACCCAGCAGCCTCGCTGGGACGGGAACGACAACCTGTCCGAGGCGTCACCCGGGCAGCGCGTCCGCGCCGTCGGCGACGTGTTCACCATGACGACGACGATGGGGAACCTGCGGGAGAACCACGTGGTCGAGTTCGTCGAGGGTCGGCGGATCGCGTGGCGGCCGGCCGAGCCGGGCACGGAGCCACCGGGGCACCTGTGGCGCTGGGAGCTCGAGCCCATCGACGCGTCGCACACCCGGGTGACGCACACCTACGACTGGTCACGGCTGCCCGAGGGCGACAAGCGGGCCTCCCGGGCGCGGGCGACCACGTCCGAGTGGCTGCGCGCCTCGATGGACCGGCTGGCCACGATCGCGGAGAGCCGGTGAGCTGACGGCGTCGTCCGGCGCCGAGCGAGGAGACGAGATGGCAACGGTGAGTGTCCGCTACATCGTCCGCGACGTCGACGCCGCGATCGAGTTCTACTGCACGCATCTGGGGTTCCAGGAGGTGATGCACCCGGCAGCGACGTTCGCGATGCTGGCCAGGGGAGACCTGCGCCTGGTCCTGAGCGCACCCGGCGGCGGACCTGGTGGTGGCCAGGCGATACCGGACGGGTCGCTGCCCGAGCCGGGCGGTTGGAACCGGTTCTCCATCGAGGTCGACGACATCGAGAGTACGGCGCAGGCGCTGCGCCGTACCGGTGTCGCGTTCCGCAACGAGATCGTCACCGGCGTCGGCGGCAAGCAGGTGCTGGTGGAGGACCCCTCGGGCAACCCGGTCGAGCTCTTCGAGCCGACACGTGCCGAGGCGCGGCTCGACGTCGACCGGGAGTGACGGCACCTCGGCCCAGGACCTGTGGAAGGCTCTGGCTCGTGGACGACCGGACTCCGACGCAGCGGCTACCTGCACGGATGCGAGCAGCCCGTTCGCCTGACCACCCGTGGGTCGAAGGGCTGATCTCGGCTCCGGTCCCGAATCGCTGATGCCTTTCCACCGCCCGAGCGCGCTGCGGCACGCGAACTTCCGACGGTTCTTCTTCGGCGAGACGATCAACACCGCCGGTTCCTCGATGTCGGGGATCGCGTTGGCCTTCGCCGTACTGCACATCGACGACTCGGCGACCGCGCTGGGCTGGGTCGTCGCCTCGTGGACCGTCCCGATGGTCGCCTTCATGCTCATCGGCGGAGCCGTCGCCGACCGGCTTCCGCGCGCGGTGGTGCTACGCGGATGCAACCTCGTCGAAGGCGCGGTCCAGCTGACCGCGGCGACCTTGGTCCTGACCGGCAGCGCTCACATCTGGCAGCTGATCGTGCTGCAGTTCCTCGGCGGCACCGCCGTCGCGGTGAGCTACCCCGCCTTCCACGGCATGGTGCCCATCCTCCTGCCCGAGCCCGACCGCAAGAGCGCCTATCTCCTGTTGGGTCAGGCACAGAGCGCGCTGTCGATCATCGGGCCCGCGATCGCCGGCGTACTGGTCGCGGCCAGTAGCCCCGGATGGGCCCTCGCCATCGATGCCGCGACGTATTTCGTCGCCGCGTTCTTCCTCACCTTGCTGCGCCTTCCGCCGCACGTCCGACCGCAGGCCGAGGCAGGCGTGATCGCGGACTTCCGGGAAGGATGGAGCTTCGCACGAGGCCTGGGCTGGGTGCTTCCGGTGGCCTGCTGTTCACTGGTGTTCAACGCCCTCAGCAGCGGCGCGCTCAACGTCCTGGGACCGACCATCGCCAAGGACACCATCGGCAGCGACGGCTGGGGCTACGGACGGGCAGCCCAGGCCGTCGGACTGTTCGTCTTCGCGTTCGTCCTTGCCCGGATCAACCTCCGGCGACCGTTGCTGGCCTGCGAGGTCGGGTTCCTCACGACTGCCGCCCCGATGCTGGTCCTGGCCGGGTGGGTGCACACCATCCCGCTGGTCGTCGCGTTCTTCATCAGCGGTTGCGGGAGCGCGGTCATCAACCTGTCCTGGAGCATGACCGTCCAGGAGAAGGTCCCCGAGCAGATGTTGTCCCGGGTCAATGCGATCGACGGATTCTTCAGCTTCGTCGCCATGCCTGTCGGGCAGCTCCTCGTCGGGCCCGCCGCACAGCTGCTCAGCCCGCGACAGGTCGAGATCGGTGCGGCCGCGCTCTGTGTCCTGACCTTCCTGGTCGGCACCACCCGCGCGCCGCTTCGACAGCTACGACTCGACGGCGTCGAGTCCGCGCCGAGCGGGATCCCCTAGGGCGGGGGAGAGGCCTCGCTCGGCCCGCTGAACGGCCAGCGTCGTCGCGAGCAGCGCTCCTGCGATGAGCACGAGCGGAGCCCGGACGCCACAGCCGTGGGCGACCGACCACAGCAGTGGCGTGGCCACCAGCACGGGGGCGATCTGGGCCAACTGCAGCAGCGAGCTGAAGCGTGCCAGCAGCGGCTCCGGGGTCGCGTCGAGGAAGCGCGGGAAGAGCCTGGCCGTGGTCATCGACGTACCGGCTCCGACGAGCACCAGTGCCGCGATCCCGACAGCGAGCCGATCGCTGGCCGCGAGCAGGAGCGCCCCGGATCCGGCGGCGAGCGGGCCGGCGAGTGCCGTCCGTGGTCCGGGGGCGCCTCGGCGCCGGACCAACGCCATCACGGCGACGCCGCCGACCGGCCAACCGGCGGTAACCAGGCTGGTGCCGGTCGCGCTCCAGCCCCGGGCGTGGCCGGCCAGCGGCACGCACAGCTCGACCAGCGGAAGGATCGTGACGGCGAGCCCGCACACCGCCCCGATCGTGGGCGGTACGCCGGGGGAGGTGGCCGCGGCGCGCACGCCCTCGCGCAGCTGGCTGAGCCAACCCGTGGTCGTGGCCTGGTGCTCGAGCACCAGCGGCGGACGGATCCGGAGGAGGACCGCGCCGACCAACGCGAAGCTCGCCGCGTCGATGGCCGAGGTCACGGCCAGGCCACCCGCGGCGAGCAGGACGCCGGCCACCACGGGGCCGGTGACCTGAGCGAGCTGCAGGAGCAGCGTCACGCTCGCCATCAGCCGGGTGAGCTCGTCGTCGCGGGCGAAGAGGCGTGGGAAGACGCCCGCAGCCGGGCGACGCAGTGCCGCCGCCGTGCCGCTGAGGAAGGAGACCGCGGCGAGCGCCCCCACCGGCACGGCCCACAGGGCGCCGACGGCGAAGGCGGCCATCACCACCGCCATCGCAAGATCGCAGCCGAACATCACGGTCCGCACGCCCCATCGGTCCGCGACCAGCCCGCCCACCAGGACCAGGGCGAAGAGCGGCACCGAGCCCACGGTGAGGACGAGACTGGCCGCGGCGGCGCCGTGACCGGCCGCCACCCAGCCCAGGGCGAAGAACGTCACCGCGTCACCCAGCCCGGACAGTCCGGCGCTCGCTGCCCAGACGCGGAAACCGTGCCGAGCGGTCGGAGTCGCGACCGGCTGCGGGCGATCGGCATCAACAGCGCGAGGAACCCCGGCTGGTACGGCGAGGTGACTCGCACCGGACCGGTCTGCGACGCGAGCCGTACCACGACCTCGGGGCCGAGCGCGCACGCCACCGCCCGCCGCGCGAGCGCCGTACCGAGTCGCAGCGAGATGCCGGGGGACTCGACCACGCCGGCGACCTCGTGTTCGCCGATCCGGATGCCGTCGGCCGCCACCTCGAGGTCGAACTCCGCATGCCCGACCCGGTCGATGGCGTCCACGAGGTCGGCCCGGGGGAGGACGAGTCTGGTGCTGGCCGACGGCAGTCCCGCGAGCAGCATCCGATGCGCCGGGTAGGCGACACGCCGCACCGGGAAGCGCCGACCCGCCACCGCGATGTCCTCCTGCCCGAGGTCCACGGTGGCGTTCTCGTGCCGGTCGAGCAGGTCGCAGACCCGGGCCGCCGTCGGCAGGGAGATGACGGCGCGGGCGTCGTCGGCGGGGGAGACGGCGACGGTGCGGACGGCCATCCAGTAGCGGTTGGTGGCCACCACGTCGACGCTCCCGCGAGCCACGTCGAGCAGTACGCCGGCCAGCGGCGAGGTGGGGTCGGTGTCGGCCGCGGCGCGGACCTGCCGAATGGCCGCGGCGAGCTCAGGGCCGCCGAGGGTCAGCGCCGTCGCCGTGGGAGCGGGGAAGTCGTCCGCGAGCAGCTCCTCCAGCACGGCGGTCCGACGGGCGGCCGCCGCCTCCTGCTCGGCCAGCACCTCGCGGAGCACCCGGCGCCGGTCGGCGGCGGTGCCGTCGAGCGCCGTACGCATCGCTTCGATCGAGAGGCCCGCGTCGCGCATCTGGGCGACCGCCTGGGCGCGCCGGGCCAGGTCGGGCGTGTAGTAGCGGTACCCGGTGGCCTCGTCGACCTCGGCGGGACGCAGCAGCCCGCACTCGTCGTAGTACCGCAGGGCACTCGGCGCCAGCCCGACGGCTCGGGCGAACGCACCGATCGTCAACAGTGGTTGCTCCATGGGACGCAGCCTGATGTCTCACGTGGCTCGAAGGTCAAGAACCGTCCTCGAGTGTCGCAGCCCGCGCACCAGCAGCAGCGTGACCGCGAGCGACCCGACGGCCATGAGACCCATCGCGTGCGACGGCGACATCTCGTTGGCGAGGGCGCCGGCGATCCCCGCGCCGAGGGCCTGCCACACCATCATGCCCTGGCTGTAGAGACCCATCGCCTGACCGGTGTGCTCGTCCTGGGTGTGACGCAGCAGTCGGTCCTGTAGCGGCAACGACGCGCCGTAGCCGACCGAGGCGACGAAGGCGAGCGGCACGACCAGGGCCGGCGGTGGGGAGAACAGCAGCGCGAGGTAGGGCACCGCGAGGAGGAGCCGCAACGGCTCGATGAGTCGGTCTCGGAGGCCAGCGGTGGCGTACCGGCCGACGGTGAGGTCGCCGAGCATCATTCCGGCGGCCGCCGAGGCGAAGAGCCAGCCGGCGGCCGACCCGTGCCCAAGGCCCTGGCCGGCAGCGCTGTGGGCGTAGGGCACGAACAGCGCCTCGCAGCCGACCACCAGCCCGTTGGGCACCCACATCGCCAGGTAGAGCGGGCGGGTGACCGGCGACCCGAGCAGGTGCCGGTTCACCGCCCGAGTGCGACGTACGACGCCGGCGCGTCCGCCGTCCCCACGGCTCCGGGCCGGACGGTCCCCGATCCCCGCGGCGATGTTGACCAGGCACACCAGGTCGGCCAGTGCGGCGACCAGAAAGAGCTGGGTCGGGGTGAGCCAGAGCAGCGCCACGCCACCCACGGCGTACCCGACGATCTGCATCGCGCCCACCGCGAGGTTCAGCGCGGAACGGGCAAGCACGAACGACTCCGCCGGCACGATCTCTCGGACGATGGCCCACTGGGTCCCGGAGAACATCGAGTTGACGACGTAGGGGACCGCCAGCAGGGCGAAGCGGGCCTGCCAGGGCAGCCCGGGGATCATCTGGGGTGCGTCGGCGACGAGCGCGGCGAGCATCTGCAGCAGCAGCGCGGTCCTCGGGCGCACGAGATCGGAGGTCGCGAGCAGGAACTGCGAGGTGACCAGCGAGACCAGCGGACCACCGAACATCGACAGCCCGGTCAGCAGTGCCGATCCGGTGGCCTCGTACATCACCGTGCCGAGCGCGAGGCCCGAGGCAGCGACCGAGACCATCACCGCACACCGGTTGAGGAAGAGAACCCGGAACTCGCGGACGGCGAAGAGCTCGCGGTAGGTCAGCACGGAGAGATGGTGCCCGGAGCCCCTCGGCGGTGATAATGATTCGCGAGGAGGCGAAACATGGGGACCTGGTTGCTGTCGGCCGACCTGCTGGCCCGAAGCCGGTTCGTGGTGTCGCCGTTGACCGAGACCGTCGCCGCGCTGACCATCCTGAGCGACCCGCAGCCGCCCGGGACGCCGTGGCAGCGCGCGTTCCACGCCCAGCACCACGAGGCGTACGCCGAGATGCTCGCCGAGGACGGTGCGCGACGATCCCTGGTCCAGCGACTGTGGCGGCGTCGACGTGGGTCGGTGCCAGGCTGGATGGCCGACTTCATCTGCCTGCCGCCGCTGGGCCCGGACGCCACGTTCGAGGACGAGCTCGGGCAGCTGCGCTCGTGGGATGCCGGGAGGATCAGGGCGGAGCTGGCGTCCCTGACCGGTCGGGCGCTGCCGCCGGAGCTGGAGCGTGCGGACGTCCGTGCGGTGGTCGCCGAGGTCCTGCGCTGGGTCTGGACCGCGACGATCGCCTCGGACTGGCCCCGCCGCCGTCGCGTCCTCGAGGCCGACATCGTCTCCCGGACCGGCCGCCTGGCGGCCGAGGGCTGGGCGGGTGTCTTCGACACCCTCGGCTCGCGGCAACGCTGGGTCGGGGGAGGCCAGCTCCAGATCAACGGCTACGACTTGCCGACCCGCGACCTGACCGCCGCGAAGGAGCTCTCGTTCGTCCCGGTGCACAGCGGGGGACACTGGGTCGCCTGGGACCTGCCCGACCGGTTCGCGGTGGTCTATCCGGTCGCCGGCGCTCTCGCCGAGATCGAGGGCGGCACACCCGACGGGCTGAGCCGGCTCATCGGCCAGAACCGCGCCCGGGTGCTGATGTTGCTCGACCAGCCGCGATCCACGACCCAGCTCGCCGCGCTGACCGACCTGCCGCTGGGCGCCGTCGGCAACCACCTTCGCGTACTGCTGGAGTCCGGCACCGTCCTGCGACGCCGAACCGGTCGTGAGGTTCTCTACTGGCGCACGTCGCTGGGGGACGAGCTCGTCGCGGTCGGGCGATAGGGCGACGTGCGTCGTGGCGACAGATTGACATAATGTCGCTTATCGGCGATTCGGCCGAACCGCTTGCAGGCGGCCTGGGCTGTGATGCCGCCGAGCGCCTGGCCGATCTGAGCCCACGAGAACCCCGCCTGACGAGCGTGCTTCACCTTCCAGCCCAGCTCGCGGCGTGCCAGCGTCAGCCGGCGATCGGCGATCGACACCAGATCGAGCGCCGTGGTCGTCAAGAACTCTTGACG
>NZ_DASZUF010000174.1:0-28521 GCF_035547795.1 Nocardioides sp.
CACCAGCGCGACGTTGAGCCAGTTGCGGCCCTCGGCGTCCTCGGCCGGCGAGGCCGCGATCGGGCCGCCCGTCATCGGGACGACCTGGGTGGTGGCCGCGGCCGCCGGTGTCGCCGCGACCGGGATCGGGACGCCGGCGGCGGGCGTGCCGGTGCGGTCGCCACCGACGCCGCGCAGCGCCGCGGTGAACGCGGCCGCGTCCGGGTAGCGGTCGCGCGGATCCTTGGCCAGGGCTCGGGTCACCACCGCGGCCAGGTCGGCCGGCACGGAGGCGGGCAGCGGCGGGACCGGGTCGTGCAGGTGGGCCAGTGCGGTCGCCACCGCGGTGTCCTTCTGGAACGGCCGGTGCCCGGCCAGGCACTCGAAGGCGACCACGCCGAGGGAGTAGACGTCCGAGGCCGGGGTGGCCTGCTCGCCGCGGGCCTGCTCGGGGGAGAGGTACTGCGGGGTGCCCATCACCTGGCCGGTGCCGGTGATCGCGCTGGAGGAGGCGGCGCGGGCGATGCCGAAGTCGGTCACCTTGATGTCACGGTCCGGAGTGACCAGCAGGTTGGCCGGCTTCACGTCGCGGTGCACGATCCCGGCGCGGTGCGCGGCGGCCAGCGCGTCGCCGGCCTGGCCGAGCAGGTCGCGCACCGCCGCCGGGTCCAGCGGCCGACCGTCCTTGAGCAGGTTGGACAGCGGCTGACCGTCGACCAGCTCCATCACCAGGTAGGGCCGCATCAGTCCGGTCGCGGTCGGCATCTCGCCGACGTCGTAGACGGCCGCGACGTGCGGATGGTGCAGCGCCGCGGCGTGGCGGGCCTCGGAGTCGAAGCGGGCGCGGTTGACCGGGTCGTCGGCGTACTCGGGCTTGAGCAGCTTGATCGCGACCGGGCGGTCCAGCGCGGTGTCGGTGGCGCGGTAGACCTCGCCCATGCCGCCGGTGGCGATGAGATCGCCGAAGACGTAGCGTCCCGGGCTCGGCTGGTTGGTCGTCACGGGTTGATCACCGCTTCCATCATCGCCTTGGCGATCGGGGCGCAGAGGGCGCCGCCGGCGATCTCGGTCCGATCGGTGTTGCTGGACTGGACGAGCACCGCGACGGCGATCTTCGGGTTCTCGGCCGGGGCGAACGACGTGAACCAGGCGTACGGCGGACGGCTCGGCGTGCTCTGCGCGGTGCCGGTCTTGCCGGCCACCTCGACCCCGGGGATGCGGGCGGCGGTGCCGGTGCCGTGGTCGACGACCGAGACCATCATCTGGGTCAGCAGGCTGGCGGTCTTCGGCGTGACCGCGGTGGACAGCTGGGTGGGGTCGGTCTGGTCGAGGACGTCCAGATCGCTGGAGGTCACCCGGTCGACGAGGTAGGGCTTCATCACCACACCGTGGTTGGCGATGCCCGCGGCGACCATCGCCATCTGCAGCGGCGTCGCGGCCACCTCGTACTGCCCGATCGCCGACTGCGCCCGCAGCGGCGGCGTCAGCGTGCTCGGGAAGCGGCTGGTCGCCTGCCCGGCGAGGTCGCTGAGGTAGTGCTGCCCGAAGCCGTACTTCTCGGCCTGGGTGCGCAGCTGGTCGTCGGTGAGCTTGAGCCCGATGCCGGCGAACGCGACGTTGCAGGAGCGATCCAGCGCCTGCGTCATGGTGACCTTGGCGCCGCCGCAGGACTCGTCGTTCTCGTTGTGCAGCACGTGCGTGGTCTGCGGCAGCTTCATCGAGGAGTGGCCGTCGACCTTGCTGTCCGGCGTCATGCCGAGGTCCTCGATGGCCGCCGAGGCGGTGATGAGCTTGAACGTCGAGCCCGGCGGCAGGGTGGTCTGGATCGCCCGGTTGATCAGCGGCTGGCTCGGGTCCTTGAGCAGCTTGTTGTAGGTGTCGGTCGACTTGGCGATGTCGTGGTCGGCCAGTTGGTTGGGGTCGAACGTCGGCGTCGACACCATCGCCAGGATCCGGCCGGTGCTCGGCTCGATCGCGACCGCGGCACCCTGCACGCCCTTGCCGAGCGCCTGCAGTCCCTGGTACGCCGCGTCCTGCACCTTCGGATCGATGGTCAGCTCGACGTTGCCGCCCTTGGGGTCGGTGTCGTTGACCAGGTCGACCAGCCGGTTGACGAACAGCCGCGAGTCGTCACCGGAGAGCACCTGGTTCTGGCTGTGCTCCACGCCGGTCTGGGAGTAATAGGAGAAGTAGCCGGTGAGCGGGGCATACTCCTGCGGCTTGGGGTAGGTCCGCTGCCACTTGTACTGGTCCTTGCTCGGCACGCTGGTCGCCACCGCGGTCTTGCCCACCAGGATCGCGCCGCGCTCGCGGGAGAACGCCGCCTGGATCACCCGCCGGTTGCGCGGGTCGTTGTCCAGCGACTTGGCCTTGCCGTACTGCAGCCAGGTGGCGTTGATCATCAGCGCCAGGAAGAGCAGCAGGCAGAAGACGCTCAGCGTCCGGATCGGTCGGTTCACGGCAAACGCACCACCTGGGTGGTCTCCTCGGCCTCGGAGAACGACAGGTCGGGCAGCGGACGGCGGGCCTGGTCGGAGACACGCAGCAGCAGCGCCACGATCACCCAGTTGGCGACCAGCGACGACCCGCCGTAGGAGAGGAACGGCGTGGTCAGACCGGTCAGCGGGATCAGCCGGGTCACGCCGCCGATGACCACGAAGACCTGCAGCGCGAACGACGAGGCCAGGCCGACGCACAGCAGCTTGCCGAAGTCGTCGCGGCACACGATCGCGGTGCGCAGGCCACGCTCCACGATCAGTCCGTAGCAGACCACGATCGCCAGCACGGCGGTCAGGCCGAGCTCCTCGCCGATCGCGCCGACGATGAAGTCGGAGTTGGCATAGGAGATCCGCCACGGGTCGCCGTTGCCGAAGCCGCGGCCGAGCAGGCTGCCCCACGCCATCCCGAACATCGACTCCACCAGCTGGTCCGAGTGCGGGCCGGCGGCGGTCTGGTAGTGGTCGAAGGGGTGCAGCCAGATGTCGACCCGGGCCTGGACGTGGCTGATCAGGCGGCTGGCGGCCACCGCGCCCACCAGGAACAGGCCGCCGCCCACCACGATCCAGCCCCGGCGCTCGGTGGCGACGTACAGCATGATCACGAAGAGGCCGAAGAACAGCAGGCTCGAGCCCAGGTCGCTCTGTCGGACCAGGATGGCCAGGCTGACCAGCCACATCGCCAGGATCGGGCCGAGGTCGCGGCCCCGGGGCAGGTCCACGCCGACGACCCGGCGACCGGCGAGCGCGAGCGCGTCGCGGTGCAGCACCAGGTAGCCGGCGAAGGCGATCACCAGCAGCACCTTGGCCAGCTCGCCGGGCTGGAAGCTCAGCGAGCCGAGGTGGATCCAGATCCGGGCGCCGTTGATGTCCTTGCCGATGCCCGGCAGCATCGGCAGCAGCAGGAGTACGACGGCGCCCAGGCCGCTGGTGTAGGTGAAGCGCTGCATGGTGCGGTGGTCGCGCAGCCCGATCAGCGTGATCGCGAACAGCACCACGCCGACGCTCATCCAGATCAGCTGCTGGCGGGCGAAGCCGTTGTTGCCGGTGGCGCCCGCGGCCATGTCGAGCCGACGGATCACCGCCAGGCCGAGCCCGTTGAGCATCGCCACCAGCGGCAGCAGGACCGGGTCGGCGTAGGGCGCCACGAAGCGGACGACCAGGTGGGCGCCGACGATGAGCACGGCGAGCCAACCGCCGTACCCGAGGATGTCGGCGGGCACCTTCTGCTCCACGCCGATGCCGACGGCGGCGTAGCCGCCGACGCCGACCAGCAGGCTGAGGACGAGCAGGAAGAGCTCGGCACCCCGGCGCTGCCGGTGCACGAACTCACGGGCCCAGGTCTGCGCGTTCATCGGGGCCTCAACAGGGACTGCCCGGTGTCGTGGTCTCGCACAGCAGCTCCTGCACCTTGGCGCGGGCCTGGGCGAGGCTGTCGCGGTGGATGCCGGCCCGGACCTGGTCGGCGTAGGCGTCCGGGAGCCGGTCCAGCGGCAGGTCGGTGGTCTGGTAGGCCGTGGAGAGGTCGAAGCCCAGCACCGTGGAGTTGACCCCGCGGAAGACCGTCACCTTGCCGTCGTGCTCGCCGACGTACCACTGCTTCTGGGTCCACGACCACCCGGCCGCGGCGGCCACCCACAGCACGCCGACGACCACGAGCAGGGCGAGGAAGCCACGCAGCCAGGTGGTGCCGCGCGGCGGGTGCAGGGCGTAGCGGGCGCTCTCCGCGTCGACGGCGTCGACCGGGTCGAGCGGGTCGTTGGGAATGGCCTCGGCGGGTACGTCGTCGTCGGTGATCGCCTCCATCTCGCCGGTGTCACCGCTGCGGTGGCCACGGAAGAGGCTGGTGCGAGCGGTCAGCGGCGCCTTGCGGCGCAGCTCGGCCGCGGCGCCGACCAGCAGCGGCTCCTGGACCTCGGCGAGCTCGGCGGTCTCCTCGAGCACGTCGGCGACCAGGCAGGTGACGTTGTCGGTGGTGCCGGCCTCGAGGCTGGCCCGGGCGAGTTCCACCGCGGCGTAGTCGGGCGTGCCGGTGGCCAGGATGTCGGCGAGCCGGCCGTCGGTGAGCGAGGCGGTGATGCCGTCGCTGCACAGCATCAGCCGGTCACCGGGCTGCAGCGCGATGACGAACAGGTCCGGCTCCAGCTCGCGGGTGCCGTCGATGGCCTGCAGGATCAGGTTGCGGTGCGGGTGGACCCGCGCCTCCTCCTCGCTGATCCGGCCCTCGTCGATCAGGGTCTGCACGAACGTGTGGTCGTGGGTGATCTGGCTGATCTCGCCGTCGCGGAACAGGTAGCCGCGCGAGTCGCCGACGTGGCCGACGGCGATCCGCTCCCCGTCGAAGAGGGTGACGGTCGCGGTGGTGCTGGTGCCGGAGATGGAGGGATCGTGCTCGACTAGCTCGCCGATCCGGTCGTGCGCGCGGTGCAGCGCCCCGGCGACCAGGCCGAGCAGGTCCTCCTCGGTGTGCTCCGGCACCGGTGGAGCGTCCAGGCGGCGGATCTGGCCGATCGCGGTCGCGCTGGCGATGTCGCCGCGGGCGGCGCCGCCGACGCCGTCGCAGACGGTGAGGAGCCAGGGCCCGGCGTACCCGGAGTCCTGGTTGTCCTTGCGCACACGACCCACGTCGGAGATCGCGGCCCAGCGGAGCTTCACTTGCGCAGCTCCAGGATGGTCTTGCCGATCCGGACGCGGGTGCCGACGCCGATCGCGGTCGGCTGGTTGATCCGGACGCTGCCGATGTAGGTGCCGTTGGTGGAGCCGAGGTCCTCGACGAACCACTGCTCGCCGCTGGCGGCGATGCGGGCGTGCCGGGTGGAGACGTAGTCGTCGTCGAGCACGATCGCGGCGTCGGCGCCGCGGCCGATCAGGATGGGCGCCTGGCTCAGGTCGGCGCGCTCGCCCTGGCTGCGGCCCTCGACGACCAGGACGTGGGTCGGTGCGCCGCGGCGGGGCTTGACCTGCTTCTGTCGCTTCTCCTTGCCCTTCGCCGGGGCCTTCGGACCGTCGGCGACGCGCGCCCCGAACATGTCGGAGCGGATCACGCTGATCGCGCCGAGGACGAAGATCCACAGGATCGCCAGGTAGGCGATCCGGATCAGGAACAGGGTCAGCTCAGACATCGAACTCCTGGATCCGTACGACGATGTCCGTGTTGCCGATGCGCACCACGGAGCCGTCGTCGAGCAGCGAGCTGGTCATCCGCTGGCCGTTGACCAGCATGCCGTTGGTGGAGCCGAGGTCGTGCACCTCGACGGCGGTGTCGGTCTGGCGGAACTCGGCGTGCTTGCGGCTCACCCCCGGATCGTTGATCCGCAAGTCGGCGTCGGTGCCGCGGCCGACCACCAGGCCGCCGGCGTGCAGTGGGTGGCGGGTGCCGTTGATGTCGAGGAACGCGGTGGCGCGCCGTACCTCCGTGTCGCTGGCGTGGCCGGTCACGCTCGCCTGCGCCTGGCTGCGGATCCGGAAGCGGCCGGTAGTGAGGTCGGCGGCCTCCTCGAAGTCGATCACGATCGGGCCGGGGAAGACATAGGCCTGGGTCTCGGCGTGCTGGTGCAGCTGCTGGCTCAGCTCGCTGGCCAGGGCGGAGTCGTACGGCGCCAGCCGGGTCATGTCGGCCGCGCTCAGCTCCACGTGGAACGTGTTGGGCACCAGCCGGCGCTGCCGGCTGAGGATCTGGGCGTTGTTGTCGCACTCGCGCTGCAGCGCGGCCGCGATCTCCACCGGCTGGACGGCGCTCCGGAACGCCCGTGCGAAGGCGCCGGAGATCATCGACTCGAGGCGCTGCTCGAACCGTTGCAGCCCGCTCACGCGCACTCCTCTCCATCCTGGTCGGTCGCTCGATCGTATCGGGGCATCGCCAACCAGGCCCGTCCACGCGCCGCCGGTTTGGGTGTCGGCGCGCTGGTGGGCTAGCCTTCGGGTGCTTCACAAGCGCGAGTGGCGGAATAGGCAGACGCGCACGGTTCAGGTCCGTGTGCCCGAAAGGGCGTGGGGGTTCAACTCCCCCCTCGCGCACAGTGAGAAGCCCCAGGGTGACCTGGGGCTTCGTGCGTTCTGGCGGGATTTCTCAGCCGATCCCGGGCCGATCTCTTCGCTCCTCCTCAGCACGGCGACGCACGCTGGTGTCACCACCTCGTCATCAGGAGGACGCCATGTCTCGTCGTACCCGCTCGCCGCGTACCCGTCGTGCGATCGCCGCCGCGGTTCTCGCGCTTCCGCTCGTCACGGTGCCGGTGGCGGCACCGGCGATCGCATCGGTGACCACCGTCGACGCGCGGGGCTACCTGCCCGCGGACTTCGGGTGGGGTCCGGGGTCGTACGGAGACTACGGCTACTGGGGTAGCTACTGGGGTGGCTACGGCGGCGGCTACGGCGGTGGCTACGGCGGCGGCTACGGCGGCGGCTACGGCCAGACCCAGAATGCGGCCACCCAGGACGCCACCGCCGCGACCGCCCAGGAGTCGACGGGTGTCGTCCTGATCGACACCGTCTTGGACTACGGCGAGGGCGAGGCTGCCGGCACCGGCCTGGTGGTCGGCTCCGACGGCACCGTGGTGACCAACCACCATGTGGTCGCCGACGCCACCTCGATCACCGTCACCGTGCCGAGCACCGGCCAGAAGTACACCGCCAGCGTCGTCGGCTACGACGCCACCCACGATGTCGCGGTCCTCAAGCTCGCCGGGGCCAGCGGCCTGAGCACCGTGACGACCGACCCCAGTGTCAGCGTGGGCGAGGCAGTCGCCGCGGTCGGCAACGCCGAGGGTGCGGGCACCCTGACCTCCGCGAGCGGCGACGTCCTGGTCCGTCGTACCACGATCGACGTCAGCGGCGACGACGGCAGCACCGAGCATCTCAAGGGCGTCATCGAGGATGACGCCGACGTGGTCTCCGGCGACTCAGGCTGTGCCCTGCTCGACGGCAGAGGCTACGTGGTCGGGATGAACGTCGCCGCCTCCAGCGGCACCAGCCAGGTCACCGGGTACGCGATCCCGATCGCCCGGGTGCTGCGCATCGAGCACAAGATCCTCGCCGGCGATGCCAGCAGCACCATCACGATCGGCTCCCGAGCCGCCCTCGGGGTCGAGATCGACAGCGGCACCTCCGCGGCGTACGTCGCCGGCGTGGAGTCCGGCGGCGCTGCGGCCGCGGCGGGCATCAGCGCCGGCGACACGATCACCTCACTGGACCACACCACCGTCAGCGGCTATGACGACCTCACCACGCTGCTGAAGAGGTTCCAGCCCGGCGACCGGGTCGAGATCGGCTGGACCGACGCCGCCGGCGCCTCCCACACGGCCACGGTGACGCTGGGCACCGGGCCGGTCGGCTGAGGGCCGGTCACGCGTCACGGGTTGTCGACGGCGATCCGCTTCCTGGCCTCCTCGATGGTGTCGGCACCCTGGTCGATCCGTTGGCTGGCGAACTCGTCGAAGGTCAGGCCCAGCACCTCGAGCCGGTCGACCACCCGCCTGGCCCGCAGCACCGCGGCGTGCTCGTTGTAGCGGCAGCGGCGCAGGAAATGGCTGTCGCACAGCTCGGGCGGGCGCTCGCTCTCCCACTGCAGTGCGATGCTCAGGCACTTGCCGTCGCGGCGGATCGCCCAGCCGTTGCCGGCGTCCACCACCGAGACGGTCCAGCGCTCCTTGCCCGGCCGGTCCACCTGGTCGTAGCCGGTCGGATAGACGGTGTACGACGACACGCGGTAGGTCGGCGTCGGGATGTCCGGCGCCGCCTGCTCCACGGCCTTCCGCGGCCGCCGGCGCCTACTGGACACGGGCGGCCACTCCCCCTCGACTCATCGCGGCATGCCGATCCAGGCACGCAGGACGTCTTCCGCCATCGGCCGCCCGTACCAGAACCCCTGCCCGTAGCGGCAGCCCAGCATGCGGAGTGCGCGCAACTGCTCCTCGGTCTCGATGCCCTCGGCGACGACCTGCATGTCCAGGCCACCGGCCAGGTCCAGCAGGCCCGCGATGACTGCCTGGTCGCGCGCGTCGCCCGGCAGCAGGCTGACGAAGGTGCGGTCGATCTTGAGCTTGCTGAACTCGGCCAGGCGCAGCCGGTTGAGTGACGAGAAGCCGGTGCCGAAGTCGTCGATGGCGACACCGACGCCGAGCGAGCGCAAGGCCCGGGCGTTGGCCGCGACCTGAGCGGGATCGGTGATGGCGGTCGCCTCGGTCATCTCGATCTCGAGCCGGTCGGCGGCCATGCCGTGGTTGTCGAGGACGTCGGTGACCAGGTCGACGAAGCCGCGGTCCTCGAAGATCTCAGGACCGATGTTGACCGCGACCGGTACGTCGAGGAGCCCTTCCGCGGCGAGCTGGGTGTTGAAGGCGACCGCCTCGCGCAGGACCCAGCGACTGACCATGGGCATGAGTCCGCACTCGACGACCAGCGACAGGAACTCGCCGGGCGAGATGAGCCCCTCGTCGGGGTGCTGCCAGCGCAGCAGCGCCTCCAGGCCCGTGGTGCGCAGCGTGGCGAGATCGAACTGCGGCTGGTAGTACAGCGTGAACTCGCCCCGCTCCGCGGCGATGCGAACCCGCTCCAGATACTCGTCTCTGGCCTCGTCGCGACGCTGGTCCTCGACGCTGTACAGCTGCGCGCTCTGCGTCTCGGAGCGCTTGGCACGGCGCATCGCCGCCTCGGCCCGGTCGATGAGTCGGTCCGGGGTGCGGGCGTGTTCGGGGTAGAGGCTGAGGCCGATGCTGGCGCGCACCGGCACCCGCCATGCCGCGGCCTCCAGTGGGGCCTGCAGACACGCGCTGAGCCGCTGGGCGGCCAGACCGACGCTCGGGGCGTCGTCGTCGAGCATGACGACGGCCACGAACTCGTGTCGTCCCACTCTGGCCAGCCGGTCCTGTTCTCGCAGCGCACCACGCAGCCTGGTCACCGCCTGGGTCACCAGCCCGGCCGCGACCCCGCTGGGATAGGAGTCGCTGGCCGTCATGAGGCCGTTGAGATCCAGGTAGACGACGGCGAGCGGGCTCTCCGGTCGTGACTCGATGAGCTGCTCGAGATGGTCCTCCACCCCGAACCGGTTCAGGCAGCCCGTGGCGCGGTCGTGGCGCGCCAGGTAGGTGCGCAGGCTGCGGTCCTCACGGTGCTTGGTGGTGTCGTGGCAGGTACACAGGTAGTAGCTCCCCTCGTCGCGAACCAGCCGCGCCAGTCCCACTCGCACGGGGAACGTCGAGCCGTCGCTGCGCACCGCCTCGACATCGAGCCGTCCCCGTGGGTCGTCCGCCCCGGCGCGACCGCGCCCGTCCAGCAAGGCGGCGGGGTCGTCGGGAAAGAGGCCGGGCAGGATCAGGCTGACGTGCCGCCCGATCAGGTCGGCGGCGGCGTACCTGAGGTCGCGGAGGGCGGCGGGGTTCGCGGCGACCAGGTGGCCGGCCTCGTCGAGGAGGATGAGGCCGTCGTCGTCGACGGCGTCGAAGATGCCTGCCATGAGCGAGAGGTCCCGCTCGTCGTCGGCAGTTTCGATCATGAGGCACTCCGGTTTCTGGCAGGACTCCTCACCGTCTCGAAGACTGGTCGAGGAGCCCTTGGCTACGCCGGCGGGGGCATCGGCTGGAGAAGCGGATGGACCACCGTTCCGGGGGCGGGTCCCGCGGCCCATCCGCTTGTCTGCGGGAGCGCTCTTCCGCCACGAGTAGTGCCCGTGCCGGCCCGAGTGTCGACGGCGCTCGGGCACAGCCTCACAGCACCGGCTTGCAGAATTCCTGAGGGAACCTGGTGGCGTGGTGCAAGGCGTCAGATCTCTGACGCGCCCCACCAGCGTACGTCGCCTCAGCCCGCCAGTCTCCTCATCCGCCGGGCCACCGCGGTGAGGCCGACGTGGTCGGCGTGTTCTGCCACCGCGGCGAATCGGCGAGCGCGCTCAGCTCCGGCCGGAGCCAACTCGGCCTGGGCAGCGCGGATGCGGACCATGACGGTGCCGGCGCCGGTGCGCATGGCGGCCTCTGCCGCCTCGGCGTACGACCTGCGCGCCGCGTCGATGTTCCCGAGCAGCGCGTGCAGCCGCCCGACCGGCAGTGACACCGGCCCCAGCGGAGCGGTCTGGCCGAAGGTGGCGAAGTGGCCGGCGTGCGGGAGGAGCAGGTCCAGGACGCGCGGAGCGGCCTCGGCGAGCGCCAGGTCGGCGATGGCATGGGCCAGGAGGCAGAGACTGCCCAGTGTGTGGCAGTACGGCGCGCGGTCCGGATGCGCCGCCAGCAGCCTGCGGCCCGCCGCACCACCGGCCTCGAGGCCGATGGCGGCCTCGATGAGCTGTCCACCCCGCTGGCGGTCGTCGGCCTCGGCCGCGGCCGCGGCCGACCAGACCAGCGGATCGGGCGAGCGCCGAATCGTGGCGGCCGCGTCGCCGAGCGCCCCGCGGTCCCACAAGATCGCCAGACGGGCCGAGGCGTAGGTCTCCTCGGCGCCGTACAGCTCCGTCCGAGCGTGCCGCTCCCGGGCCCGTACGGCGAGCTCCTCGGCGCGGTCCAGGTCGCCCTGCCAGTGTGCCAGCGTCGCCTCGACCCAGTGCAGCTGCACCCGGGTGACCGGCAGCCGCAGCACGTCGCTGCCGTCGGCAGCGATCCGCAGGTGCTCCTCGACCGCGGTCAGGTCGCCGACGCCGAGGTGGACCATGGTCAGCAGGTTGCTGCGCAGCACCGCGTCGGTCGAGGCGTGCCGGTGCGAGAGCTCGGCCAGCCGGTCCAGGGCCTCGATGACCTCCGCGCTGCGGGACGGTACGCCGGCCATCGTCAGCGCCCTGCCGAGCAGCGCGTCCGCGAGAGCATGGGGGTCGCCGAGCGCGGTGGCCAGGTCCAGGGCGTGTCGGCTGAGGTCGTCGGGCACCCGGAGGTCGGGCGCGTGACGGTTGCCGACCGCGAGCGCGCTGAGCAGCGGAACCTGCGCCGCGATGTCGGCACGGGTCAGGTCGGCCGCGGCCGAGAGCCGCTCGAGGACCGTCGCCGACGCCTGGCCGGGGTTGCTCCACGGCCACGCGCCGCAGCAGCGCAGCAGCGCACTCGCCAGGCGCGCGACGGCGGGGCCTCGGCGCAGGTGGTCGCTGTCGGGCAGCGCATCGGCGACCACGCCGAGCAGCGTCTCGACCCGTCCGGCGCGCGCGAGCGCGGCCACCTCGGCGGCCAGCAGCTCGTCGTGGAGGTCGCGCTTGCCGCCGGTGCGTCGTGGGCCGAGCGCTCCGCGGGCCGCCGCCCACTGCCGTGCTGCCGCCTCCCAGTCCCACACGCTCTCGGCGTACTCCGCCGCGTCGCGGCAGGCCGCCATCACCGTCGCCGAGCGCGCGACCGGCATCGCGGCGCTCAGATGGTGGGCCCGCCGGATGATGTCCTCGTCCGGGCCGTCGCGGAGCGCAATGGCGGCGGCGACGGCGGCATGGGTGGCCTGGAGTCGCACCGAGGACAGCTCGCCGATGAGGTGGTCGCGCAGCAGTCCGTGCCCGAACCGGTATCCCGGCTGATCGTGCGCCGGGAGGATGATCGACTCTCGGGCCGCCGCGTCGAGCACGTCCACCACGTGCGGGACGGGAAGGCGGGTGGCCGCGGCCAGCAGCACGGGTTCGAAGCCGTCGCCCACCACGGCGGCCGCCTGCAGGATCCGCAGGGCATCGGGATCGAAGTGGGCGAAACGACGACCGAGCGTCTCTCGCACCGCGAGCGGCACCACGCCGGCGGCCCGCTCGGCCGCAGGCAGCCGGGCGTATTCGGTCACCAGGAGTGGGTTGCCCCCGGTCTGCTGACCGACGAAGAGCGCCTCGGAGGCGGGCACGGGCATGCCGGCGAGCTCGCCGAGCAGGTCCGAGATGGCGGCGCTGTCGAGGGCCTCGACCTCGAGGTGGGTCGCATCGGGATGCCGGGCGAACGCCGTCAGGATGGCACCGACCTCCGCGGTGCGCGGGCCGTCGCGCAGGGTGAGGACGACGCCCACGGGTACGTCGCGGACCGTCTGCGCGAGGTGGGCCAGCGCGAGCGCGGATGCCGGGTCCAGCCACTGGATGTCGTCGACGACCACCAGCACCGGTCCGCGGGCTGCGGCGCTGTGCAGCAGGTCGGTCATTCGCTCGTAGACGACGAACCGGGTGGCATCCGCGTCCGACTCGACCGGGACGCGGAAGGTCTCGTCCGGGTTGTCGCCGAGCTGGCGGACGAGCGCGCGCAGCGGCCACCATGAGGGCACGCTCTCGTCCTGCAGGCAGCCGATCCATGCGATCCGACCGGAGTGGCCCTGGAGTCGGCGGACCATCTCCTCGGCCAGCCGGGTCTTGCCGATCCCGCCCGGGCCGGTCAGCAGGAGCCAGCGGGGCGAGCCAGCACACATCTCCTCCAGCCAGGACCCGAGTTGCGCCATCGTCTCCTCGCGTCCCACCAGCGGAATCTCCGGCGAGTCGGTGAGGGCGGGGCGGGGCGACGGCTGCGTCGTCCCGATCCCGTCCGGGACCGCCGGCTCCTCGTCCGGCCAGTAGCTGAGCGCGACGTCCTCGCGCAGGATCGCCGTCTGCAGGTCGCGCAGCTCCTGGACCGGATCCAGGCCCAGCTCCTCGTCGAGCGCCTGCGCGTAGTCGCGGTAGACGTCGAGTGCCTCGGTGGAGCGACCGCAGCGGTGCAGCGCCAGCATGTAGAGCCAGACGGCCTGGTCGCGCAGGGGCTGCAGGTCGACGAGGCGACGGGCCTGCTCCAGCGCCTCGGCCGGCCGCCGTTGACCCAGCAGCGCCGTCACCAGTACCTCGACGCATCGCTCCATGCGCTCGTCCAGGCGGCGCCGCTCCCGCAGTACCCAGGGGTCGTCGGGGAGGTCGGCGAGCAGCGGTCCGCGCCACAGCGACAGCGCCGTGGTCGCGGCCTCGAGGGCCCCCTCCCACTGGCGGGTGCGCGCCAGCGCGGTGGCCATGTCGCTCAGGTGCTCGAAGTCGTCGACGTCCATGACGGCGCCATCGAGCCGGTAGCCCGGCGACTGCCGCACCAGTTTGACCGACTCGGCCTTGGTGGAGCGGCGCAGTACGCCACGGACCCGCGACACGTAGGCCTGGAGGGTTCCGACCGCACTGGGTGGCGGGTTCTCGCCCCACGCCGCCTCGAGCAGTTGGTTGAGGGAGACGACCCGTCCGCGTGCCAACAGCAAGGTCGCAAGGATCAGCCGCTGTTTCGGCGGGCCGACGTCGAGCGGCACCCCACCCGTCTCCGCCTCCAGCGGCCCCAGAAGGCTGAACTTCATGGCACTTCCGATCGGCGGGAAAGCTCCCGGACTTACCCTGCTTGCTCCGTTGTGAACAACAGCAAGCGCCTCGGACGATATATAGCCGCCGACCGCGTCATCCCGCAGGAGAACGAAGGAAGCCCCAGGCAGGACCTGGGGCTTCCTCCGTTCCGGGACCGTGGATCAGTAGGTCTTCACGATGGTGAAGGCGTTGTTCTGGACCTGCAGGACGGCCAGACCGGTCAGCGGCGTGGAGCCGTGGAAGTCCGCGGTGAACGTGTAGATGCCGTTCACGCCGGGCACGTCCTTGGTCTTGGACTCGAGCGCGGTCCGGATCGCATCGCGGGCGGCCTGGACGTTGCTCGGGTCGGGGTTGCCGGCCTTCTCGATGGCGTTCTGGAGCAGGATCGAACCGTCCCAGCCGTTGGCCGCGAACTGGCCGGCAACGTCGCCGTAGTCCTTCTTGTAGTCGTCCAGCAGGGCGTGGGTCTGCTTGTACTGCGGGCTGCTGGACGGCAGGGAGTCGGCGCCGAGCACGACCGAACCCTGCAGGTAGGTGTTGTTCGCGGCCGCACCGGCCCCGCTGATGTACGACGCGTCGCCGCCACCCGGGGAGTTGAACAGCACCGGCTTGAAGCCGATCGACGCCGCCGACTTCGCCACGATCGCGTTGGCCGGGTTCACCGCCCACACCAGGACGGCGTCGGGGTTGCCCGCGCCCAGCTTGCCGAGCTGGGCCGAGACGTCGGTCGCGGTCGGGTCGAACATCTCGGTGCCGGTCAGGGTGATGCCGTACTTCTTGGCATCGTCCTTGAGCCACTCGATCGGGCCCTGGCCGTAGCCGTTGTTGGCCCCGAGGTAGGCGACCTTGGTCCAGCCCTTCGACTTGGCGAAGGCGAGCTGCGCGTCGAGGGACTGCTGGGTCGGCGTGTACTGCATGAAGATGTACTTCGCCTTGTCCGCCGGCTGCACGATCTGGTTCGCCGACGCCAGCACGATCGTCGGCGTCTTCATGCTCAGTGAGAACGACTGCAGCCCGATGCCCTCGCCGCTCGAGCTCGGGCCGAGCACGGCGACGACGTGGTCCTGGGTCACCAGCTTGCGGAACTGGTTGACCGCCGTACCGGTGGCGCTCTGGCTGTCGAGCTCGACCAGCTTGACCGGGTGGCCGCCGATGCCGCCGGCCGCGTTCACCCGCTTGAAGTACGCGTCGATGGCGTTCTTCTCCGGCACACCCAGCGCCGAGTAGTCGCCGGTCAGAGCGGTCAGGACGCCGATCTTGTACGGCGCCTTGGAGCCGCCCCCGGCCGCGTCGCCGGACGAGCCGCAGCCCGCGAGCGCGGTTGCGGTCATCGCCACGCCGATGGCGGCCGCTGCGAAGCGCCGCGTGCGCGGTGCTGACGTGGAGAACTTCATGGATTCCTGCCTCTTCGTTCGTGCGGTGTCCGCCTCGTCCACCCCAGCCGCGACCGCCGTGTCCGTGGTCGCGTCCCGTGTGCTGCCAGTGGCGAGTGATCTGCTCCATACATTGACGAACGAACGCTCGTATGTCAATCATTACGTGTGACCGCTGTCTCACCGGCGCGCAGTGCGCCACGGCGGTAGTAGCGAGGAGGCTTCGGTGTCGAGCGTCATGCAAGTGGTGCTGAGCGCGCTCGCCTTGGGCGCGCTCTACGGCTCGGTAGGCGTCGGGTTCGTGATCGTCTATCGGATGTCGGGGATGGTGAACTTCGCCCAGGGCAACATCGCCGTGGCCGGGGGATTCGGCGCGGTGGCGGCGTCGAAGTTCCTGCCGCCGCTGCTGGCCGTCCTCGCCGGAGCACTGGTCGCCGCCGCGGTCAGCGTCCTGATGTACTTCCTGACCATCCGGCCGCTGCGTGGGCAGGGCCTGCTGACCCAGACGATCGTGACACTGGCGGTCGGCACCGTGATCCAGTCCGTGCTGCAACTGGTCTTCGGGACCGCGCCGCACCAGTTCGACCCGATCACGGCCGGGCACTCGATCAACGTCCTGGGCGGCCACATCCCGATCGAGTCGATCTGGCTCATCGGCCTGTCGGTGGTCGCCTACCTCGCCCTCGCCTACTTCTTCGACCGGACCATGATCGGCAAGGCGCTGACCGCGTGCGCGGTCAACAGGTACGCCGCCGGCGTGGTGGGCATCAGCTTCGGTGCGATGGCGGCCGTCGCGTTCGCCCTGGCCGGTGCGATGGCCGGCGGGATCGAGTCGGTCCAGGTGCCGACGTCGTTCATCAGTGCCGGCGATGGTCTCGTGCTCGGTCTCAACGGGTTCATCGCGGCGACCCTCGGCGGCTTCAACAAGCTCGGCGCGACGATGACCGGCGGCTTCCTGGTCGCCCTGGTCGCGCAGGCGTTCTCGCGCTACGTCTCGGCCGGCCAGGCCACGACCGTCGTCTTCATCGCCCTCGTCCTCCTCCTGGTCCTGCGGCCGGAGGGTCTGACCCGAAAGGTGGCGGCCGACCGTGTCTAAGGTGCCCCCCGCTCTCCTCCGCAACCGCGCCGGCCAGGGTTCGCTGGGCATCCTGGTGTGGGTCGTCCTGGTCGTCGTCTTCGCGCTCGGCTTCGACGACTACTACGCCGGGGTGGGCTCCTCGACCGCCCTCCTGGCGATGCTCGGGCTCAGCATGGTCCTGGTCATCGGGTACGCCGGGCAGTTCTCGCTGGCCGTGGCCGCCTTCTACGGTGCCGGCGCCTACGGCTCGATGCTGCTCACCACCAAGACCGGCTTGTGGGGCCTGCTCGCCCTGGTCATCGCGGCGGTGGTCTCGGGCGCGGTCGCCTTCGCGATCGCGCGGCCGCTGTTCCGGCTGCGTGGTCACTTCCTCGCCATGGCGACGCTGGCGATCGGCGAGATCTTCTACCTGACGGTGAACAACTCGACCTCGCTGGGCGCCTCGTCCGGCCTGGGCGGCATCCAGTCGCTCAAGGTGCTCGGATACACCTTCGCGACCACGCGCAGCCAGTTCGTCTTGGACTGGCTGGTCGTCGGCGCGCTGCTGTGGGGCGCGCTCCAGATGCGCCGCGGCCGGGGCGGTCGCGCGCTGCGGGCGATCCGCGGGCACGAGGCGGCGGCGCAGGCGGCGGGCATCAACGTGCCCATGGCGAAGTCCCAGGTCTTCACCGTGGCCGCCGTCGTCAGCAGCCTGGCCGGATCCCTCTACGCCCACCAGGTGATGTACGTCGACCCGCCGACCTTCGGCGTCGACGTCTCGATCCAGATCCTCATGCTCGCCGTGGTCGGCGGCATGCAGACGCCCTGGGGCGCCGTGGTCGGTGCGGTCGTGCTCGAGGTGCTCCAGCTGACCACGCAGAAGGTCCTGCCCGGGCTCTTCGGTGACGCCGGGGTGGGCGCAGGCCAGCAGTTGATCGTGGGCCTGATCCTGGTGGCGATCCTGGTGCTGCGGCCCAACGGCCTGGCCGACGTGGGGCGGCTGATCCGCTCGCTGCTGGACCGTCGTACCACCTCTGCAGCCGCCGTACGGGAGATCGACGCGGACGGCGACGACATGACGACGCTGCGCAGGAAGGAGGACGCGCTCCCGCCCAAGCAGATCGGCGAGACGGTGCTCGCGGCCTCCGGTCTGGTGAAGCGGTTCGGCGGCGTGACGGCGGTCGACGACGTGACCCTCGAGCTGCACGCCGGCGAGGTGCTCGCCGTCATCGGCCCCAACGGCGCCGGCAAGTCGACCCTGGTCAACCTGCTCTCCGGCAACCTGGTGCCGACATCGGGACGGATCGGCATCTCCGGCGCCGACGTCACCCGGCTGCAGGCGCACCAGGTCGCGCGACGCGGGCTGGCTCGGACCTTCCAGACGCCCTCGCTGTTCGAGGGCATGTCGACGCTCGAGACGGTGGCCGTCGGCGCCCACCTGACCGGCCGGGTGGGGCTGCTGCGCTCCTCGCTGCCGACGCTCGGCGCCGTCCGCGAGGAGCGCCGCATCGAGCAGGAGGCGCGTGACGCGCTCGCCCGGCTCGGCCTGGAGGAGCTCGCGGGCCTGGATGCCAAGAGCCTCTCCCTGGGTCAGCAGAAGCGGATCGAGGTGGCTCGCGCGCTGGTCGCGAACCCGACGATCCTGCTCCTCGACGAGCCCTGCGCCGGCCTCAACAAGGCCGAGAAGCGCGAGCTCATGCTCTTCCTGCGGGCGATCGCCCGCGAGGGCGTGGCGGTGCTGCTGATCGAGCACGACATGGAGTTCGTGATGGCGGTGGCCGACCGGGTGCAGGTGATCAACTTCGGCGCCACTCTCCGGGTCGGGACGCCGGCCGAGGTCCAGGCCGACCCGGCCGTCATCGACGCCTACCTCGGCGTCGCGCACGACGATGCGAACACCGAGGACGAGAAGAAGGTGGATGCCTGATGAACGCAGCGCTGGATGTCTCCCACGTCAGCTTCTCTTACGGCCGGGCGCAGGTCCTCGACGACGTGTCGTTCCGGGTGGGCGCGGGCGAGATCATCACGATCATCGGGCCCAACGGCGCCGGCAAGAGCACTCTGCTCAACGTGGTGGCGCGCAGCCACCGGCTCCGCACCGGCGAGGTGACGGTGCACGGCAGCCGGACGAACGGGATGAACCAGCGCGCAGTCGTGCGGCTGGGCTGCGTGCTCGTCCCCGAGGGACGGCAGGTCTTCTCGACGCAGTCGGTGCACGACAACCTGCTGCTGGGTGGCTACATCCGTCGTCACGACGCGGAGCACATCCACAAGACGCTGGCGGTCGTCTACGACCACTTCCCGCGGCTGCTCGAGCGCCGGGACCAGCTGGCCGGCACGCTGTCGGGCGGCGAGCAGCAGATGCTCGCCATCGGCCGCGCGCTGATGAGCGGGCCGAGCGTGATGCTGCTCGACGAGCCGAGCCTCGGCCTGGCCCCTCAGATGACCGAGCGGATCATGCGGATCCTCGGCGGCCTGCGCCGCGAGACCGGCCTCTCGATCGTCCTGGTCGAGCAGAACGCCCGGGCGGCACTCGACCTGGCCGATCGGGGCTACCTGCTCAGCGGCGGGAGGGTCGTCCTCGAGGGCTCCTCGGCCGACCTCAAGCAGGACCGCACCATCCAGCAGGTCTATCTGGGCGGTACGGCGTCGGCGCCGGCCTCCTGAGGGCGGGTCGCGGGAGCGCGGGAGCGCGGCTGGTGCTTGCGCGGGGTGCTGCGGCGGGGAACGGTCGTGCCGCAGTCTCGCTCGGTGCGCCGGCCCTCCTCGCCGTACCGCGCTTGCATGGGGGTTCGTCGGAAAACTGGCTAGTGAGACCCGGGATTTCGGCCGTCAGGCCGGCGTCCACTAGCCAGTTGTTTCGGGATCAGGGCGCTGCCTGCCTGGGGCGACAACTGGCTACCTAGCCAGTTGTCCCGCACCCCAAAGACGGCAACACGAGCCAGCCCCCAGGAACGAACGAGGCCCGCCTGGAATCCAGGCGGGCCCCTGCCGGGTCGACGGCCTAACTCACCGGGACCTCGGTCTCGGTCGCGACGAACCAGTCGATCTTCCCGATGAAGTGCTCCTCGTGGGCGCGCAGCTCCTCGGCCGCGGGGCCCTCGAACGCCGCGGCGATGTCCCGAAGCGAGTCGAACCACAGCTCGGCGACGCCGTCGGCCGGCCAGGTGGACTTGTGCTCGATGGCGGGGTTCTGCACGTAGCGGCGCAGGCCCGGCAGTCGCCGGACGTACGCCGGGTGCTCCACCTGCCAGCGCCGCAAGAACTCCTCGCGGGAGATCCCGTCCTTCTGGTGGATGATCGCGATGATCTTCTGCATGGTGACTCCTCGGGTCAGACGGGCGTGACGGCCTGGCGACGCGAGACCGGCTCGGCGTCGCGGCGGGCGTAGAGGGCCAGCCGCCGGGCCAGGTCGGCCCGCAGCTCGTCCGCCGGCACGACGGCCTCGATCGCATTCGCGTCGGCGATCTTGAACACGTCGATGCCCTCGGCGTACTCGGCGTGCTTCTCGGCGATGAACGCGCGGCGCTCCTCGGGGTCCTCGATGGCGTGGATCTGGTTGTAGTAGACGCCGTTCACGGCGGCGTCGGGACCCATCAGCGCGGGCCGCGCGGTGGGCAGCGCGATGACTGCGTCCGGGTGCATCGGCGCGCCGGACATCGCCAGGTAGCCGCCGCCGTACGCCTTGCGCACCAGCACGGTGATGCGTGGCACCGAGCACTCGGAGACGGCGAAGATCATCTTCGCGCCGTGCCGGATGATGCCCTGGCGCTCGACGTCCGAGCCGATCATGTAGCCGGCGATGTCGGACAGGAACAGGATCGGGATGTTGTAGGCGTTGCAGATCCAGATGAACCGCGCGGCCTTGTCCGAGGAGTTGGGCATGATGACGCCGCCCATGTGCATCGGCTGGTTCGCCACGATGCCGACCGGTCGGCCCTCGATCCGGGCGAACGCGGTGATCATCTCCTGCGCGAACAGCTCCTTGTACGGGAAGTAGCTGGCCTCGTCGACGAGGGATTCGATGAACTCCTCCATGTCGAAGACCTCCGACTCCTTCAGGGGCACGATGTCCTTCAGGGAGCGGCCCGGCCTGGGCTCGGCGCTGGGCGCGATCGGCGGCCGCTGCTCCCAGCTGGGCGGCAGGAAGGAGAGCCACACCCGGATCGCCGCGATCGCCTCGGCGTCGTCCTCGACCAGCACGTCGCCCAGGCCGGAGACGGTGCAGTGCATCTCCGCGCCGCCCATCTCCTCGAGCGTGACCCGCTCACCGGTGACCATCTCGGCCAGCCGCGGAGAGCCGAGGTACGCCGTCGCGTGGCCGCGCACCATGATGGTCAGGTCGCACAGCGCCGGGACGTACGCCGAGCCGGCGGGGGAGGGCCCGAAGAGGGCGCACACCTGCGGGATCCGGCCCGAGATCTGTACCTGGTTGTAGAAGATGTTGCCCCAGGCGTGCCGGCCGGCGAAGCTCTCGAACTGCTCGTCGATGCGGGCGCCGGCGGAGTCGAACAGGTAGATCAGCGGGATGCCGGCCTTGAGCGCCGTCTCCTGCGCGAAGACGATCTTCTCGAACGTCGCCTTGCCCCACGTGCCGGCCTTGACGCTGTAGTCGTTGGCGATCACGCAGACCTGACGCCCGTCCACCTTGCCGTAGGCGCACACCACCGCGTCGCCGGGCAGGCCCTCCTCGAATCGGGCCAGCAGGCCGTCCTCGACGTACGACTCGTCGTCGAAGAGGAGCCGCAGCCGGTCGCGGACCAGCAGCTTGCCCGAGGCGGTGATCTTGTCGCGGTTGCGTTGGGAGCCGCCGAGCCGGGCACGGGCCAGCTTCTCGGCCAGCTCGTCGTGGACCGTGGGTCCGGCGGCGCTCTCCACGTCGCTGGCGCTCCGGGTCGACTGCCGGGTTGATGTAGTCATCCTGCCTCCGCTTCGAGAAGACCACCTAGAGAAACAAACAAGCGTACGCTAGTCTGTCCGGCGATCGGAGGCAAGGAGAAGGAGCGATGGGAATGGCTGACAGGCGCATCGAGGGCACCCAGCACTATTGGGAGGACCTCGAGGTCGGCGACGTGCTCGTCGGCCCGGGCATCACCGTCACCGAGGCCCATCTGGTCTCGTGGGCGGGCCTGACCGGCGACATCGTGCAGTTCCACGTGGATGCCGAGTACGCCGCGGCCACGCCGTTCGGTCAGCGCGTCGCCCACGGCCCGCTGACGCTGGCGTTCGGGCTGGGCCTGATGACGCACACCGGCTATCTCGGCAACGTCGTCGCCTGGCTCGGCCTGGACGAGGTCCGTGCGCTCAAGCCGGTCTTCATCGGTGACACCGTCCACCCGGAGGCGCGGATGCTCGAGGCCCGGCCCACCAAGGACGACGGGCGCGGGATCTGGCGGATGGCCTACGCGATGAGGAACCAGGCCGGCGAGACCGTGATGTCCTTCGTCTCCAGCTTCATGGTGGCTCGTCGCTAGACGATGGCGTTGCGCAGCGTCCCGATCCCCTCGATGGTGACCTCGACCACCTCGCCGCCGGTCAGGAACTCCTGCGGGCTGCGCGCGTGACCGACGCCGCCGTTGGTGCCGGTGGCGATCACGTCGCCCGGCCGCAGGGTGGTGATCGTCGAGATGTACCGCACGAGCGCGACCGGGTCGAAGAGCAGATCCGAGGTGTTCGCCGACTGCTTGACCACCCCGTCCACGCTCAGCCGGGTATCCACGGTCGGCCTGACCCCGCCGGGTAGCTCGTCGGGGGTGACCAGGTAGGGGCCGATCGGCGTGGTGGCCTCCCACATCTTGCCCTGGAGCCACTGCGCGGTGCGGAACTGCCAGTCCCGCACGCTCAGGTCGTTCAGCGCGGTGAAGCCAGCGATCGCGGCCGCGGCCGAGCGCTCGTCGGCCCGCCGTACCTCCCGCCCGATGACGACGGCGAGCTCGCACTCCCAGTCGAGCTGGTCGGTCTCGGCCGGCTTGGCGATCGGGGCGTGGGGGTCGGTCAGGGTGTCGGCGTACTTGGCGAAGAGCACCGGGAAGCGCGGGATCTCGCGACCCATCTCCTCGATGTGGCTGCGGTAGTTCTGGCCGACGCAGACGACCTTCGAGGGGTGCGGCACCACCGCTGCGAAGTCGGCGCCTTCCGCGGGCGAGGTGGCGCCGTCGGTCCGCGCCACGACGGTCTCCCAGTCGGGGAGCGCGAGCAGCGCGCCGACGTCCGCGACGCCGAGGTCGACGTGCGTCGCGACGCCGTCGAGGTCCCGGAGTGCGACGGCGCGGGTGCCGCCGTCGACTCGGATCGTGGCCAACTTGCTCATGGGCGTTCCTCCGATGCGTGGTGCGTGGGGCGGCTCTTTACGAACAGCGAGCGATACTGTAGAACAAGCGTACGTTCGTTTGCATGTTTCGCAGGGAAGGCAGTCCACGATGTCCAAGAGGATCGAGATCCCCCGGCTCACGGTGGTGCGAGGCGTCGACCTCACCGAGGTGACCTCCCAGACCGCGGGCGCGCTTCGCCGCGCCGGCATCAGCAACGTCAACACCGACGCGAGCCGGATCTGGCTCGGCAAGGTGCACACCCCGGCCGGCTACGCGTCGGGCGCCCACCACCACGGCGATGCGGAGACGGCCGGCTACGTCTTCAAGGGCCGGGCCTTCATCCTGTACGGCGAGCACTACGAGCAGCGGGTCGAGCTGGAGGAGGGCGACTTCATCTTCGTCCCGCCGAACACGCCGCACATCGAGGGCAACCTGTCCGACACCGAGGAGCTGATCTGGATGACGGCCCGCACGCCGGACAACATCGTCGTCAACCTCGACGACGAGCCGGTCATCCCGCACTGACCCCGCACCGCGCCGGACCGATCACCCAGCGACACAGAATCGACACAGAGACGAGACCAGCGATGGAGTCGCCGCCCAGGCTCTTCACCCCCATCCGACTGCGCGGCCTGGAGCTGCCGAGCCGGATCTGGGTCGCCCCCATGTGCCAGTACTCCGCGCGGGAGGGCGCGCCCCAACCGTGGCACCTGGTCCACCTCGGCTCGTTCGCGGTCGGCCGGGCCAGCCTGATCCTCACCGAGGCCACCGCGGTCTCGCCGGAGGGCCGGATCACCGCCGCCGACACCGGCATCTGGTCCGAGGCGCTGGCCGACGCCTGGCGACCGGTCATCGACTTCGTCCACCAGCAGGGCTCGCGGATCGCGATCCAGTTGGCGCACGCGGGCCGCAAGGCGTCGACCCGCTCGCCCCACCACGGCCGCGGCTACGCCCCGGTGGAGGAGGGCGGCTGGGAGACCGTCGCCCCCTCCGCGGTCGGCTACGGCTCCCTTCCGGTGCCGCGCGAGCTGGACGCGGCGGGGATCGCCGGTGTCGTCGACGACTTCGTCGCGGCGGCACGACGGGCGGTCGCGGTCGGGTTCGACGCGGTCGAGGTGCATGCCGCGCACGGCTACCTGCTGCACCAGTTCCTCTCGCCGCTGTCGAACACGCGCACGGACGAGTACGGCGGCGACCTCGCCGGCCGTACCCGCCTGCTGCTCGAGGTCATCGAGGCAGTCCGGGTGGCCGTGGGCCCCCAGATCCCGGTGCTGGTCCGGATCTCGGCGACCGACTGGGTCCCCGGCGGCTGGGACCTCGAGCAGTCGGTCGCGCTCGCGCCGCTGCTCGCCGACGTCGGCGCCGACCTGATCGACGTCTCCTCCGCCGGCCTCGACCGGGGTCAGCGGATCCCGGTCGGCCCCGGCTACCAGGTGCCGCTCGCCCGGGCTATCCGCGACGCGGGACCGCTGCCGGTCTCGGCCGTCGGGCTGATCACCAGCCCCGCCCAGGCCGAGTCGATCCTGGTCGACGACGCGGCGGACGTCGTCCTGGTCGGCCGCGAGTTCCTCCGCGACTCGAACCTCGTGCTTCGTGCCGCAGCCGAGCTGGGCGCGCATCTAGAGTGGCCCGAGCAGTATCGAATGGCGCGCTTCGCGGGAAGCATCCCGTAACCGGTCGGCCTACGAGACAAGTTCAGGAAGCAACCATGGTGGGAATCACTGCGGGCGGTCAGGCGACCGCCGACGCCATCCGGCGTGAGGCGGCGGACCTCTTCAGCACGCACGGCTACGAGGCGACGTCGCTGCGCCAGGTGGCCGCGAAGTGCGGCATCACGGTCGGCAGCCTCTACAACCACATCTCCAGCAAGGAAGACCTGCTGCTGCAGATCATGGGCGGCACGATGGACGAGCTGACCGCGCAGGTCGCCGCCGCGGTCGAGAGCGTCGAGGACCCGCTGGAGCGGCTGGTCGCCTTCCTGTCCAACCACATCTCCTTCCACGCCGAGCAGGCCCAGCGGGTCTTCATCGGCAACTCCGAGCTGCGCTCGCTCCCGGCCGACCTGCGTGCGGAGATCACCGCCAAGCGCCGTGCCTACCGCCGGCAGGTCGAGGAGCTGATCCTGGAGGCGGCGAAGGCCGGGCAGACGGAGGTCGTCAACGCCCGCCTGCACGCCTACAACATCATCGCGATCGGCACCGACGTGGCGACGTGGTATCGGCCCGGCGGTGAATTCAGCCTCGAGCGGATCGTGAAGGACTACACCGAGATCATCCTGCGCAGCCTCGGTGCCTCCGCGAAGGCCGCGTCGCACTGACCTGACCCCTGCCACGACGCCGGTCCTTGACCGGCGGCCGGGTCGGCACTAGATTTAACAAACAAGCGTTCGCTCGTAACAATGCGGAGGTACAAGGTGCGCACCCTGGGCGACTGGATCAGGCTTCACGCCAAGCGCTCTCCCCGGACCGAGGCCTTCGTCGCCGGCGACGGACGAGTGACCTTCGGCGAGGCTGCCGGCCAGGCCTGGCGGCTGGCTCGCGGCCTGCGCGCCGCCGGGATCGGGGACGGCGACGTCGTCGGCGTGCTGGGCGGCAACACGGTCTTCAACGCCCAGGTGCTCCTGGGCGTGGCCGCCGCCGGCGGGATCTACGGCGCCTACAACTGGCGGTGGTCCGCCGAGGAGCTGGCCCATGGGATCGCCGAGTCCAACGCCGACCTGATCGTCACCGAGGAGCGCTTCGAGGACCTGCTGACCCGTGCTCTGGACATTCTCGCCAGCAGGCCCGACGCGACGCCCGCCCCGCGCGTCGTCCGTCAGGGCGAGATCGCGTCGCTGCTCGGCGACTCGGGTGCCCCGGTCGAGGAGACCATCGGCCCCGAGGACGGCCTCTGCCTGATCTTCACCGGCGGCAGCACCGGCACCTCCAAGGCCGTCCTGCTCTCGCACCGGGCCGCCCTGGCCAACGCCCTCAACGAGCGGCTGGACTGCCGCCTGGGGGACGCACCCGACGAGCGCGCGCTGATGTCGACGCCGATGTTCCACTCCGCCGGCGTGCTCACCTGGCTGGTCACGCACTTCGTGGCCGGCAAGACGACCATCATGGTGGACCGCTTCGAGCCCGACGAGTTCGTCAACTGGGTGACACGGGAGCGGGCCACCAACACGTTCCTCATCCCGAACATGGCGCGCCAGCTGATGCAGGCCGGGGCGTTCGCGGACCCCGGCGTACGGCGGAGCTTCCGGGCGCTGCACACCGGGGCCGGACTGCTGCGCATGCCCGACAAGGAGCGCTTCTTCGAGCAGCTGCCCGAGGGGAGGCTCTACTTCCGCTACGGCCTGACCGAGGGCGGCCCGATGGTCAGCCGGCTGCTGCACGAGGACATCCTGCGGCCGGAGGCGGACGGCTCGATCGGCCAGGAGTACTCGCTGGTCGAGATGACGCTGCTCAGCCTCGATGACGAGGAGCAGGTCGGGCCCGGCGAGCTCGGCGAGATCTGCGTGCGGGGCCCGTCGCTGATGACGGGCTACTACCGCCGGCCCGCGGAGACGGCCGAGGCCATGCGCGGCGGCTGGCTGCACACCGGTGACCTCGCCATCCGTGACGAGCACGGCTACTACTTCTTCAAGGACCGGGTGAAGGAGATGATCAAGACCGGCGGTGAGAACGTCTACTGCGTCGAGATCGAGCAGATCCTCTACCTACACCCCGCCGTGCTCGAGGCCGCCGTGGTCGGCGTGCCGAGCACGACGTGGGACGAGGAGGTGCGCGCCGTCGTCGTCCTGCGCGACGGCATGAGCGTCAGCGACCAGGAGCTCGCGACCTACCTGCGCCAGCACCTGGCCGGCTACAAGATCCCCAAGAAGTTCTCCTTCCTGAAGGCAGACGAACTGCCGCGCACCGGCGCCGGGAAGCTCGTGAAGACTCGACTGAAGGAAAAGCTCGGATGGATGTGAAGACCCCCGCGTCGGACGCCGCGCCGCCCTTCGACAAGGTCCTGGTGGCCAACCGCGGTGAGATCGCGGTTCGCGTCATGCGCACCTGCCGGGCACTGGGCGCGCGGACGGTCGCGGTCCACTCCACCGCCGATGCGTCGTCGCTGCACGTGCGGACGGCCGACGAGGCGGTCGACCTCGGCGACGGCCCCGCCAGCAGCAACTACCTCAACGTGGAGAGCATCGTCGCCGCGGCCAAGGCCAGCGGCGCCGACGCGGTGCACCCGGGCTACGGCTTCCTGGCCGAGAACGCCGACTTCGCCCGCGCGGTCGCCGAGGCCGGGATGGTGTTCATCGGTCCCAGCCCCGAGGCGATCGCGACCATGGGCGAGAAGATCACCGCCCGCGGGGTCGCCGTCGCCGCCGGCGTACCGCTCGCACCGGGGTCCGACGGCCCGGTCGCCTCGGCGCAGGACGTGCTCGCCTTCGGGGCCGAACACGGCTACCCGGTCCTGATCAAGGCCTCGCACGGCGGCGGTGGCCGCGGCATGCGGCAGGTCGACGGGCCGGCGGGAGTGGAGGAGGCCTTCGCCGCCGCGGTGCGCGAGGCGACTGCGGCGTTCGGCAACGGCGAGGTCTACGTCGAGCGCTATCTCGTCAACGCGCGCCACGTCGAGGTGCAGGTGCTCGCCGACGCGGTCGGCAACACGATCTACATCGGCGACCGGGACTGCTCGGTGCAGCGGCGCCACCAGAAGCTGATCGAGGAGGCGCCCGCGCCAGGTCTGTCCGACGACCTGCGTGCCGCGATGGGTGAGGCGGCGGTCCGGCTCGCCCGCGAGGTCGGCTACCTCGGTGCCGGGACGGTGGAATTCCTGGTCGAGGACGGTCGCTACTACTTCCTGGAGATGAACACCCGCATCCAGGTCGAGCACCCGGTCACCGAGGCGACCAGCGGCGTGGACATCGTCGAGGAGCAGATCCGGGCCGCCGCCGGTCTGCCGCTCACCGTGGTCACCTCGGGCGCTCCGCCCCGAGGTGTCGCGATCGAGGCCAGGATCAACGCCGAGAACGTCGCGGGCGGGATGTTCTTCCCCGCGCCCGGCGTCATCGACCGGATCGTCCCGCCCGCGATCGAGGGCGTGCGCTGGGACGCCGGCTACGAGTCGGGCGACGAGGTGCTGCCGCTCTACGACAGCCTGGTCGGCAAGCTCATCGCCACCGCTCCCACCCGGGCCGAGGCGATCGACAAGCTGCTGGCGGCGCTGCAGGCGCTGGAGATCGTCGGCGTACCAACCACGGCGCCGGCCGCCGCCGCGATCGTGGACTCCACGACGTTCCGCGAGGCCGCCATGACGACGGTGTGGCTCGAGGGCAGCGGCCTGCTCGACGGCGTCGGCGTCGAACAGGACGCCGCGGAGCCGATGGGCCGCGACGAGGTGGAGGTCGGCGGCCGCTACTACCGCATCCCCTACGTCGCGGAGGGCGTGGCCGTGATCGCCGGTGCTCCGGTGGCCGCCGAGCCGGCCCGGGCGGCCGGATCGGGTGGTCGGTCGAGCGGTGGACGTCGTCGTGCCGCCGCTGGTGGCAACGAGGTGAAGGCGCCGATGCAGGGCACGATCGTCAAGGCGAACGTCGAGGCCGGCAGCACCGTCGCCGCCGGTGACGTCCTCTTCGTCCTGGAGGCGATGAAGATGGAGAACCCGATCCGCGCCACCCGCGACGGCGTGCTCCGGACCGTCGGGGCGACGGTCGGCGACTCGGTCCCGGCCGGGACCGTGCTGGCGGAGTTCGAGGCGGAGGTCACCGCGGGGGCGAGCGCATGAGGCCGGTGCGGTCGCTGCTCTTCGTGCCGGGACACAAGGCCGACTGGATCCCGAAGGCGCTGCGCTCCGGCGCGGACGCGATCATCATCGACCTCGAGGACGCCGTCCCGGAGTCGGACAAGCGGCTGGCGCGCGACAACGCCCGGGCGGCCATTGCCGAGCACGGCGGGGACGCGACGATCCTGGTGCGCACCAACGCGCTGGACACCCCGCACTTCGGCGCCGACGCGGACGCGGTCTGCGTCGAGGGGCTCGCGGCGCTGCTGCTGCCCAAGATCTACACCCGCGACGACCTGCTCCGCTTCGACGGCGTCCT
>NZ_DASZUF010000175.1:0-11708 GCF_035547795.1 Nocardioides sp.
GACCTGGTTGACGGAGGTGCCGCGGACCTGGCGGACCGCCTCGGCGATGCCGTTCATACCGTGGATGTAGGCCTCGCCGAGCTGCCCGCCATGGGGGTTGATCGGGAGCCGACCGCCGAGCTCGATCCCGCCGTCGGCGATGAAGCCGGGCGCCTCGCCACGCCCGCAGAAGCCGAGCTCCTCCAACTGCATCAGCACGTACGGCGTGAAGTGGTCGTAGAGCACCGCGGTCTGCACATCGGCCGGGCCCAGGCCGGACTGGCGCCACAGCTCGCGGCCGACCACGCCCATCTCCGGGATGCCGATGTCGTCGCGGTAGTAGGAGGTCATCACGAACTGGTCCGCGGCACTTCCCTGCGCCGCCGCCGCGATCACCGCCGGCCGCTGCCTCAGGTCGCGGGCTCGCTTTGCCGACACCACCACCAAGGCCACGGCCCCGTCCGACTCCTGACAGCAGTCGAGCAGGTGCAGCGGATCCACGATCATCCGCGACGCCTGGTGCTCCTCGAGCGTGATCGGCCGGCCGAAGAAGAACGCCGCGGGGTTGGTCGCGGCATGCCGCCGGTCGGCGACCGCGACCCGGCCGAAGTCGGCCGAGGTGGCGCCGTACTCGTGCAGGTAGCGCCTGGCCTGCATCGCCACCGTCGCAGCCGGCGTGCCGAGCCCGAACGGGTAGGTCCAGGCGTTGTCGAGACCGTTGGTGTTGACCTGCTGCGCCACCGAGGCGTCGACCTGGCCGAAGCGCCGGCCGGAGCGCTCGTTGAAGCCGCGGTAGGCGACCACGACGTCGGCGACCCCGCAGGCCACCGCCATCGCCGCCTGCTGCACGGTGGCACAGGCCGCACCGCCGCCGTAGTTGATCCGGCTGAAGAACCGCAGCGCCGGGATCCCCAGCTCACGGGCCAGTGCGATCTCCGAGGACGTGTCCATGGTGAACGTCGTCAGCCCGTCCACGTCGGCCGGGCCCAGCCCGCAGTCCGCCAGCGCCGCCCGGACCGCCTCGACCGACAGCTGCAGCTCGGAGCGGCCGGACTCCTTGGAGAACTCCGTCGCCCCGATCCCGACGATCGCGGCCGCGCCGCTCAGCATGCGATCCGCACCGTCCCGGCGACGTGATCGCCGAGCGAGACCGCACCGCGCACCGCGATGGTCGCGATCCCGTCCGCGACGGAGTCGACCGAGCCGGTGAAGCGCAGCGTGTCATAGGGGTACGCCGGTGCCCCCAGCCGGATCGCGATCCCGCGAATCTCCACCGCCGGGCCGGCCCAGTCGGTCACGTAGCGCTCGCACAGCGCCGTGCTGGTGAGGATGTTGAGGAAGATGTCCTTCGAGCCGGCCGCGACCGCCCGGTCGCGGTCGTGGTGCACGTCCTGGAAGTCGCGCGTCGCCAGCGCCGTCGCCACCACCAGCGTCGGCGTGATCGGCAGCTCCCAGGCCGGCAGCGCGTCTCCCACGGTGAGCCTCATACCCGCCTCCAGAACGGCAGCGTGAGCTCGTCGTCGACCCGGGCGAAGTCGACCCGCAGCCGCATCCCGATCGCCATCTCCTCCGGTTCGACGCCGGACACCTCGCCGACCATCCGGACGCCCTCGTCGAGGTCGATCAGCGCGATCACGAGCGGCAGCTCCTTGCCGGGGATGGGCGGGTGGCGGTGGACGACGTACGAGAAGACGGTGCCGAGCCCGGAGGCGACCAGGTGGCCGCGGTCGAGCGCCCCGCACCCCGGGCAGGCCGGACCGGGCGGGTGCCGCAGCGCGCCGCAGGCGTTGCAGCGCTGGATCCGCAGCTCGCCGAGCGCCGCGCCCTCCCAGAAGTAGGCGCTGTCCCGGTTGACCATCGGCCGGATGCTCACGGGGCCTGCCTGGGGATGAACTTGAGGACCCGGAAGAGCATCGTGGCGACCCGCTCCCGGCCGACGTACCAGGTCGAACGGGAGGTCACGAAGTAGCCCACGCCCATGCTGGTGGTCTTCGGGCCGACCACGGAGTCGAGCGCGGTGGTCACCCGCACCCGCTCGCCGACGCGCAGATAGCGGTCGTAGGACTGCTCGCAGTCGGTCCCGAGTACGGCGGTGAACCCGGCGTCGGTCAGCACCCGCATCATCGCGTGCAGGGGGTCGTCCTCGGCGGGCGAGCCGCCGAGCCCGTACATGGTCCACACCTGCGCCATCGACGGCGGCGCCTCGCCGCCGGTGAAACGTGGAGAGACCAGCCCCATCGCCTCCAGCCAGTCGTTGATCCGAGGCTGGTTGACCGGGTCCCGGGCCAGCCGCTGGGCCGCCTCGCCCCAGCCCCTGATCCGCTCGGCCTCGGCCAGCACGTGCTCGTGCACGTCGGGCGCGACGCTCATCGCGGCACCCGTGGCAGCCCGAGCCCGAACTGGGCGATCAGCTCGCGCTGGATCTCGTTGACGCCGCCACCGAAGGTGAGCACCAGGTTGCGCTTCGCGGCGGCATCGAGGAAGCGCAGCAGCCGGGCGGTCTCCGGCTCGGCAGGGTCGCCGTACGTCGCGACCACGTCGAGCAGGTCGAGCCCCAGCCGCTGCACCTCGGCGGAGGCGAAGACCTTGCACGCCGAGGCGTCCGCGACCGCGGCGCGGCCGGCGGCCGGGCGCGCGGCGACCTGCCAGTTGAGCAGCTCATTGACCCGGAAGCTGGCGGTGGTCCGCGCCAGCACCTCTCGCACCGGCGCCACCGACAGCACGCCGTGCGCGGCCGCCCAGCCGGCGACCAGGTCCCGCAGGCCCTCCAGCCGCCCGGCCGGGCCGAGCATGACCCGCTCGTGGTTGAGCTGGGTGGTGATCAGCCGCCAGCCGCCGTTCTCCTCGCCCACCAGCATGTCCGCCGGCACCCGCACGTCGTTGAAGTAGGTGGCGTTGACGTGGTGCGAGCCGTCGATGGTGCGGATCGGCGTCCAGGAGAAGCCCGGGTCGCGGGTGTCGACGATCAGGATCGAGATGCCGTGGTGCCTGGGCGCGGACGGGTCGGTGCGGGCGGCCAGCCAGATGTAGTCGGCCGCGTGCCCGCCGGTGGTCCACAACTTCTGCCCGTTGACGACGTAGTGGTCGCCGTCGCGCCGGGCGGTGGTCCGCAGCGAGGCCAGGTCGGTGCCGGCGTCGGGCTCGGAGTAGCCGATCGCGAAGTGCACGTCGCCGGTCAGGATCCGCGGCAGGAACAGCTCCTTCTGCCGCGGCGTGCCGAACTCCTGCAGCGTCGGGCCGACCGTCTGCAGCGTGACCGCGGGCAGGTGCACGTCGGCGTACGCCGCCTCGTTGGCGAAGATCTGCTGCTCGACCCCGCTGCGGCCCTGGCCGCCGTACTCCCGCGGCCAGCCGACGCCGAGCCGGCCGTCGGCGCCCATCTGCTTGATGATCCGGTGGTACGCCGGCCCGTGCCGGTCGGTCAGCATCTCCTCCCGATCGGCCTCGCTGACCAGCGTGGCGAAGTAGGCCCGCACCTCCTGCTTGAACGCACGCTGCTCCTCGGTGAGCTCGGCGCTCTTGCCGGCCGTCTCGGTCGCCGGCGCGGCGGCGAGGGTGCCGATCCGCCCGCCGAGGCGCCGGACCAGGTCGAGCACGCCCGAGGTGTACGCCGCCAGCGGGTAGGTCTCGTCCACGCCGACGCCGCCGTGCAAGTGGTGGCAGGTCTGGAGCGAGGCCGGGACGCGGTCGCACAGCCAGAACGACGCGATCGCCAGGTCGTCGTCGACCGGGTCGCCGGCCTCGAGGCGGCGCACCACCTCCGCCACGGCCAGCTCGGTCAGCCGGGCGACGACGTAGACGTCGGCGACCTGTTGGGCGACCGCCTGGAACTCCGCCAGTCGCCGGCCGAACTGGCTGCGCTCGCCGAGGTAGCCGGCGGTCAGCTCCAGCGCGCCGGCCAGCAGCCCGCTGCCCCGCAGCAGCCGTCCCGCGGTCACGTGCGCGCGCACCACCGCGGCCGCGTCGAACGTCGCCACCACCGGCGCCTCCGCGAAGGCGTACGTCGCCTCCGGGACGCCGCTCGACGACCGCGAGGGAGCTGCGCTCACGCCCGGGCCGGCCGGGTCGACCAGCGCGACCGTCGGGCCCTCGGCGGTGGCCGCGGTGACCACCAGCAGCGTCGCCGTCGTGAAGACCGGCACGCCCACCGTGCGGCCGTCCAGCCGACCGTCGACGAGCCGGGTCGCCGCCGGCGCCAGGCCGGGTTGGTCGAGAGCCGGCGCCAGCATCAGCTCGCCGGCGGCGACCCGCCCGAGCAGGTCGCCGCCCAACTCGGGGGCGAGCGCGGTCAGCAGCGGCAGCGTCTCGTGCAGCGGCACCGTGGCGCCGCGCCGCGCCGCGCCGCGCAGCAGCACGCCGACCGCCGACAGTCCGAGCCCGGCGCCGCCGTACTCCTGCGGGACGGGGAGACCGAGCAGCCCCGCCTGCGCCAGCGCGCGCCACCGCCCGGCCGGGTCCTGTGGCCCCCGCTCGAGCACGTCGGCCAGGACGCCGTCGATCTCGGCGCTGAGATCCTCGCTCACCCGGGCCTCCTCCGCGTCTCATTTCTGAAACATGTTCTACCTTAGCGGAGGAGTGCTGCCAAGCCTGACTCGACTTCAGCCGACGCTGGCCTGGGCGCTGTCCGAGACGGTCACGCCGTTGGCGAACTCGACCAGCTGCGCGTCGGTGAGGCCGAGGTCCGCCCAGGCCTGCACGATCACGTCGTGCCCGCCGTCGAGGTACTCCAGCGTGGTGGCCACGCCCTTCTCCGTGTGCAGGTAGCCGGTGGTGCCGTGCACCGTGACCGGGTGGTCGGTGTGGCGCAACGTCGCGTCCTTGGACTGGAGCATCACCGTCAACTTGCCACTGAAGACGTCGAGGCTGCTGTGGTCGTCGGCGCGGGCGACGTCGAGCGAGTACGGCGTCGCGCCCTGCAGCACGAACCCCGCCGGCACCTTCGCCACGGTGAACCCGGGCTGCTGGGCACCGGTGTAGTCGACCAGCCGCAGGTGACCCGATGCCGGCGGTGTCGCGACATCGGGCCGCTCGCCGGACTGGCCGCCGGACTGGCCCGCGACGACGACCGCGGCGAGGACGCCCACCGCCGCGACCGCGACGCCGCCGCTGCCCACTCGTGTCAGTCGACGGCGGTGGAGCGCCCGGCGCGCCCGCGCGACGTCGGCACGCACCACCTCGTCGCTCACCGGTGGGGCCGGGACGCGCAGATCACGCAGCCGGGTCTCGAGATCAGTCATGGACTCCTCCTACAGATGCGGTGTGCTGGAACCGGGCGCGGAGCTTGTCGAGCCCGCGCGCGGTCTGGCTCTTGACGGTGCCGGTGGAGCAGCCGAGCGCGTCGGCCACCTCCTCGACGGAGCGGTCCTCGACGTGCCGCAGCACGACCGCGGCCCGCATTCGCGGCGGCAGCTCGCGCAACGCGTCGACGAGCTCGCCGTCGAGCGAGACCGCGTCGAGGGCCGGGTTGTCGGGCAGTCGACGCTGCGCTCCCGGCTCACCCACGGCCGGCGGCGATGGTCGAGGAAGCAGTTGACGAGCACTCGCCGGGCGTAGGCCTCGATCCGGGTGCCACGAGCGCGACCCCAGGCGAGGTACAGGCGCACCAGCGCGGTCTGGGTCAGGTCCTCCGCGAGGTGGCGGTCGCCGGCGGCCAGCGTCGTCGCCGTCACCAGCAACTCGCCGCGGCTGCGCCGGACGAACTCCTCGAACTCGGCCTGGAAGGGTGCTCTCACACCCCTACAACGGGCGGCGAGGCCCGGCCGGTTGCATCAGCGCGGCAGACCCAGGATCTGCTCCGCGGCGACGTTGCGCAGCACCTGCGTCGTACCGCCCGCGATGGAGAGGCAGCGGGTCAGCAGCATCTCGTGGACGTCCTCGCCCGCGCCGGCGAGCAGCGCCCCGGGGCCCAGCAGGTCGACGGCGAGGTCGGCGGCCTCCTGCCGGCTGCGGACGCCGAGCAGCTTGGCCACGCTCGACTCCGGACCCGGACCGCTGCCGGCGAGCGTGCGCAGCGTGACCCGGGCGCCCAGCAGCGCACAGACCGTCGCCAGCGCGACCTGCTGCCCGGCCCGGACCAGATCCAGCGAGCCGTCCCCGACCAGCTCGACGCAGCGCTCCACGCTGGCGCCGAGCCGCGAGGAGGCCATCGCGACCCGCTCGTTGGCCAGCGTGGTGCGCGCCAGCGCCCAGCCGCCGCCGACCTCGCCCACCAGGCACTCGTCGGGCACGACCACCCCGTCGAGGAAGACCTCGTTGAAGAGCGCGTCCCCGGTCATCTCCCGCAGGGGACGTACGTCGATGCCCGCCGAGGCCATATCGACCAGGAAGTAGCTGATCCCGCGGTGCCGGCGTTCGGCCGGATCGGTCCGGGCCAGGCAGATCGCCCAGTCGGCCTGCGCGGCCAGCGACGTCCAGACCTTCTGTCCGGTCAGCCGCCAGCCACCGTCCACTCGCTCCGCGCGGGTGCTCAGCGAGGCCAGGTCGGAGCCGGCGCCGGGCTCGCTGAACAGCTGGCACCACGTCAGCTCTCCCAGCAGCGAGGGCCGCACGAACCGCTCGCGCTGCGCGTCGGTGCCGTGCGCCAGGATGGTGGGCACCGCCCAGGCGGCGATCTTCAGGTCCGGCCGCTCGATGCCGGCCGCGGTCAGCTCCTCGTCGATGACCAGCTGCTCGACCGGCGTGGCGTCCCGTCCGTACGGCGCCGGCCAGTGCGGCACCAGGTAGCCGCTGTCCACCAGCGCCCGCCGCCGGTCGGGCCGCGCCGCGATCTCGGCCACCCGCGCTCGCACCCGCTCCCGCAGGCCCTCGGCGCCGGCCAGCTCGATCCGCAGCCGGCGACGCTGCCCGGCCACCGTCCGCCGGGCCAGCCGCTCGGCATAGACGTCACCGGGGCCGAGCAGGCCGCGCAGCGCGACCGCCCGGCGCAGATAGAGGTGGGCATCGTGCTCGAAGGTGAACCCGATGCCACCGAGCACCTGCACGCAGTCCTGGGCGACGCGGACCGCGCCGTCGAGTGCGACCGCGCCGGCCACCTCCACCGCGAACCCCCATTGCTCGTCCCCGGCGTCGGCGGCCGCGGCAGCGTCCCACGCCGCCGCCGCCACCGCCTCCCGGGTCTCGAGCATGCCCGCGCACAGGTGCTTGACCGCCTGGAACCGCCCGATCGGCTGACCGAACTGCTCGCGCACCTTGGCGTGCGCGACCGCCGTCTCCAGGCACCAGTCCGCGATGCCGGCGGCCTCGGCGGCGGCATATGTCAGGGCGGTACGGCGCACCTCGTCCGCGGTCAGCCCGGTCACCACCTCACCGACCTCGGCGGGGGCGATGACGCGTGCCGCGCGACGACTCAGGTCCACTCCGGCGGAGGGGACCAGCGTCAGGTCGTCGGCCGCGACCAGCCGCCAGGACTCGCCCGCCGGGAGCAGCACCCGGTCGGCGCCGACCGCGTCGTAGCCGACCTGCCCGTCGAGGACGAACCCGGCACTGCCGCCCTCCGGCAGCACCCGGCCGTGTCGTGCCAGCAGCGTCCCCACCACGACCGTGCCCAGCAGCGGTCCGGGCAGCAGGGCATGGGCACACGCCTCCAGGGCGACTGCGGCGTCCAGCAGCGTTCCGCCGCCTCCGCCGTACTCCTCCGGGACGGCGATCACCGCGACGCCCTGGTCGACGACCTTGGCCCAGACCGGCGCGAACGCCGCGGCAGGGTCGTCCTCGGCGGCGCGCACCAGCGCCGGCCCGTCGAGCCCGTGGGCCCAGGCGCGCAGGCTGGACGCGAGCGCTCGATGCTCCTCCGTCACCCCGATCGGCACGGCACCTCCTGAATAGAACGTGTTTCAATACTAGAGCGAAAGGAGAACGTGTTTCACGGATCGGCCGGACGTTCGTTAGCCTGGCCCCAGCGGGCGAGGAGGAGAGCGTGAGCAGCAGCAGTGCGACGGAGGTGGCCGGCCAGACCGGATCGGCGGCCCAGCGGGAGCGACGGCGGCGGATTCTGGACGCGACTATCGCGTTGGCGACCGAGGGCGGCTTCGACGCGGTGCAGATGCGCACCGTCGCCGACGACGCCGAGGTCGCGCTCGGCACGCTGTATCGCTACTTCCCGTCCAAGATCCATCTGCTCGTCTCCGCGCTGGGCCGGGAGTTCGAGGAGGCCGAGCAGCGCACCGCGACGCGGGCCATCCCCGGCGAGACGCCGCACGACCGGGTGATGTTCCTGCTCAGCCGCACCACCCGGATGCTGCAGAAGCAGCCCAAGCTCACCGAGGCGATGGTGCGGGCGTTCATGTTCGCGGACGCGTCGGTGGCCGGCGAGATCCACGAGGTCGGGATGCGGCTGACCACGATGATCTCGCGGGCCATCACCGGCTCCCCCGAGCACGGCGAGGCGACCGAGGAGGAGGCCGCCATCATCCGGGTGATCGCCGACGTCTGGCTCTCCGCCCTGGTCGGCTGGGTCACCGGCCGCAGCGAGGCCACCGACGTCGAGAAGCAGATCGACGTCGCCGTCCGCCTCCTCCTGCGTTGAGAGGTCAACCTCCGAAGGCGTGGGTGGCGGTGGCGCCGCCGTCGATCGCGATCTCGGCCCCGGTGACGTAGCCCGACTCGTCGCTGGCCAGATAGACGTAGAGCGGAGCGATGTCCTCCGGTACGCCGACTCGCTTCAGCGCCACCTTCGAGCCACCCCAGGCCATCGCCTCGTCGTTCGCGCCCATGCCGCGGGTCATGCCGGTGTCGATCATGCCGGGGTGGACCGAGTTGACCCGGATCCCGTCCGGGCCCAGCTCGAGCGCGGCCGCCTTGCTCAGCCCGCGGATGGCGAACTTGGTCGACGTGTAGCCGGCCACCAGCGGCATCCCGGCCAGGCCCTCGATGGAGGAGGCGTTGACGATCGAGCCGCCGCCGTTCGCCTTCATCGTGGGAATGACCGCCTTGATGCCGAGGAAGCAGCCGAGCGTGTTGACCCGCCACAGCAGCTCGTACTCGGCCGGGTCCTGGTGCTCGATGTCGGCGAAGCGGAGGATGCCCGCGTTGTTCACCAGGACGCTGACCGGACCGAAGCGCTCGGTCACGCCGGCGACCAGGGCCTCCCACGAGCCCTGGTCGCTGACGTCGTGATGGACGAAGACGGCCTTCTCGCCGAGCTCCTTGGCCAGCAGCGCGCCGGGCTCGTCGGCGATGTCGGCGATGGCCACCTTCGCGCCCTCGGTCACGAAGGCCCGGCAGATCGCCGCACCCTGACCCTGCGCGCCGCCGGTGACGATCGCGATCTTGCCTGCCAGTCGTCCCATCACTGCCCTCCCGGGGTGAGCCTCATGATCGCGTCGGCGGCGAAGCCGACGCTCGGGTCGTGCTCGACGAACCAGCCGCCGACATGCTTGTCCAACGCGTCCAGGTCCCACGTGCCGGCGTCGGGCTGCTCGATGGCGAGGTCCCAGCGCTGGGCCACCGTGGGAGCGGCGAGCAGCGCGACCATGCCGCCGTACACGACGAAGACCTGGCCGGTGATGCGGGCCGCCGCCGGCGAGGCCAGATAGGCGACCAGCGGCGCGACGTGCTCGGGGCTGTAGGGATCCACCTCGGCTCCGGAGGCGTCGGCGCCGAAGACGTCGGCGGTCATGGCGGTGCGGGCCCGCGGGCAGATCGCGTTGGCGCGTACGCCACAGCGACCCAGAGCCCGTGCGGTCGAGATCGTCAGCGCCACGATGCCGGCCTTGGCGGCCGCGTAGTTGGGTTGACCCGGCGGCCCCACCAGGAACGCCTCGGAGGCGGTGTTGACCACCGCCGCATCGACCGGCGTCCCCGTCTCCTTGGCCCGGGCCCGCCAGTGCGCGGCGGCGTTGCGGGTGAGCAGGAAGTGTCCCCGCAGGTGGACGGCGAGGACCGCGTCGAACTCCTCGTCGGTCATGTTGAACAGCATCTTGTCCCGGGTCATCCCGGCGTTGTTGACCACCGCGTCGAGCCGGCCGAAGCCGTCCACGGCGGCGGCCACCATCGCATCGGCGGTGGCCCGTTCGCTGACGTCGCCAGGGGCCAGCGCCACCTCGCCGCCGAGCGCCCGGATCTCCTCGGCAACCGCGTCGGCGCCGTCGGGCAGGTCGTTGAGCACCACGCGGACGCCGGCGCGAGCCAGGGCCAGCGCCTCGGCACGGCCGAGCCCGGCTCCGGCGCCGGTGACGATGGCGACCCGGCCGTCGAGGTTTGCCATCAGTCCTCCACGATGCTCAGCGCCGCCCGGGGACAGCCGGCGACGGCGCGCTCGACGCGCTCCCGGTTCTCGTCGGTCACGATGGGGTCGTCGACCTGGAGCAGATCGTCGTCGTCGAGGTGGAACACGTCGGACGCCATCGCCTCGCAGACCCCGTTGGACTCGCACAGGTCCCAGTCGACGCTGATCTTGGCCATTGCCACCTCTCCTCACCCTGCTCCCTGACCGGGGAGCGCAGACAGCTTGCGGTGGTCCCAGCTGGCCACCTTCTCCGGCTCGATGACGACCCCCACCCGCTTGGTGGCCTGCTGGTCGAGGATGTCCTCGCCCAGCCCACCAAGGTCGGCGCCGCCGGACATCCGGGCGAGCACCCGGGCACCGAGGGCGCGGATCTCGTCGTACTCCTCGACGAGACGCGCCCGGCCGGCGATGCTCGCGCCGCGCAGCTCGAAGTAGTCCTCGCCCGTCTCCACCAGCGCGCTGATCCGGGGGTCGCGGCGCAGGTTGGCGATCTTCTGCGAGGAGCCGTAGGTCCAGAATGCGATCCGGCCGGCGTCGTCGAGCGCATAGAAGAGCGTCGTCAGGTGCGGCGCGCCATCCGGGCCGACGGTGGCGACCTGGACCTTCGTCTGCTCGCCGAGGAACGCCGCCAGCTCGGCGGCGGAGAGGCGGACGGCGGCGCGACCGACAGCCATCACACCCACCTCCGTCGGTCGCAAAACTGAAACACGTTCTACCTTAGCAGATCAGGTCGACGCCGACATGTCGGAGATCAGCCATACGCCGTTCTGCTTGACCAGGCTGACCAGCTCCCAGGTGGGGCTCTGCACCGAGTTCTTGCTGTTCTTGGCGGTGGCGCTCTGGTTGACGAAGACCAGCACCCGCGCACTCGACTCGGTCGCCGACAACAGCGCCACCGCGCAGTCCGAGGCACTGCACGTCGACTTCCCGCTCAGCGAGGCGACCTGCGCCTTGACGGTGACCTTCAGCTTGGCCTGCTGTTGCCGGTCGGCCTGAGCCGGCAGCGTCTTCTCGTACTTCTTCCGCATCGCCGGCGTCATCAGCTTCTCCGCCGTGGCGATGTCCTGCGCCGAGGAGGCGGCGCGGTAGGACATCACCGTGGCGGTCAGCGTCGCCGCCTGGCTCATGATCGCGGCCCGGGCGCCGGCCGAGGAGAGCTGTCCGTCGGGCGCGACGTCGTCGCTGTTGGCGTTGTTCACCGCAAGCCAGAGGCCGCCTCCGGCCACGACGAGCGCGATCACCAGCACGGCGGTGAGGATCCAGGGCCGTCGCCGGGTCGGTACGGCGGAGGTCGCGGGCTCAACCGGCCACGGGAGCTGGGCCAGAGTCTCGGTGGACTCCGTGGACTCCGTGGCCGCGGTGGACTCGGTGGGCTCGGCGGGCTCCGTGGTCGCCCGCGGGGCCCCGGCCAGGTCCGAGCCGCAGTATCGGCACTTCACCGCTGCCGCCTTGATCACCTCGGCGCAGAACGGGCAGAGCTTCTCGTCGGGCTTCAGGTCGCTCA
>NZ_DASZUF010000176.1:0-11969 GCF_035547795.1 Nocardioides sp.
AGCGTAGAAGTCGGCGAGGAGATCGAGTCGTCGCTCGTCGTCGCCGGTGGTGTACGCCTCATAGAACGCCGAGCCGATCAATGGACTCATCGCGAACACGGCGGAGGAGTAGAGCGGGATCCCGATCCCCCGGTACGCCGCCTGGCTGAGCTCGGCCGTCGGCAGACCGTTGAAGAACCGGAAGTCGGTGCGACCGGTCGATCGGACGGCCAGGACCACCTCCTGGGCCCGGGCGATGTCACCCGTCCCGTCCTTGAACCCGATCACCCGGGGGTCGTGTGCGAGCGTTCGGATCGCATCGGCCGAGTAGCGAGCGTTGTTGCGGTGGTAGACGATCACGGGCAGGTCGCACCCGGTGACGATCTCCTCGACATAGCGCACCAGACCCGCGGGGCTGCTGGCCACCAGATAGGGCGGGAGGACCAGGAGCGCATCGGCACCGACCTCGGCAACGGCACGGGCTGTGGCCACTGCCTGCGAGACTGCGCCGCCGACGCCGGGGATCAGCGGGACCGAGCCGGTGACGATGGAGGCAGTCGTCCGGGTGAGCTCGACGATCTCCTCGGGGGAGAGGGCGTGGAACTCGCCGGCGCCACAGCCGGGGAACACCGCGCCGACGTGGTAGCCCAGGCCGTCGGCGACGTGCTCGGCGTAGACGTCGATGTCGATGTCGTCCCCGGGACCGAACGGCGTGACAGGGAAGAAGAGGACACCTTCGAAGGCGCCGGGGGCCTCCAGTGCTCCAGCGCGGCTCACGAGACCCTCCGGAGGAAGGCGCGGGTGCGGTCGTGCTGGGGGTTGCCGAAGACCTGCTCCGGAGTTCCCTCCTCGATCACGACGCCGTGGTCCATGAACAGCACTCGGTCGGCCACGTCGCGGGTGAAGCCCATCTCGTGCGAGACGACCACCATCGTCATCCCGTCGTCGGCGAGCCTGCGCATGACCTGGAGGACGTCGTCGACCGTCTCGGGGTCGAGCGCCGAGGTCGGCTCGTCGAAGAGCATCGCGACCGGCTCCATGGCGAGAGCACGAGCGATCGCCACACGCTGCTGCTGGCCGCCGGAGAGCGACTTCGGGAAGACCCGCGCCTTGTCGGCCAGACCGACTCGCTCGAGCAGCTCCATCGCGTTCGCCTCCGAGACGCCCTTCGACTTCTTCGACACGTGCACCGGCGCGAGCGTGATGTTGTCGACGACTCGTAGGTGCGGGAAGAGGTTGAAGTGCTGGAAGACCATCCCGACCTCCCGACGGACCGCCCGGGCGTCCACCGAGCGCGCGGAGAGGTCGTGCCCATTGACCACGACGGTCCCACCGTCGAACGTCTCGAGCATGTTCAGGCAGCGCAGGAAGGTGCTCTTCCCCGAGCCCGAGGGCCCGATGACACAGACCACCTCGCCCTTCGCTATCTCGCAGCTGACGCCCTTCAGCACCTGGTGGGCGCCGTAGCTCTTGGTGAGTCCTTCGACGCGGATCATGCCGCTCCTCCTGTCGGGACCTCGGCGTCCTCGCCGAGAAGATTCGATACGGCGGGCTCGTGGACGGTTCTCAGTCCTGAGGCGGCCAGACGGTGCTCGTACCAGCGGCCGAACTGCCCGATCGGCCAGCAGATGACGAAGTAGACGAGTGCGACCAGCGCGAACGCTGCGAGCGTGTTGTTGGACTCCTGGCCGACGACGCGACCGGCCCGGGTGAGCTCGACCAGCCCGACGACTGACACCAGGGACGTCTCCTTCACCAGCGCCAGCAGGATGCCGATCCACGGCGGCACGATGACTCGCACCGCCTGCGGCAGCATGACCAGTCGCAGCCGTTGGAAGTTGCTCAGGCCGAGCGCCTGTGCGGCCTCCGTCTGCCCCGTGGGAACGGACTCCAGGCCGCCCCGGACGGCCTCGGCGACGTAGGCGCCGACGAAGAGCGTCAGCCCGATCGCGCCGCAGATGTAGGCGGAGAACCGGAGGTTCGGCATCGCCAGGGGCAGGCCGTAGTAGGTGAAGAGCAGCACGATCAGGATCGGCACCCCGCGCAGCACGCTCGTGTAGAGCGCGGCGAGCCAGCGCAATGGCCGGAACGACGAGGCGCGCAGGAGGCCTACGACCAAGCCCCAAGCAGTGCCGGCGACTGCGCCGAAGGCGCAGAGCTTCAATGTCATCACCGCCGCGCGGAGCAGCGAATCGGTGTAGTGGAAGATGCTCACGCCGTCACCACCGGTACATCCGCCGCGACAGCAGGCCCGCCGCGAGGGCGATCGCCGTCGAGAGCACGTAGTAGAGGGCTGCGCCGACGGTGAAGACCTCGAAGGTCCGCAGTGTCGCGGAGTTGATCCGCTGCAGCTCGTAGGTCAAGTCGGGAAAGGCCACCGTCGAAGCCACCGAGGAGAAGAGCATCAGCATGATGAACTGGTTGGTCGCCGCGGGGATGATGTTGCGGATGCCCGGCATGAACGTGACGTGCCGGAAGGTCTGGAACGGTCCCAGACCGAGCGCGCTGGCGGCTTCATGCAGGCCGCTCGGCACCGCCTGGAAGCCGGCCCGGAAGATCTCGGCCAGGTAGGCGCCGTTATTGATCGCCAACGCGGCCACGGCGGCCCAGAACGGCGAGAAGTTCAGTCCCTTCTCGCCCAGCCCGAAGTAGATGAAGAAGAGCACCACCAGCATCGGGATGTTGCGGATCACCTCGACGTAGATCGAGCTGATGACCCGCACAGGGCGCAGGTGGTTCGCGCATCCCAGGTAGGCGATCAGCCCGAGCACGCAGGCCAGTGCGAAGCTGAGCACGCTGACCAGCGCCGTCTCGCCGATCCCGTGGAGGATGATCGACTTGTACGGCGACAGCGCGCTGAAGTCCCATGTCACCACGCCCCTTCCCCTTTCCGTTGAGGTGTGTTCGCGTCGGAGGTCGTCTCGGGCACGGCCGTGACCGAGGCCCCAGGGCCCCGGTCACGACGCGGTCTCGGTCGCGAGACCGTCACTGCGCGTACGGAATGGCCGCCGGCACGTCGGCGTGGAACCACTTCTGGCTCAGCGTGGCGTTCTCGCCCGAGCCGTTCAGCGTCTCGATGAACGTGTTCAGGTAGTTCAGCCACAGCTGGTCGCCGCGCTTGACTCCCATCGCGATGAAGGCCGCGTTGATCTTCGGCGTCGGGTCCAGCACCGCCAGCGAGCTGTCGGCCTGGGCCTCCTGGTCCATCGAGAAGGAGCTGTCCATCGCGGCGTCGACCTTGCCGGACTTCAGCGCTTGGATCGCGTCCGCGATCGCGTCGAATCGCATCACCTTGCAACCGACGGACTTGCACTCCTCGGTCAGGTAGGTGTCGTTCGTCGTGCCGCTGCCGACCGCGACCGACTTGCCCTTCAGCTGCTTGAGGCTGGTGATCGACTCACTCTTCTTGTACAGCAGCGCCGAGTCGATCTGGGTGTAGGGGATGGTGAACTCGACCGACTGGGCGCGCTGCGGGGTGACGCTGAACGTGCTGATGTCCACGTCCGTGCGACCCGAGTCGAGCGCGGCATTGCGGCTGTCACCGGTCAGGGCGACGAACTGCACCTTCGCCCCGAGTGAGGCGGCGAGCTCCTTGGCGATGTCGGCGTCGTACCCCTGGAACGTGCCGTCCGACATCTGCTGTCCGAACGGCGGCGAGTCGGGCATGATCCCGACGCGCAGAGTGCCGCGCTTGATGATCTGGTTCAGCAGGCTCGTCCCCGAGGATGAGCTGGGCGATGACGAGCCGCCGCCGCATGCTGTCAGCGCGGCGCCGGTCAGGGCGACCACCCCCACGGCCCCTGCCATCCGGGACCACAACTTGCTCTTCACTGCTCCTCCGATCGTTGTGTCCTGCACACGCCGGAGAAACCTAGGAAGCGGAAATTTCGGGGTCAAGGAAGCAGTCGCCGGTGATGGCCGTCACAGGGCTTTCCGGTGCGGGTGATGCCCGTCACGATGGCCGGTCGTCGGTGGCGCCGCTGGCCACTCTGAGCGTGAAATCGACGATGCGGGGGCCGGCGATGTGCTGCGTGCATCGGTCGATGCCGATGTGGGCCGATCGTCTGGCCGCCCGCCGAATCGGAGCCTGTCGGCAGCTCTCAGAACTCGGGAAGCGCCGAGATGAAGCGGTGGAGGGCCGGGTTGTCGGAGTCCGATCGCCACATCAGTCGCGCCACCACCGGATAGGTGTCCAGCTCGGGGAGATCGAGGATCGCGATCCCGTCGCGGTCACCGGCATGGGCGCTCGCGGGAATGACCGCGGCCCCGAGACCGGCGCGCACCAGCGCCACCATGGTCGCGACCTGGGTGACCTTCTGGACGTACGTCGGTTGCACGCCGAAGGCGCTGAAGATGCGCACGAGATGGTCATGGAAGTAGCGCGCGCCGTGCTCGTTGTACATCACCAGGTCGCGGCGATGGAGATCGCGCACTCGCGGGGCGGCGACACTCGCGAGCTGCCAGTCCTCGGGCACCGCGACGACGAGTCGATCGGGCGGCAGGGCGCGATAGGCATGCTCGTTGTCGTCGCGCAGGGGGCGGCCCATCGCAAGGTCGATCAGGCCGGACTCGAGGCCCTGCAGCTGATCCGAGGTGACCATCTCGTGCAGGTGGAGGTCGATGTCGGGATGCTGGTCGCGCGCATAGGTCAGCAGCTGCGGCAGGTGGGTCTGCCCGACGACCGAGGTGAATCCGACACTGACCGAGCCGGAGATTCCCTCGGCGACCTTGCGGGCGTTGACCAGTGACTCGTCGGCGAGCGCCAGCACGCGCCGGGCGTCGCGGAGCAGCTGCTCGCCGACGGGAGTGAGCTGGACACCACGGGACGTGCGCGCCAGCAGCCGGTCGCCCACGTGTCGCTCCAGCGCCTGGATCTGTCGGCTCAGCGCCGGCTGCGTCATGTTGAGCTTCTCGGCGGCACGGCCGAAGTGGAGCTCCACGGCGACGGCGACGAAGGACCTGAGCTGGGCGAAGTCGAACATTTGGCCCGACAGTACCTGCCCGGGTCGGTTCCGGTCGGTGGCTGCGACGCGCCGTACTGCTTTCTTGACTCATTCAAGAAAGCGGTCAAGACTGCGGGGGTGACGTCGTCCCAGCAGTTCGAGCAGGCCCTGCGCGCCGCCGACCTGCGCGTGACCCGGCCGCGGATCGCGGTGCTGGCGGCGGTGCACGAGCATCCGCACGCCGACACCGACGCGATCATCGGCGCGGTCCGCGAGGCGCTGCCCGAGGTGTCGCACCAGGCCGTCTACGACTCGCTGCGCGCCCTGACCGAGGCCGGTCTGGTACGCCGGATCCAGCCCTCGCGCTCGGTGGCGCGCTACGAGGCCCGGATCGGGGACAACCACCACCATGTCGTGTGCCGCTCCTGCGGCACGATCGCCGACGTCGACTGCGCCGTCGGCGAGGTTCCGTGCCTGACCGCCGAGAACGATCACGGCTTCGTGATCGACGAGGCGGAGGTCATCTATTGGGGCATTTGCCCCGACTGCGCCCACGCAGACTCCTGAAGAAATCCCGTCGGAAAGGTTGCACATGACCGAGCAGAGCCCTCAGGGCATCGAACGCAAGGAACAGGGCGGCTGCCCTGTCATGCATGACGGCGTCACCGCACAGGGCAGCGAGAGCGAGAACCCCGGCATCGACTCGCCCACGCCGCGCACCGGCGGCCGTCCGCGCAGCAACAAGGACTGGTGGCCCAACAAGCTCGACCTGTCGGTGCTGCACGCGCACTCCCCGGCGAGCAACCCGCTGGGTCCGGACTTCAATTACGCCGAGGAGTTCAAGAAGCTCGACGTCGAGGCGCTCAAGCGCGACATCGTCGAGGTCCTGCACGACTCCCAGGACTGGTGGCCCGCCGACTTCGGCCACTACGGCGGTCTGATGATCCGGATGAGCTGGCACTCGGCCGGCACCTACCGGATCCACGACGGACGCGGTGGCGCGGGCGCCGGCGCGCAGCGGTTCGCCCCGCTGAACAGCTGGCCGGACAACGTCAGCCTGGACAAGGCCCGCCGCCTGCTGTGGCCGGTGAAGAAGAAGTACGGCCAGAAGATCTCCTGGGCGGACCTGATCGTGTTCGCCGGCAACGTCGCCCTCGAGGACATGGGCTTCAAGACCTTCGGCTTCGCCTTCGGCCGCGAGGACACCTGGGAGCCAGAGGAGATCTTCTGGGGTCCCGAGGACACCTGGCTGGGCGACGAGCGCTACAGCGGTGACCGCGAGCTCGCCGATCCGCTCGGCGCGGTGCAGATGGGTCTGATCTACGTCAACCCCGAGGGTCCCAACGGCAACCCCGACCCGGTCGCCTCGGCCCGCGACATCCGCGAGACGTTCCGCCGGATGGCGATGAACGACGAGGAGACGGTGGCGCTGATCGCCGGCGGTCACACCTTCGGCAAGACGCACGGCGCCGGCCCGGCCGACAGCGTCGGCCCCGAGCCCGAGGGTGCGCCGCTGGAGATGCAGGGCCTGGGCTGGCAGAACAGCTTCGGCACCGGCAAGGGCCCCGACACCATCACCTCCGGCCTCGAGGTCACCTGGACCTACCACCCGACCCGGTGGGACAACGAGTTCTTCCACATCCTGTTCTCCTACGAGTGGGAGCTGTTCAAGTCACCGGCCGGCGCGCACCAGTGGCGCCCGAAGAACAACGCCGGCGCGGACCTGGTGCCCGAGGCGTTCGGCGAGGGCAAGCGCGAGCCGCGGATGCTGACCTCCGACCTCGCCCTGCGCTTCGACCCGGAGTACGAGAAGATCTCGCGCCGGTTCCTGGAGCACCCGGACCAGTTCGCCGAGGCGTTCGCGAAGGCCTGGTACAAGCTGCTCCACCGCGACATGGGCCCGGTGACCCGCTACCTCGGCCCCTGGGTGCCCGAGCCGCAGCTGTGGCAGGACCCGGTTCCGGCCGTCGACCACGAGCTGGTCGACGACGCGGATGTCGCCGCGCTCAAGGCGAAGCTGCTGGACTCCGGCCTGACCGTCTCTCAGCTGGCGACCACGGCCTGGGCGTCGGCGGCGACGTTCCGCTCCACCGACAAGCGCGGTGGCGCGAACGGCGCCCGCATCCGGCTCGAGCCGCAGCGCAGCTGGACGGTCAACCAGCCCGAGCAGCTCGACGCGGTGCTGGCGAAGCTGACCGAGATCCAGTCGGAGTTCAACAGCGGGGCGAAGAAGATCTCGCTCGCCGACCTGATCGTCCTGGGCGGCGTCGCCGCCGTGGAGAAGGCCGCCCGGGACGCCGGCGTCGCGGTGACGGTGCCGTTCCACCCCGGTCGCACGGACGCGACCCAGGAGCAGACCGACGTCGAGTCGTTCAAGGTCCTCGAGCCGCGGGCCGACGGCTTCCGCAACTACGCCCGTCCGGGTGAGAAGCTGCCGCTGGAGACGCTGCTGCTCGACCGCGCCTACATGCTCGGGCTGTCGGCGCCGGAGATGACGGTGCTGGTGGGCGGCATGCGCGCCCTCGGCACCAACGTCGGCGGCACCCGGCACGGTGTCCTCACCGACCGACCCGGTGTCCTGACCAACGACTTCTTCGTCAACCTGCTCGCCCCCGGTCACGACTGGAAGGCGTCGCAGGGCGAGGAGAACGTCTACGAGATCCGCGACGCGGCCACCGGCGACCTCAAGTGGACCGCGACGGCCAACGACCTGATCTTCGGCTCCAACTCCGAGCTGCGGGCGCTGGCGGAGGTCTACGCCAGCGACGACGCCCAGGAGAAGTTCGTCAAGGACTTCGCGGCGGCCTGGGTCAAGGTCATGGACGCGGACCGCTTCGACCTGAGGTAGTTCCCGCCGTACGTCGCAGGGCCGGCTCCCGGGTGGGGCCGGCCCTGCGTCGTCGACCGGGGTGTGTGATGTCTCACGCTCCAGGACGGGCCGTCCCCCGAGGTGGCGCTCAGAGGCATGGCGCCGCGGCCGATCGAGAAGGCATGCGACCCGCTCACATCGTGCCGACCGGGGTGGAACGGACCTTCCGCGACGACGAGATCATCGTGTCCAAGACCGACCGGCAGGGCCGGCTGACCTATGTGAACGAGCTGTTCGCGTCGGTGAGCGCCTACTCCGAGGCCGAGCTGATCGGCAAGCCGCACAACATCATCAGGCATCCCCAGATGCCGCGCGCGGTGTTCGCGCTGCTGTGGGAGCGGCTCGAAGCCGGCCGCGAGATCTTCGCCTACGTGGTGAACCTGGCCGGCGACGGCGCCCACTACTGGGTGCTGGGGCACTTCACCCCCACGTTCGACGCCGGCGATCAGATCGTCGGCTTCCACTCGACCCGGCGTACCGCCTCGCGGCGCGCCGTCGCCGCCGCCACGGCGGTCTACGACGAGATCCTCCGCGCCGAGCGGGCGGCCGCCGGGACCAAGGCCGCGGTAGCCGCCGGACGCGCCCGGCTCGACGAGATCCTGGCCGAGGCCGGGCTGTCCTACGACGAGTGGGTGTGGGGGTTGGAGGGCGACCAGAACGGGGAGTACGCCGCGTGAGCATCCTGGAGGGCCCGGCCGACGTCGAGCTGGAGCTGGCGCGCTACCGCGCCGCGCTGGCCGCCATCACCGAGGTCTGCCGGGCGGCCGCCCACGGTGACCTGGAGCCGCGGCTGCCGATCCTGGGCGACGAGCCGGAGTTCGTCGAGGTCAGGCATGCGATCAACCATCTCATCGACCTGACCGACGCCTACGTGCGCGAGTCGAGCGCGTCGCTGAGCGCCGCCAGCGTCGATGCGTACCACCGCCGCTTCCTCACCCGCGGCATGCTCGGCTCCTTCCGGGCCGGGGCACGCACCATCAACACCGCCATCAGCCGGATGGCCAGCACGCACGCGGACCTGGAGAACAGCCAGCTGCGGCGTCAGGATCTGGCCGACGCGTTCGAGACCGCCGTCCTCGGCCTGGCCGAGAACGTCACCGCCGCCGCCAGTCAGCTCGAGGCGTCCTCGCGCTCGCTCGCGGAGACGGCCAGCGCGACCGCGACCCGGACCACCGCGGTGGCCAGCAGCGCCGGCGTCGCCTCGGACGCGGTCGGCGTCGCGGCCGCCGCCGTCGAGCAGCTGGTGGCGACCGTGCAGTCCATCGAGCAGCAGGCGTCCACCTCCAACCGGGCCGGTGCCGAGGCCGTCGACGACGCGGTCGCCACCCTGGCTCGCGTGGACGAGCTCACCGCCGCCTCCCGCGAGATCAGCGGCGTGGTCAACCTGATCACCCAGGTCGCCAACCAGACCCGGTTGCTGGCGCTCAACGCCACCATCGAGGCCGCCCGCGCGGGGGAGTTCGGCAAGGGCTTCGCGGTGGTCGCCGCCGAGGTCAAGAACCTGTCGTCCCAGACCACCGAGGCCACCGCGCAGATCGAGCAGCGGGTGGCGGCCATGCAGGCCGCCAGCGACGACGCGGTCGAGGCGATCACCAGCATCGCCGACCGGGTGCGCGGGATGGGGGAGAACATCGGCGCGATCGCCGGCGCCGTCGCCGAGCAGAAGGGCGCCGCCGGCGAGCTGAGCCGCACCACCACGACCGCCGCCTCCGCCGTCACCAACGTCTCCGGCGACATCGTGGCGATCGGGGAGGCGGTGGAGGCCACCAGCGGCGGCGTGGCGGAGATGACCACTGCCTCGCTCGAGCTGTCCAGGCTGGCCGCCGACCTGCGTCAGCAGGTGCGGGACTTCCTCGACCAGATCCGCTGAGAGCCTCAGACCGCCCACAGCCGGTGCTCGCCGGCGAGGCCCTTGAGCTCGGTGGTGGCCACCAGCTCGAGGGCGAACGACTCGCCCACGGCATCGCGGACCGGGTCGGTCACCAGGATCTCGTCGGCCTCGGCGTACGCCGCCACCCGGGCCGCCAGCGCGACGTTGCGGCCGAAGTAGTCGCCGTCGCGGGTGAGCACCCGGCCGGTGTGCAGCCCGATCCGGACCCGGATGTCGACCGCGCGCAGCCGGCCCGAGGACGCCAGCGCCCGCCGGATCCCGACGGCGGCGCGCACCCCGGCGACCGGGTCAGGGAAGACCACCATGAACCCGTCGCCCTGGGTCTTGACCACGTGGCCGTGACAGGCCGCGACCTCGCGGCGGACCAGCGCGTCGTGGACCCGCAGCAGCCGCAACCAGCCTCGGTCGCCCAGCCGCTCGTTGCGGGCGGTGGAGCCGACGATGTCGGAGAACAGCACCGTCACGGTGCCGTCCGGCGCGGCGATGCGCGCGATCTCGGTCCGGTCGTCGGTGACGAACCGGCTCAGCTCCTCCAGGGACGCGCCCAGCAGCGCCTCGACGCCGCCCTCGCGGAACCGCTCGGCGGTCCCCACCACCGCCTTCGCCGTACGTCGGGCCACGCGCAGCGCGCGACCGTCGCTGCGCTCTGACTCCAGCCGGACGACGGTGGTCTCCAACTCGTCGATGCGCGTCCGGGCGGCCCGCAGCGCCGTGGTGAGTCGCAGCGCGAGCGCTGCCACGGCGATCAGCAGCACCGCCAGCGCCGCGCCGACGATGCCGAGGACGCCGGCCGCGCTCATCGGCTCACAGCTCCGGCATCGCGTCGGAGTCCGGATGCCGCGGCACGAGCACCGCCAGGCCCGCGGCCACGACCGAGGCCGCCACGCAGGCGCCGAACAGAGCCCGGTAGGAGCCCAGCGTCGACCAGCCCACCAGCTCGCCGGCGACCTTGGCCACCACGACGTGCCCGGCCAGGACCGAGCCGCCGATGGCGCTGGCGATCGAGGTGCCGACCGAGCGGGCCAGCGAGTTGAGCCCGTTGGCCGCGGCCAGTTCGGTGACCGGGGTGTGGGTGTTGATCAGGGTGGGCATGGCGGCGTACCCGAGCGCGACGCCGACACCGATCACGGTCGTGCCGAGGACGACCTCCCACAGGTGCGCGGTCAGGCCGATGCGGACCACCCAGCCCAGCGCCACCACCAGCGCGCCGAGCGCGAGCGTCCTGGGTGCTCCGATGGTGTGGATCATCCGGGCGGAGACGCCGGAGAGCAGCAGCATCATCAGGCCGGCGGGCAGCATCGCGAAGCCGCTGGTGAGGATGGAGGAGTCGAAGCCGTAGCCGCTCTCCTTCGGTGCCTGCACGTATTGCGCCGTCCCGATCATCATCGCGAACAGCGCGAAGCCGAACAGCACCGAGGCGACGTTGGTCAGCACGATCGGCCGGCGGCGCAGCGCGACCAGGTCGACCAGCGGTTGGGCGGTGCGGCGCTGGACCAGGCCGAAGACCCCGAACAGCACCAGCGCCGCCACCAGCAGCCCGATCGTGCGGCCCGAGCCCCAGCCCCACTCGGCGGTCTCGGCCAGCGGCAGCAGCAGGGCGACCAGAGCGGCGCTGAGCAGCACCGCGCCGAGGTAGTCGACCCGGCCGCGGGACCGGTTGGGCGCCTCCGGCACGACCAGCCAGATGCCGAGCAGCGCGACGGCGCCGGCGATGGCGGTGATCCAGAACAGCCAGTGGTAGTCGGCGTGCTCGCCGATGAACCCGCCGATCGGCAGTGCGAGCGCGCCGCCGACGCCGAGCATGGCGCTGATCAGCGCGATCGCCGGACCGACCTTGTCACGGGGGAGCAGCGAGGAGAGCAGGCTGATGCCCAGCGGGATCGCCGCCATCGAGGCGCCCTGGATCGCCCGGCCGGCGATGAGCAGGCCGATGTTGTCGGTGACGCCGCACAGCACCGAGCCGATCACCAGCGTGGCGGTGGCGACCATCAGGATCAGCCGTTTGCCGAACATGTCGCCGAGTCGCCCGAGCAGCGGTACGGCGACGGCGCCGACCAGCAGCGTGGAGGTCAGCAGCCACTCCAGGGTGCTCTCCGAGGGACGCCCGGGGATCTGCACGCCGAGGATGCCCATCACCGGGATGAGCAGCGACTGGGAGAGCGAGACGGCGAGCGCGGCGGTGCCGACGATGAGCAGTTCCAGTCGGGCGCGGCCCGAGGAGGTGTGAGCGGCGACGTCGGCGTCCGTGGTCATGGCGCAGACCGTAACGGACGATGCCTCCGGTCAG
>NZ_DASZUF010000177.1:0-57019 GCF_035547795.1 Nocardioides sp.
TCCCGCGGCTGCTCGCAGCCGCTTGGGGTGAAGCCCGACTCTCCTCGCGAGAGCGGGCCGGACACCTTCTCGTCCGAACCCGACAGCTCACCTCGCAGGCGTGGGGAGGACCACCACGCATGCCCAATTTCATCCGCATCACCATGGCCACGGCAACGGCGTTCGGCGCCCTCGCCCTGGCTCCCACCGGCGCTCAGGCCGCCACGACCCCGACGGCTGCCTCGGCCTCCGTCGTACCGGCCGTACACCTGCGGCTGACCAAGCACCAGCGCAAGGTGCGCATCGAGCATCGCCGCCGGGTGCGCCGCAGTCACGAGGTCACCCGGGCGCTGCGGGTCGCCGCCCGTCAGCAGGGCGATCCCTACCGGTACGGCGCCACCGGCCCGAACGCGTTCGACTGCTCCGGCCTGATGCTCTACTCGTTCCGTGCCGCCGGCCTGCACCTGCCGCGGACCGCCGCCGCCCAGGCCGGCGCGGTGCGTCACATTCCGCGCTCGCGGATGCGTGTGGGTGACCTGGTGTTCTTCACCAGCGGCAGCCACGTCTACCACGTCGGCATCTTCGACGGCTGGAGCCACGGAGCGAGGATCATCATCCACGCGCCGTACACCGGGGCGCGGGTGCGCAAGGAGGCGATCTGGACCAACAGCTGGTTCGCCGGGACCGAGCGACTGGCGTAGCGACCGGCTTAGCGACCGGCCTGGCTGCCGGCCATCTGGTGTAGCCGGATCTGCTCGGCGAACAGCGCCCGCCGCAGCGCGGTGGCCGCGCGCTCGTCGTGCCGCAGGGTGATCACCAGCTCCGTGCCGGTGCCCAGCGACGTACGGCGGAAGACGATGCCGGTGGCGCTGAACGCCTCGCCGCCGATCACGAACTCGGTGCGCACCTGTGTGTCCTCCGCCAGCTCCCTGGCGCGGCCCTCGACCCGGCAGCGCAACGCCGCCTCGCTGGCGTCCATCAACAGCGCGCCCACGGTCGCCTCCTCGGTGGCCAGCGTCATCAGGCCGCCGGTCGCCACGCGGAGGTGCTGGCGCCGGTTGGTGCGGCGGGCCGGACCGGTCGGCTCGGCCCGCCACACCCGCAGCGGGCCGTCGATGTCCTCGGCCACCACCCTCACCGGCAGCTCGTGGAGGCCGGTGGGGCTGGTCCAGATCAGGTCGAGCCGGGTGCCCTCGCCGAGGTCGTTCTCGGCGGGCAGGTCGAACGGACGGGCCAAGGTCAGCAGGGTGCCCTCGACGCTCTCGATCCGGCTCGCGTACTCGCCGCCGTACTCGCCTTGGAACTCGAGTCCATGCTCACGCAGCAGGACGGGCTGGTTGACGGTGGGGCTCTCCACGTCGCCCTCATCGGCAGCTCCGCGCGCCACTTTCGGATCATGACGGGTGTTCTTTGCCTTGCTCGCCGCTGCCGGCGGGTGGTCTGGACCGGTTCTCCACAGGTCGCGATCAGGCTCTGGTCAGGCGATCGGGGCTGACCTAGATTGCAGGCCTGGAGTCCACACTCGGGAACGGAATCCGGTCATGGTCATGTCGCAGGTCGCCGACGGCGGGCTGGTCGAGCTGCTCGACGCGCAGGTGCGCGAGCTGGTGCGCCACGAGGGCGTCGATCCGCAGCGGGACGCGGCGGTGGTGCGCCGGATCGCCGAGTCGGTGGTGCGTGCCCACGACGAGCGCTCGCTGACCGGCGCTGTCCCGCCGTTGCTGGAGCCGCGGGCGATGGTCGGCGAGCTGGTCGCGCGGGTGGCCGGCTTCGGGCCGCTGCAGCCTCTCCTGGACGACCCGGAGGTCGAGGAGATCTGGATCAACGACCCGGCGCGAGTCTTCGCCGCGCGGCACGGTCGCCACGAGCTGACCAACCTGATGCTGACCGCGAGCCAGGTCACCGAGCTGGTGGAGCGGATGCTCAAGGCGAGCGGCCGGCGTCTGGACCGGAGCACGCCGTTCGTCGACGCCACCATGCCCGGCGGCCACCGGCTCCACGTCGTGCTCGACGGGATCTCGCGCGGGTTCGCGGCGGTCAACATCCGCAAGTTCTCCCTGCGCGCCGCCCGGCTGGCAGACCTGGTCGAGCTCGGCACGCTGACGGCGCCGGCCGCGGCGTTCCTGGAGGCGAGCGTCCGAGCCGGGCTGAACCTGCTGATCGCCGGTGGCACCCACACCGGCAAGACCACCCTGCTCAACTGCCTGGCTGCCGCCATCCCCGGCGGGGAGCGGGTGATCAGTGCCGAGGAGGTCTGGGAGCTGCGCTTCGCGCACCCCGACTGGGTCGCGCTCCAGACCAGGCAGTCCGGGCTGGAGGGCACCGGCGAGGTGACGCTGCGGGACCTGGTCAAGGAGTCGCTGCGGATGAGACCCAGCCGGATCATCGTGGGGGAGGTGCGCGCCGCCGAGTGCCTCGACCTGCTCCTCGCGCTCAACAGCGGCATCCCGGGGATGTGCACCTTGCACGCCAACTCCGGTCGGGAGGCGCTGGTGAAGATGTGCACCCTGCCGCTCCTGGCCGGGGAGAACATCGGATCCAGGTTCGTGGTGCCGACCGTCGCCGCCAGCGTCGACCTCGTCGTCCATCTCGCGCTCGACCCGCACGGCGGGCGGCGGGTCGAGGAGATCGTCGCGGTGCCGGGCCGGGTGGAGGGCGAGGTCATCGAGACGGCCGTCGTCTTCGAGCGGGTCGGTGGCGAGCTGCGCCGCAGCACCGGCATGCCGCCCCGGCCCGAGCGTTACCAGCGCGTGGGTGTCGACGTCCACGCGCTGCTGGCCGGGAGCCGATGATGGGTGCGCTGCTCGGCCTCGGCGTCGGACTCGGCCTGGTGTTGTGCTGGTCGGCGTTCGTGGTGCCGCGTACGCCGCGATCCCGGCGGCCGGCGGTGCGGACCGAGGCACTGCTCGCCCGCGCCGGCCTGGGCGAGGTCACTGCGACCAGCCTGTGGGCGCTGTGCGGCGGCTGTGGCGCCGTGGTGGCGCTGGCCGCGGAGGTGCTGACCGCGACGCCGCCGGTGGCGGTGGCCTTCGGGGTGATGGCCGGGTTCCTGCCGGTGGGGATCCTCGCGGGCCGGGCCCGCCGCCGGCAGCGCGAGCTCGCCGAGGTGTGGCCCGAGGCGGTCGACAACCTGGCCTCGGCCGTGCGCGCCGGGCTGTCGCTGCCGGAGGCGCTGGCCGGCCTGGCGATGCGTGGGCCGGAAGCGCTCCGGGCGCCGTTCGCCCAGTTCGCGCTCGACTATCAGGTCTCCGGCCGCTTCGGGGAGTGCTTGGACCGGCTCAAGGATCGCCTCGCGGACCCGGTGGGCGACCGGGTGGTGGAGGGGCTGCGGATCGCACGCGAGGTCGGCGGGGGCGACCTCGGGCGGCTGCTGCGCAACCTGTCGGCGTACCTGCGCGACGAGGCGCACACCCGCGCCGAGCTGGAGTCGCGCCAGGCATGGGCGGTCAACGGGGCGCGGCTCGCGGTGGCGGCGCCCTGGCTGGTGCTGCTCCTGCTGGCCTTCCAGCCCGACGTCATCCACCGCTACTCCTCGCCCGGCGGCGCGGTGGTGCTGGTCGCCGGCGCGGTCTGCTGCCTGGTCGCCTACCGGCTGATGCTGCGCATCGGCCGGCTCCCCACCGAGCGGCGGATCCTGCGATGAGGGGGTGGGGCCTGCTGCTCGGTGCGCTCGCCGGGGGTGGCGTGCTGCTGATCCTGGCCCGGTTGCGGGCGATCCGCCGGCCCCGGCTCGCGGTGCGGGTGCTGCCCTACCTGCGCGACCTCACCGCGGATGCCCGCGCGCCGGAGCCCGCCGTCGGGATGCTGCCACCGGTGGTGGCGGGCGTCTTCGGGCCGCCACTGCGTGCCGGGGCCGACGCGGTCGAGCGGATCCTCGGTGGCGCCGCCTCGGTGCGCCGCCGGCTGGAGCGGGCAGCGGTGCCGCGCACGGTGCACGAGTTCCGGGTCGAGCAGGTGCTGTGGGGGCTGGCCTGCTTCGGGCTCGCCGCCGGCTACGGGCTGCTGCACAGCCTGCACGACCCCGGCAACGCGCCGGCCGGGCTGGTGGTCTGCCTGGTGGCGTTCGTCTTCGGCGTGCTCGCCCGCGACTCCTGGCTGACCAGCCAGGTCAGGGACCGCGAGCGGCGCATCGTCGCGGAGTTCCCCGCCGTCGCCGAGATGCTGGCGCTCGCCGTCGCGGCCGGAGAGGCTCCGATCGCCGCCCTGGACCGCGTGGTACGCCGCAGCCGGGGCGAGCTCTCCGCCGACCTGGCCCGGGTCTTGGCCGCGGTCCGCACCGGCGAGCCGGTTGCCGCCGCCTTCGACGCGCTGGCCGCCCGCACCGGCCTGCCGCTGGTCGCCCGGTTCGCGTCGGGCATCGCCGTGGCGGTCGAGCGCGGCACGCCGCTGGCCGACGTACTCCACGCTCAGGCGGCCGACGTCCGGGAGGCCGGCCGGCGCGAGCTGATCGAGGTCGCCGCGCGCAAGGAAGTGCTGATGATGATTCCGATCGTCTTCCTGGTCCTCCCGGTCACCGTCGTCTTCGCGTTCTACCCCGGGGTGCTCGGCCTGCACCTCGGGATGTCCTGACTCGGGATCACGGAAGGAACACCAGATGGACAGACTCACCCTCCTGCTCCTGCGGCTGCGCCACCGGCTCGACCGCCACGACCGCGACGACCGCGGCGACGTGCCCGGCTGGGTCCTGGTGGTCGTCATGACCGCCGGCTTGTGCGCCGCGCTCTACGGCATCGCCAAGGACCAGCTCAGCGCGATGCTCACCACGGCACTCGACCAGGTGAAGTGAGCAGACAGCGCGGCTCGGCGGTCGTCGACTTCGTCCTGGTCCTGCTGCTCCTGGTGCCGCTGGTGGCCGGCGTGCTCCAGATCGCGCTGGTGCTCTACGTTCGCAACACCGTGGCCTCGGCCGCCTCCGAGGGTGCCCGCTATGCCGCCACCCTCGGGCACGACGAGCGTGACGGCGTCGTCCGCACCCGGGCCCAGCTCGCCGGCGTGCTCTCGGCCCGTTACGCCGAGGACATCGCCGCCGCCCCGATCACCATCGCCGGTGCACCGGCGGTGGAGGTCGTCGTCCATGCGAAGGTGCCGGCGCTCGGCCTCGGCGGCCCCGCGATCGAGCTGACCGTTACCGGCCATGCCGTCCGGGAGCGGGAGTGAGAAGCCGCGACGAGCGCGGCAGCGGCCTGGTGGAGTTCATCTGGCTGGGCATCGTCCTGCTGCTCCCACTGGTCTGGATCCTGCTCTCGGTGCTGGCGGTCCAGCGCGGCGCGTTCGCGGTCAGCGGTGCCGCCCGCGCGGCCGGCCGCGCCTACGTGCTGGCGTCGAACGACGCCGAGGGCGACGCCCGCGCCCGGGCGGCCGCCGCCCAGGCGCTCGCCGACCAGGGCCTGGCCGGCAGCGCGTTCGACCTGACGGTCAGCTGTACGCCGTACCCACCCGACTGTCACAGCGGCACCTCGGTGGTCACCGTTCGCGTCGCCAGCAGCGTCCGGCTGCCGATGCTGCCGCTCATCCTGGGCTCGGCCGCGCCGAGCTTCGCCCTCGACGCCACCGAGGTGATGCCGGTGGGCCAGTACCAGGAGATTCCCGATGCGGCGCCGTGAGGGGCACCGAGAGCGCGGTTCCACGATCCCGCTCATCATCGGCTTCGCGCTGGTGTTGGCCCTGGTGGTCGCGTTCGTGGTCGACGCCAGCGCCGCCTACCTGCGCCGGCAGGCGCTCGACGGCCTCGCCGACGGGGCCGCGCTCCGGGGCGCCGACCTGGGCGCCGCCGGCACCTGGGTGTACGGCGGCGGCCTGGGCACGACCGACCTCGACATCGCCGCCGACGAGGCCAGCCGGGCGGTGACCGACTACCTCGCCGCGACCGGCGCCTACGACCGCTACCCGGGTCTCCGGGCGGAGGTCAGTGTCGACGGTCATCAGGTGCGGGTGCGTCTGATCGCGCCGCTGCGGCTGCCGCTGCGCGTGCCCGGCTCGCCGAGCCGGCCCAGCGTCGGCGCGGAAGGGTCCGCGGTGGTTCGGATCGACCAGGAGGCTCGGCCATAGCATTCGGCCACCCGGTCCACCGACACCCCGCCGGCGAGCCCGCTCTCGCGCGGCGACACGGCCGAGAGCCGACGTCGACGGATTCGCCGGCGTCTCCAGGCGTTCCGGCGCCCGGAGACCTTCGACGCATGTTCGCCCGCACGTCGCCCGCCGTTTCCCGGGCGCCAGCAGGCTGCGGCCGTCCCGTCCCGTCTCGGCCCACCCACCGCGAGGAAACGCCACGTGTTCACGCTTCGCCGCGCTCTGGCCGCCGTACCGGCCGCCAGTCTCGGACTGCTCGCCCTCACCGCCACCGGCACACCTGCCCACGCCGTCGATCCGACCGCGCCCGCCGCGCTGGCCGGCGACCTGCGACTGGCGGCCGTCTACGCCGACGGCAGCCCGGACTGGATCGAGGTCGCCAACGTCTCGGGCCACGACGTCACGCTGACCGGCTGGGACCTCACCGACGACGACCCGGTCGATGACTCGCACCCGATCCCGGACGGCACGGCGCTGTCCGCCGGCCAGACGCTCACCGTGCAGGTCGGCACCGGTGCCGACCCCGACTTCGGCCTGGGCAAGAGCGGCGACGCCGCCACGCTGCGCCTGTCCGGGACCGCCGTCGACAGCGTCACCTGGACCGCGAAGAGCACCGCGACCGGCTTCGCCCGCTGCGCCTATGACGCCGCCGGCGACACCACCTGGACACCGGCCGCCGTCACCCAGGACGGCACGTTCACCTGCCCGGACGCCGCCACCGTGGCCGCCGCACTGACCGCGGCCGTGCGGATCAACGAGGCGGATGCCGACGGCACCGACACCGACCCCGACTGGGTGGAGCTCACCGACACCGGCACCGTCACCGCCGACGTCTCCGGCTGGCACCTGACCGACAGCAAGGGCATTGCCGGCGGCGACGACGTCGTCCTCCCGGCCGGCTCGACCATCGCCCCGCAGGGTTTCCTCACCACCCACGTCGACACCGGCGCGACCGGGGCGTTCGGGCTCGGCGCTGACGGCAAGGCCGACGACGCCACCGTGCTGCTGCCCGACGCCGCCACCCAGGTCGACACGGTCGACTGGGCGCCGAGCGGCGCCACCTCCGGGCTGAGATGGGTCACCGGCAAGACGATCGGCCGCTGCCCCGACGGGACCGGCCCGTTCGGGCTTACCACCGGCGCCACCGAGAACGCGGCCAACCAGTGCCCCGACACCAGCGGTGGCGGCACCGGTCAGCCCGGTGACATCCGGCTCAACGAGGTGTCCAACGACACCGACACCATCGAGCTGGTCAACACCGGCACCGCGCCGGTGGACATCACCGGTTGGACCCAGGTCGACGACGACCCCACCCACGCCCCGAAGCCGATCCCGGGCGCCGGGGTGATCGAGCCGGGAGCGGTCTTCTCCTTCGCCAGCGTCTACGGGCTCGGCGCCTCCGATGCGGTCACCATCTTCGACGCCGCCGGTGCCCAGGTCCTGACCTACCGGCTCCCGGCGAGCGCGACCCCGTCGTACGCCCGCTGTCCCGACGGCCTCGGGAGCTACCAGCTGGTGCCGAGCACGCAGGCGACGTTCGGCAGCCCCAACGACGCCGGTTGCCCAGCGGCGAGCACCGTCACGGGGTTCGAGACCTCCTCGCTGGTGCTCAACGAGGTGTCGATGAACAGCGGTGGCGGCCACGGCGACTTCATCGAGGTCAAGAACGTCGGCGCCACCGCGGTCGATCTGACCGGCATGGGGCTGAGCGACGACAAGCACCCGCTGGACGCCTCACCGGACTGGCAGCCGTTCCCGGCCGGCACGATGCTGGCTCCGGGGGAGCGGGCCGGGTTCGAGACCACCTTCGGCCTCGGCGGCGACCAGGGCGACGAGGCCAACCTGTGGCTCGGCGACAAGACGACGCTGGTCGACGGGGTGACCTGGATCAAGGGTGGCACCGGCGACGGCACCGCTGGCCACCCGCTGCCGTGGCCCGCCACCACCTCGATCGGCCGCTGCCCCGACGACGCCACCACGGTCGGCGCGTGGCAGGAGAGCAACACCGTCACCTTCGGCGCGGTCAACGACTGCAGCGCCTACGACGGCGGCACGAGCGTCTACGACCCGACCACCGACGGCGCCCAGCCGTGGCCCGGCGGCCAGGCCATCCATACCTCGGATGCGGCCGACATGTTCTACCTGCCGGCCTCCGACGACGGCATCGAGGAGACGTACGGCGACGCCAGCGGCGCGGTCTTCGACCCCACCGACCCGAACACGCTGTGGGTCGCGAAGAACAAGCGCGGCACCCTGTTCAAGCTGCGCAAGCAGGCCGACGGCTCCTGGGCCCCGGCGGCGGGCTGGGAGCACGGCAAGGACGTCCGCTTCGTCGGCGGCACCGGCCACCCGGACACCGAGGGCCTGACCGTCGGCCCGGACGGCGACGTCTACATGACCTCCGAGCGGGACAACGCGAACGACTCCGTCAACCAGAACATGGTGCTGCAGTTCGACCAGGATGCCTCCACCTCCGAGCTGACCGCGACCCGGCAGTGGGATCTCACCAGCGCCCTGCCCGACGTCCCGGCCAACCTCGGGCTCGAGGGCGTCACGTGGGTGCCCGACAGCTACCTGGTCGCCGGCGGTCTGCGGGACGCCGGCACCGGCGCCGCCTACGACCCGGCGTCCTACCCGCTGCACGGGAGCGGCCTGTTCCTGGTCGCCTTCGAGGGCGACGGCAACCTCTACGCCTTCGCGCTGAACAGCGACGGCAGCTACGCCAAGGTCGCCACCATCGCCTCCGGCTTCCCGGCCGTGATGGACGTCCAGTACGACGCCGAGCGCGGCTCGGTGTGGGCGACCTGCGACGACACCTGCGGCGACAGGTACGCCGAGCTCCGGCCCGCCGGCGGCACGCTGGCCCGGGTCGGCCTGTTCAAGGCGCCGGCGGACATGCCGGTCCTGAACAACGAGGGCATGGCGATCGCGCCGCAGTCGACCTGTGTGGGCGGCACCAAGGAGGTGGTGTGGACCGACGACGGCAACACCGACCACCACTCGCTGCGCAGCGGCACGATCGCCTGCACCCCGCCCACGACCGGCGACGGAGGCGGCGACGGAGGCGGCGACGGAGGCCACGCCGGCACCCCGGCGCCGCCGGTGACCACGCCGGTGACCGTACACCACGTCACGGGCAAGCCCCGGGTCGGCAAGAAGCTCACCGTCACCGTCACGGCGCCGAGCGGAGCCCACGTCTCCTACCAGTGGTTCGCCGGCAAGAAGCGGATCAAGCACGCCACCCACCACCGGCTGCGGCTGACCAAGAAGCTGCGGCACAAGCGCGTCAAGGTCAGGGTCACCATCATGGTGCCCGGCCAGCCGCCGGTGGTGCGCATCGTCAAGCTGCACGCCCGGGTCCGCTAGGCGGCGATCCCGCCCGGCCGCGATTGAGGCGGTGCCACGGGGGTCCAGTAATCTTGATCCCCGTGGCTGCCACCGACTTCGACGCCGAGCTCAAGGAGCTGCAGGCGACTTTGCACACCATCGAGCAGGTCCTCGATCTTCCCGGCATGAAGGCCGAGATCGACGACCTGGAGACGAAGGTGGCCGCACCTGACCTGTGGGACGACCAGGCCAACGCGCAGAAGGTGACCGGCCGGCTCTCGCTCCTCCAGGGCGAGCTCGAGCGCTTCGAGCAGCTCTCCGGCCGCGTCGAGGATCTCGGCGTACTCGTCGAGCTGGCGCAGGAGGAGGGCGACGCCGACACGCTGGCCGAGGCCGAGTCCGAGCTTGCCCGGGTGAAGAAGGAGGTCGAGGCGCTCGAGGTCCGCACCCTGCTATCGGGGGAGTACGACGAGCGCGAGGCCATCGTGACCATCCGCTCCGGCGCCGGCGGGGTGGACGCCGCCGACTTCGCCGAGACCCTGATGCGGATGTACACGCGCTGGGCCGAGCAGCACAAGTACCCCGTCGAGGTCTTCGACGTCTCCTACGCCGAGGAGGCCGGCATCAAGTCGGCCGAGTTCGCCATCCACGCGCCCTACGCCTACGGCACGCTCTCCGTCGAGGCCGGCACCCACCGGCTGGTCCGGATCAGCCCATTCGACAACCAGGGGCGGCGGCAGACGTCGTTCGCCGCCGTCGAGGTGGTGCCGGTGCTGGAGCAGACCGACGAGATCGAGGTCGACGAGAACGACGTCCGCGTCGACGTCTTCCGCTCCGGCGGCCCCGGCGGCCAGTCGGTCAACACCACCGACTCCGCCGTCCGCCTGACCCACATCCCGACCGGCATCGTGGTCAGCTGCCAGAACGAGAAGTCGCAGCTGCAGAACAAGGCCTCCGCGATGGTGGTCCTCAAGGCCAAGCTGCTGGCGAAGAAGAAGGCCGAGGAGGCCGCGCTCAAGAAGGACCTCAAGGGCGACGTCGCCGCCTCCTGGGGCGACCAGATGCGCAACTACGTGCTCAACCCCTACCAGATCGTCAAGGACCTGCGCACCGGCTACGAGACCGGCAACCCGCAGGCCGTCTTCGACGGCGAGCTGGACGCGTTCCTCGAAGCCGGCATCCGCTGGCGGCGGGGCGCGGACAAGGCCGCCGCCAACTGATCCCCTCAGCCGGCCGCCCGGGCGACCACCAGGCACCAGCGCCCGGCCCGGTCCAGCAGCCGCGCCGGGGTCAGCCCGGGTGAGGTCAGCTCGCAGGAGAGCCAGGCGTCGCCGAACAGTCCGCGCAGCGTGACGGTCTCGCCGCACGCGGCCGCAACGCTCGGCGCCCCGAACGCCGGCGCACTGATCCGCTCACATCCCTTCGGCAGCTGCCCGGCCAGCTTGGTCGCGCGCTGCCGGGTCACCGGCGGCGCGAACAGCCACGCCCGCGCCGCCCGCCCCGCGGTTCCGGTCCACGAGCAGCCCCACTCGTCGGCGATGTCGGTCACGGTCGGTGTCAGCGCGACCTTCTGGCCGGGGCGGTACGCCGTCGGCCGGCTCGCCCCCGAGCCGAGTGCGGCCGCGACGTCGGCGGTGGGCACGGCCGTGCAGAACGCCCGGCGCCGTACCGTCATGGTGGTGGTGTCCGCGGCGGCGAGCGCCGTCGCGAGCGGCTTCGCCGGCGGCGGGCCTGATGGCCTGTTCACGAGCACGCCGACGCCGACCACTGCCGCGGTGACGACCACCGCGGCCAGCGCCGTGCGAAACACCCGAAGCACGCGGAGACACTAACGGGTGGGGGTGTCGACTAATCTCGACCGGGTGATTCGCTTCGAGAAGGTCACCAAGACCTATCCCGGCACCGGGAAGCCAGCCCTCGACCAGGTCTCCGTGGACGTGGAGAAGGGCGAGTTCGTCTTCCTGGTGGGCCAATCGGGCTCGGGCAAGTCCACCGCCCTGCGCCTCATCCTGCGCGAGACCCGGCCCTCCTCCGGCCGCGTCTACGTGGCGGGCAAGGAGATCAACCGGCTCGCCGGCTGGAAGGTGCCGCGGCTGCGCCGCCAGATCGGCACGGTGTTCCAGGACTTCCGGCTGCTGCAGAACAAGACCGTCGCCGAGAACGTGGCGTTCGCGCTCCAGGTCACCGGCCACGCCCGCAAGGAGATCGCCGACCGGGTGCCCGAGACGCTCGAGCTGGTCGGCCTGGAGGGCAAGGGCGACCGGATGCCCGACGAGCTCTCCGGCGGCGAGCAGCAGCGGGTGGCGATCGCGCGCGCCTTCGTCAACCGGCCGATGATCCTGATCGCCGACGAGCCCACCGGCAACCTCGACCCGGCCACCAGTGTCGGGATCATGAAACTGCTCGACCGCATCAACCGCACCGGTACGACGGTGATGATGGCGACCCACGACGCCAGCATCGTCGACCAGATGCGCAAGCGGGTCGTGGAGCTCGACGCCGGGCGGGTCGTGCGCGACCAGGCCCAGGGCGTCTACGGCTTCCAGCACTGACCTCACCCGACTCCCGACTCCAGAGAGCCGATCCATGCAGCTTCGTTACGTCTTCACCGAGCTCCGCCAGGGCCTGCGCCGCAATCTGTCGATGCACCTCGCGGTGGTGCTCACCCTCCTGGTCTCGCTCACCCTGGTCGGGGTGGGCGTGCTGCTCCACCAGGAGGCCGACAAGACCGCCAAGCAGTGGGGGAGCCAGCTGCAGATCACGGTGTTCCTGTGCAACGGCACCACCGACGCCACGCCCTCGTGCGTCGGCCCGGTGACCGACGCCCAGAAGCAGGCGATCCAGAAGGTGCTCGACCAGAACCCCGACGTGGCGTCGTACCGGCTGGAGTCGCAGCAGGAGGCCTACCAGCGCATCCAGCACCTCAACGTGCCGGCGAGCAGCTTCCAGGGCCCCGACCCGGCCATCAAGGTCAGCGACATGCCGGAGTCCTACTGGATCACCATGAAGGACCCGCACAAGGCCGCCTCGATCAAGGAGTCGGTGCAGGGCCTGGACGGCGTCTCCTCGGTGCAGGACCTGCACAACATCATGGGCTCGATCCTGGGCACCATCGACAAGCTGCGCAACGGCGCGATCGTGGCCGCCGTCCTGCTCGTGGTGGCGGCGCTGCTGCTGGTCTCCAACACCATCCGGCTGGCGGCGTTCGCCCGCCGGCGCGAGATCGCGATCATGCGCCTGGTGGGCGCCTCCACGCTCTACATCGCGCTGCCGTTCCTGCTCGAGGCGCTGGTCACGGCGGTGGTCGGCGTGGTCCTGGCCGGGGGCGCCGTCGCGGCGGTGGTCTACTTCGGCGTGATCAACGGGTTGTCCAAGCTCAAGTGGGACGCCTGGGTCGGCTGGCACGAGTACTGGGTGGCGGCGCTGATCATCGCCGTCCTCGGCGTGGCGCTCACGGTGCTGCCGACACTCCTGCTGACGCGCAAATACCTCAAAGTCTGATCCGCGTCCCGTACGGTCGAGGCGTTCACTTCCCCGAACATCCGAAGGCAGTCCGGTGCGTCTCTTCCCCCGTACCGTCCGCCGACGCGTGATTGCGGCCACCCTCGCCGCGACCGCGGTCGGAGGACTCAGTGTCCCGATGGCCCACGCCGCCGATCACCACGCGCTGAAGCAGAAGCAGAAGCAGGCGCAAGCGCACGTCGCGACGGTCAAGAGCGACCTCGACGACTCCAGCGCCGCCCTGCAGCAGGCGACCAAGACGCTCAACGACGCCAAGGCGAAGCTCGCCACCGCCCAGGCACACCTGGCCGAGGTCAACGGCCAGCTCGCTACCGCCCAGCAGGTCGAGGCTCAGCTGCAGAGCCAGCTGCAGGCATCCCAGGCGGCTCTCACGCAGGCCAAGAGTGACCTGGCCGCGGGGCAGGACGCCGTGACCAAGGGCCGCGACGCGGTCAAGCAGACGGTGCTGTCGACGTACACCCAGGGTGACCCGACGCTGCTCGAGGTCGGTCAGCTGATGAAGGCGACCACGCCGGCCGACATCGTCCGCCAGCTCAACTACGGGCACGTGGTGGCCACCGCCGAGACCAACACCTACGACCAGCTCAAGGCGGCCGAGGTGGTGCTCGAGGTGCGCAAGCAGAAGCTCGCCGACGCCACGGCGCAGGTGGCCACCCAGGAGAAGGCGGCCGCCGACCACCTGGTCCAGGTCCAGGACCTGCAGCAGCAGGCCGCGGCGGCCGCGACCGCGGTGCAGGGCCTGGTCACCCAGGCGACCGCCGCCCAGGCGCAGGCCAAGCAGGTCAAGAAGCGCGACCAGAAGGCGCTCGACCAGGCCAGGAAGAAGGAACAGCGGATCACCCAGCAGATCCTGGCCGCGGCGGCGAAGCACCACCGCAACCGGAACGTCGCCTCCACCAGCGGGATGTTCGTCAAGCCGGTGGCGCACACCTACATCACCTCGCCGTACGGCTGGCGGATCCACCCGATCTACCACTACTGGGGTCTGCACGACGGCGACGACTTCCACGCCCCGTGCGGTACGCCGGAGCTGGCGGTCGGCCCCGGCAAGGTGGTCTCGGAGTACTACTCCAGCGTCTGGGGCAACCGGCTCTACCTCGACCTGGGCACGATCAACGGCGCGCAGTACACCGCGATCTACAACCACATTCCCGACGGCGGGTACAAGGCCAAGGTCGGTCAGGTCGTCGCGGAGGGTCAGACCATCGCCGTGGCGGGCACGACCGGTTGGTCGACCGGGTGCCACCTGCACTTCACGATCATGAAGAACGGCACCGCGATCGACCCGATGACCGTGCTGCGCTGAACCCCCTACTTGCGCGCGCAGGCCCGGCAGATGCCGAAGACCTCGACGGTGTGGTCGACCTGGGTGTAGCCGAACTTCTCGGCCGTCTCCTCCGCCCAGCGCTCGACCGCCCGACCCTCGACCTCCTCGGCGCGCCCGCAGTCGCGGCAGACGAGGTGATGATGGTGGCGGCCGGCCGCCTGGTCTCCGCAGTATCGGTACGTGGTTTCGCCGTCGGGGTTGTAGATGGCGTCCGCGGTGCCTTCCTCGGCGAAGGACTGCAGGTGGCGGTAGACCGTGGACAGGCCGATCTTGTGGCCGTCGGCGCGTAGTGCGGCGTAGACGTCCTGGGCGCTGCGGAACCCTTGTTGGGCCAGGAGCGCCTCCCTGACCGCCTTCCCCTGAGTGGTGGAGCGGCGGGCGGGCGAGCGTGAGGTCGACGCGGTCACCGCGCCATCGTAGCGGTAATCGTTACCAGTCCATGGGCGTCCGATGCCGTCGACCGGGCGCTCCAGACTCGGCCGCGCCACTCAAGTGGAAATGATTGTCGTTAGCGCTGTAGGGTCAGTGCTAACGAGGATCGTTTTCAAAATCGATGGAGGTAGCGAGGCATGAGAGCACGTCGGTTGAGCGCCGTCGGTGTGGGCGCGGTGGCAGCCCTCGCCGTGATGAGCGCCTGCGGGTCGGGCGACAACACGGCGGCTGGCGCCGGGAGCCAGGAAGCCGTCACCAAGGGTGCGGGAGCGACCACGGTGTCGGTGGTGGCATCGACCGACGTGTGGGGCGACGTCGTCAAGCAGATCGCCGGAAGCCTGGCCGGGTCGACGGTGCAGATCACCTCGATCATCACCGACCCCGATGCCGATCCGCACTCCTACGAGGCCAACACGCAGAACCAGCTCGCGCTGTCGAAGGCGAAGCTGGTGGTGGAGAACGGCGGCGGGTACGACGACTTCGTCGACACCATGCTGAAGACAGCCGACAACGCCGGTGTCACCAAGCTCAACGCCGTCGACATCTCGGGCAAGACCGCGCCGAAGGGCGGCGACCTGAACGAGCACGTCTGGTACGACTTCCCGACAGTGCAGAAGGTGGCCGCCCAGATCGAACAGGCTCTGGCCAAGGCCGACCCGGCGAACGCCGCGACGTACCAGGGCAACGAGAGTGCCTTCGACCAGAAGCTGGCGGCGATGGAGAGCACCGAGGCCTCGATCAAGAGCGCCCACGCCGGGGAGGGTGTGGCCATCACCGAGCCGGTGCCGCTCTACATGCTCCAGGCTTGCGGACTCGACAACAAGACGCCGTCCGAGTTCAGCGAGGCGATCGAGGAGGGGACCGACGTCTCGCCGGCGGTGCTGAAGCAGGCCGAGGACCTGTTCAACGACAAGCAGGTCAAGCTGCTGGCCTACAACGAGCAGACCTCCGGGCCGGAGACCGAGGCGGTGCTCAAGGCCGCCAAGGCCAACGACATCGCGGTGGTGCCGGTGACCGAGACGCTGCCGGCGGGCAAGGACTACCTGTCATGGATGCAGTCGAACCTGGCCGCGATCCAGACCGCACTGGGCTGAGCGGCAGGATGACATCCGGCATGCTGGGAAGCCTCACCCGGCTCTCGGCCGAGCACGAGCACGAGGAGCATCGGCCGATGAGCGACATCGTCACCCCGCCGGCGCTGCAACTGCGGGACGCGGCGCTCGGCTACGGCGGCCACCGGCTCTGGTCCGGCCTCACGCTGGACGTGCAGCCGGGGGAGTTCCTCGCGGTCCTGGGTGCCAACGGCTCGGGTAAGACCAGTCTGCTGCGCGCCATCCTCGGGCTGCAGCCGCTCAGCGCCGGCTCCCTGTCGGTGGCCGGCCGGCCGGCGCGCCGGGGCAGTCGGGCGATCGGGTACGTCCAGCAGCAGCGTCGGTTGGATCCGAGTACGCCGCTGCGCGCTCGCGACGTCGTCCGGCAGGGCCTCGACGGGCACCGCTGGGGGGTCGCGCGTCCCGGGCGGGTCGCGTGGCGCCGGGTCGACGCGGCGCTCGAGCAGGTCGGGGCGGCGGCGTACGCCGACATGCCCGTGGGCCTGCTCTCCGGGGGCGAGCAGCAGCGGGTCCGGATCGCGCAGGCCCTGGTCGCCGATCCGGTCCTGCTGCTGTGTGACGAGCCGCTGCTCTCGCTGGACCTGAGCAGCCAGCGCACCATCACCGGGCTGGTCGACCGGCGGCGACGGGAGCATCGGACCGCGGTGGTGTTCGTGACCCACGAGATCAACCCGGTGCTGCCCTACGTCGACCGGGTGCTGTACCTGGCCGGCGGTGCCTTCCGCGTCGGCACCGTCGAGGAGGTGCTCAGCTCGGCCACTCTCAGCGAGCTGTACGGGAGCCCCATCGAGGTGATCCATACCGGCGGTCGCATCCTGGTCGCCGGCGTGCCGGAGAGTGCCCGGGACGCCCACCATGTCGATCACGACGAGGGGATCGTGCCGTGACCTCGATGACGCTGTTGCTCGAGTCGAGGATCGGGCCCGACGTGTGGCACCAGATCTTCAACTTCGCCGACTACGGCCAACTGCTCTCGCTGGTGCACAACTCGCTCGTCGCCGGCGCCGTCCTCGGGTTGGTCGGCGGCCTGGTGAGCAGCTTCGTGATGATGCGCGATCTGCCGTTCGCGGTGCATGGCGTCAGTGAGCTCTCCTTCGCCGGCGCCTCCGGGGCGCTGCTGCTGGGCGCCAACGTGGTCGCGGGCTCGCTGACCGGGTCCATCCTGGCCGCTCTCGTCATTGGCGCCCTGGGCAGCCGGGCCCGCGACCGCAACTCGATCATCGGCGTCCTGATGCCCTTCGGGCTCGGCCTCGGCGTGCTCTTCCTGTCGCTGTACCAGGGCAGGTCGGCCAACAAGTTCGGGTTGCTGACCGGTCAGATCGTCGCGATCGACAGCCCGCAGCTGCACTGGCTGATCGCCACCGCTGCGGTCGTCGTCGCCGGCCTGCTGGTGATCTGGCGTCCGCTGGTCTTCGCCAGCACCGATCCGGAGCTCGCCGCGGCCCGCGGCGTCCCGGTCGGCCTGCTCTCGCCGGTCTTCATGCTGCTGCTCGGGCTTGCCGTGGCGATCTCCATCCAGGTCATCGGCGCCCTGCTCGTGCTCAGCGTGATCTGCACCCCGGCCGCCGCGGCGATGCGGGTCACCGCTTCGCCGCGGAAGGTACCCCTGCTGAGCATGGCGTTCGGCCTGGTGGCCGTGCTGGGCGGCATCCTGCTCGCCCTGGGCAGCAGCGTGCCCATCAGCCCCTACGTCACCACGATCTCCTTCGCCATCTACGCGATCTGCCGCCTCATCGGGGCCTGGCGGAGCCGACACGGCTGGGCCAGGCGTGATCCGGCCCCACGGGCCGACTCCGGTCCGGCTCCACTGATCGGGAGCGGGCAGGCATGCTGAGCGTCGGCCCGGCCACCTAGGCTGACGGCGTGCTGGGGTTCTGGCCCTCCGACGGCGTGCTGCTCGTGACCCAGGCCAGCCTCGTGTGCGGGCCGCGACCGGCGCTTCCGCCGGCGCTGGCTCGGTGGCGCAGCGCGACCTGGGCCTGGCTGCTGTTGCCGCTCTCGCTCGGCGGGACGATCGCCGTTCTCGCGCTGCTGCCGGGTCTGAGCGTCGTCTACGCCTGGGTGGCGGCGGTCGGCGTGCCGGTCCTCGCGGCGGTCGCCCTCGGGTCCTGGTTCCCTGCGCGCTCACGAGCCACCGCGGCGATCGCCGTCCTGCTCGCCGGCTGTCTCCTGGCCCTCGCCTGGGTCGACCACGGCGCCCTGCTCGGGCAGGCCGCCGCGGTGGCGCTGACGGCGTTGAGCTGCTGCTCGATCGCGTCCTACCTGGCAGGGCTGGCGCCCTCGCTGGTGCTGAGGCTGGCGCTGGTCGCGATGGCGGTGCTCGACGCGGTGCTCGTCTTCGGCCGGCTCCTTGAGAAGCCCAACGACACGCTCAACGCCGCCGGCGCCGGCGGGCACCTGCCGCACCTCCAGGTCGCCGTGTTCGGCTCGGCGCTGGTGGGGTACGGCGACCTGTGCGTCGCCGCGGTGCTGGGCAACGTGATCGCCGCGGCGGCGTACCCGCCCTGGCCGCCCCGCTGGGCGGTGGCACTGCTGGTGCTGGCCTGCTCGGCCCTTTTCGACCTGCTGTTCCTGGCCGTGGACACCCTTCCGGCGACGGTGCCGGTTGCGGCCGCGCTGGGGCTCGTCGAGGTGCGACGACACGGACAGCGCCATCGTGCCGCTTGCGACAATAGGAACGATTATCAGTCATGATGATGCCATGACAGCTCTCCTTCCCGGCCGCCGCCGACTGGGAGTGATGTTGTCGGCGATCGCCATGCTGGCCGCCGTCTTGACGTGGTGGGCCGACGGGCCGGCGTCGGCACTGGTCGTCCAGCCGATGGTGGTCGGCGGCATGCCGGCCAGCGGTGCCCAAGACCCGTGGCAGGTCGTGATCGTGGGGCGCGAGCACCCGGGGCGCTTCCTGTGCGGCGGAGTGCTGATCTCGCCCGTTCTGGTCCTCACCGCCGGGCACTGTCTGCCCGACAGGGGAACGCTCAAGGGCTGGGCGATCTACGCCGGCTCCACCCACGTCGTCCCGACGGCGGCGAGCTGGCAGGTGCTCGACGGGGAGCGGCTCCATGTCGCGCCACGGAGATTCTGGCGCGCGCCGCACTTCGACGTACCGACGCTCAGCGACGACTTCGGGCTGATCGAGCTGGCCACGCCGGCGGCCAGCACACCGATCAAGATCGCCGGGCCCGCCGAGCGGCGAGCCTGGTCGGCCGGATCGACGGCACTGGTCAGTGGCTTCGGCTACACCACCCAGAACGCTCGGAGGTCCAGCGGCGTCCTGCGGGAGGTCCAGGTGCCGGTCGATGCGGACTCCACCTGTGCTCGCGCCTACGGCCGCCGCTTCCGGCGCACCGTGATGCTCTGCGCCGGTCCGATGAGTGGCGCGCGCGACGCCTGCAGCGGCGACAGCGGCGGCCCCTTGGAGGTGTCCCTGGCGGCGCCGTCGACGGACCCCGGCGCCGCGCCGAAGCGGCAGCGGCTCGTCGGCCTGGTGAGTTGGGGTGTGGGCTGCGGTCGGCCGAACCACCCGGGCGTCTACACCAGGGTCGCCGGCCGCTCGATCGTGGCCCAACTGCGGACCATCATGGTCGACGACGCCGGGCTGGACCCCGCCACCGTCTTCGGGGCCGGTCTGCGCCTGCCGTCGTGCGGCCAGGTCGAGCACAGGATCACGGCGCTGAGGAGCGACCTGCACGCGGCGGCACTCGTTCGGCCCGCCCTGGGCCACCGCGGCAAGGCATCGGAGACGCGGCGCACCGAGAACCGGCTCTCCTACCTGAGCGATCTTCGGCCGAGAGTCTGCCGCTGAGCCCGGCCTTAGGCGATGTCTCGGATCGCGCCGAGCCAGGGCTCGAATCCGTCGTCTGCGCGGCCGCCGGGCAGCGCCTCCGCCGGCGCGACCAGCAGCTGCTCGAACGCATCGCGAAGATGGGCCGGCTCGACCCCGACACCGGTGATCAGGAGTCGGGTCCGGGGGATGCGACGCCCCCAGGCCGCCCGGGTTCCGATGCTGAGCTGGCCGCCCGAGCCGTCCCAGACCTGCACCTGCCCGGGCCTGGTCGGGAGCCAGAACGCACCGCGGGAGCGGTGCCGGCCGCCGCCGAGCCGGCCGATGCCGTCCAGCAGGCGCTGGGGGTGGAACGCGCCTGGCGAGGACAGCTCCAGGCGCCATACCCGGCTCGAGGACAGCGGCGGTACGCCGGCCTCGAGGAGGGGAGCGCTCCAGGCCGTCGTCCGGCCGTGGTCGTACGGCGCGCTCAGCACGTGTGCCGCCTCGAGGTTCTCGCTGCCGACGATCGTGGTGGCGTCCGGGCGAGCCAGCGCCCCGACCAGCTCGGCGCCGGTCGGATCGGGGTGGCTGGTGAGGACGACGACGTCGGCGTACTCCGCCATCGCGCAGCCGACCTCGCCGACACCGCGGGCGTCGTCCGGGCCGCTGTGCCGGCCGCGCTCACGTAGGAGGTCGTCGCCGAGCAGGTCGTCGACGACGCTCTCGCCGTTCAGTGCCACGACCACGGCGGCGATGCGCAGATGGCGCTGCAGCCGGGCGTCCGTGGCGAGCACGGTGCCGACCTTCTCCGCCTCCGCCCCGACCGGCAGGCACGCGACCACCGACGCCCAGCGGCCGTCCTGGCCGAGGCGCTCCATCGCCGGCACGATGTCCTCGCGCAGCGCACAGCTGACGCAGGCGTGCTCCAGCTCGATCTCCTCGCGTTCCAGCACCCCGCTGACGTCGCTGACCGTCCGGGTCCGCACGTGGCGCTCGGGGTCGATCTCGTGGCGGACGGCGACGGCCCGGGGCAGATCCCACGAGAGCCCGACGAGAGTGGCGGCCATCGCGTCGGGGTCGATGCCGGTGAGCACGATCACGGGCGTCCTCATCGCCCGCCTCCCGCTCGGCCGGTTCGTCGGTCGTGACGCTCGAACACCGGACGGTGATCGGGGTGCGTGATCATGCCTCAGCTCCTTCGAGAATAAGAATCGTTCTCAGTATGGCCGAAGAGGCTGCCCCTGTCACGCGCCGAGCCGTGTGCGGCCGCCGAGCGAGGACGCACCCGGCACCGTCGGCGGTCACCGGGAATCACGTTGCCAGGGTTTGCGAGAATGGTGGGATGCCGAAGGAGCAGGGCCGCAAGCTGATCGCGCAGAACAAGAAGGCGCGACACGACTATCACATCGAGGACACCTACGAGGCCGGGATGGTCCTGCAGGGCACCGAGGTGAAGTCGCTGCGCGAGGGCCGCGCCTCGCTGGTCGACGGGTTCGTCGACATCGACCGTGGCGAGGCATGGCTGCACGGCGTGCACATCCCGGAGTACCTCAACGGCACCTGGACCAACCACGCCGCCCGGCGCAAGCGCAAGCTGCTCCTGCACCGGGCCGAGATCGAGAAGATCGAGCGGCGGGTGGCCGAGCGCGGGCTCACCGTCGTACCCCTCTCGCTCTACTTCCTCGACGGCCGCGCCAAGGTCGAGATCGCGCTCGCCCGAGGCAAGAAGTCCTGGGACAAGCGCCAGGCCATCGCCGAACGCACCGCCAACCGGGAGAAGGAGCAGGCGCTGGGCCGGCACCTGAAGGGCATCCGGGACTGACATGCGAGCCGCCGCCACCGCCGCGCTGGCACTCGGGCTGCTCGTCCCGGCCGCGCCGACACATGCCGCCGCCCCCGCGGACCCGGCCGCCGTGTTGGCGCAGATGTCGCTGCGGCAGGAGGTCGGACAGCTGCTCATGCTGGGTGCGCCCTCCACGTCGGCGTCGGTGCGGGTCACCCGCCTGATCGGCCAGTACGACGTGGGCAGCGTCGTACTCATCGGCACCACTCACGCCGGCTCCACCGCCGTCGCGGGCGTCACCGCGGCACTGCAGTCGGCCGCCGGGCCGGTGCGCCTGTTCGTGGCCGCCGACCAGGAGGGCGGCCAGGTGCAGCACCTCCAGGGGCCAGGCTTCGGCCGGCTGCCCAGTGCGCTGGCGATGGGTGCCCAGAAGCCGTCCCGGGTGCGATCGCAGGCCGCGACCACGGCACGTCAGCTGCGTCAGGCGGGCGTCAACCTCGACCTGGCGCCGGTGCTCGACACGGTGCCGCGGGCCAACCGGCACGCCAACCAGCCGATCGGCCGCTATGACCGCGAGTTCGGCTTCACGCCGCACCGGGTGGCGACCAGGGGCGTGGCGTTCGCGAAGGGGCTCGCCGCGGGCGGCGTCAGCGCGACGCTCAAGCACTTCCCGGGCCTGGGCCGGGTCAAGGGCAACACCGACGACTCCAGCGGCGTGACCGATCACACCACCACCGCGCACGACGCCTACCTGCGGCCCTATCGCAAGGGCATCGCCGCGGGCGCGCCGTTCGTGATGGTGTCCTCGGCGGTCTACACCCGCATCGACAGGCACCGCCCGGCCGTCTTCAGCCGCACGGTGATCACGAAGCTGCTGCGCAAGCGGCTCGGCTTCGACGGCGTCGTGGTCTCCGACAGCCTCTCCGCCGCCCAGGTGGCCGGCTGGAGCGCGGCCAAGCGGGTGGTGAAGTTCGTCCGCGCCGGCGGCGACATCGCGCTGACCACCTCGGCGGCCGACCTGCCGACGATGTCCGACGCCCTGGTCGCCGCGGCCCAGCGCTCGCGGCCCTTCCGCAAGCTCGTCGACGCGGCCGCGCTGCGGGTGCTCCAGGCCAAGCAGCGCCAGGGCCTGCTGTGACGCCGGCGCAGGCGCGCGAGCGCTTCGCCGCAGCTCGCGTCGCCCGGCTGGCCACGGTCTGTGCCGACGGCTCGCCGCACCTGGTCCCTGTCGTCTTCGCCGTGGTCGGGGATCAGATCGTGACGGCCGTGGACCACAAGCCGAAGACCACCACCCGGCTGCGCCGACTCGCCAACATCGCCGCCGAGCCGCGGGTGGCGCTGCTCGCCGACGAGTACGACGAGGACTGGTCGCGACTGTGGTGGGCCCGCGCGGACGGCCGCGCCCGGGTGGTCGCCGAGCACGACCTGGCGCCGCTGGTGGCGCGCTACCCGCAGTACCGTGACCGCGTGCCCAGCGGACCCGTGATCCTGATCGACGTCGAACGATGGAGCGGATGGACGGCACGATGACCGATCTCACGCGGGACGCCGCCGAGGTCACGGACTGGTGGCGGCGACACGGGCTGCCGGGGTTGTTCGACGTACACGTGCACTTCATGGCGCCGCCCGTGCAGCGCGCGGTGTGGGAGGTCTTCGACTCCGCCGGGCCCAAGCTCGGGCGGCCGTGGCCGATCCGTTACCGACTGCCCGACGAGGAGCGGGTGGAGATGCTGCGGGCGATGGGGGTGCGGCGGTTCTCCGCGCTGCCGTACGCGCACAAGCCCGGCGTCGCCACCTACCTCAACGACTGGGCGCGTGACTTCGCCGCCCGGGTGCCGGAGTCGCTGTGGTCGGCGACGTTCTATCCCGAGCCGTCGGCGGTGGAGTACGTCGCCGAGCTGATCGGGGCCGGCGTCGAGGTCTTCAAGGTGCATGTGCAGGTCGGGGAGTTCCATCTGCACGACCCGCTGCTCGACCCGGTCTGGGGCCTGCTCGAGGACGCCGGCACGCCCGTGGTGGTCCACGTCGGCTCCGGGCCGGTGCCCAACGAGTTCACCGGGCCCGAGACGCTGCGCCGGGTGCTGGCTCGCTATCCGCGGCTGAGCGTCATCGTGGCGCACCTGGGCGCGCCGGAGTACGGCGAGTTCCTCGAGCTGGCGCAGACGCACGAGCGGGTCAGACTCGACACCACGATGGTGTTCACCGAGTTCTTCTCACAGATGTCGACCTACCCACCCGCCCTCCTGCCCCGACTCGCCGACCTCGGCGACCGGATCCTGCTCGGCTCCGACTTCCCTTCCATCCCCTACCCCTACCTGCACCAGCTGGAGTCGCTGGAACGGCTCGGCTTCGGGGAACACTGGCTGCGGTCGGTGTGTTGGGATAACGGTTGGTCACTGTTCGGCGCAGGTCGATAGACTGGCCACACAACTCAAGAGGGGCTGATCGGTTTCGACTTGGGACGTTAGTTCCAGGGGAAGCGGGTCGAGAAGCCAGCGTCATCTCGTAAACGATCGCTGGAAACCAATAACTGCCAACGCTAAGCGCAGTTCCTTCGCTCTCGCCGCCTGACGCGGTGATCGAAGCGTCTGACCGGGCATCCGTCTCCGTCCCGGACCCAGGCGTCATCTAGGAGACTCACCTCGTGCCGGAGTCGGCGGAGCACGAGGGACAGCTAGTCGACTGAGCCTGTCGGTGACGTGTCCGTGCGAGCACCGAGGCCGAGAAAAGCGACATCACGGACTGCACCCGGAGAAGACCTGGTTCGACGCTCGAGGACGCGGGTTCGATTCCCGCCAGCTCCACTCGACTCGGCAGGGGCGCCGGCCTGCGGAAAGCGCAGACCGGCGCCTCGTCCTTTATTGCGGGGGACGACCCCCGACCCCGAGCTGTGAGTCGAACCCTGCAGCTGCGGCAGCGGGGCAGGACTCACGACGTGCTGGCGGCCGGTCGATAGGGTCGCCCTCATGAAGGTGGCGCAGGATGTGCTGGCCCCTCCGGCGAAAGCCGCGATCTTCCTCACCGTGACGGTGCGGGCGGGGCAGGAGAGGGCGGCGCGCGAGGCGCTGGCCGACGTGCCGGGGATCACGCGGGCCGTGGGGTTCCGGATCCCCGAGCTGAGGCTGAGCTGCGTCGTGGGAATCGGATCCGACCTGTGGGACCGGATGTGCACCGGCCCGCGCCCAGCCAAGCTCCATCCGTTCGTGCCGTTGGAGGGTGGCAAGCACCGCGCGGTCGCGACCGAGGGCGACCTGCTCTTCCACATCCGCGCCGACCAGACCGACATTTGCTTCGAGCTGAGCCACCAGCTCCTGCGCCGTCTGGACGGGCTCGTCGACTGCGTCGAGGAGGTGCACGGGTTCCGCTACTGGGACGAGCGGGACCTGCTCGGGTTCGTCGACGGCACCGAGAGCCCCACCGGGTTCGAAGAGTCGCAGGAGGCGGCGATCATCGCCGACCAGGAGCCCCATTTCGCCGGCGGGAGCTACGTCATCGTGCAGAAGTACCTGCACGACCTGGGCGCCTGGGATGCCCTCACCGTCGAGCAGCAGGAGCTGGTCATCGGCCGACGGAAGCTGAGCGACATCGAGCTGCCCGACGCCGTCAAACCGGCCAACTCCCACGTCACCGTCAACTCGATCACCGACGACCACGGCAACGATCTGGCGATCGTCCGGGACAACCTGCCCTTCGGCAATGCCGGCGCCGGCGAGTTCGGCACCTACTTCATCGGCTACGCGGCCGACCCGAGTGTCACCGAGCGGATGCTGCGCCGCATGTTCATCGGCGAGCCGGTGGGCAACTACGACCGCATCCTCGACTTCTCGCGGGCCGTCACGGGCTGTCTGTTCTTCGTGCCGCCAGCGGCGTTCCTGGAGGACTTGTGAGGTGAAGGCGGTGACAGCGCGACCCACACCCGGCATCGAGGGCGTCCGCTGGATCCCTGCTGAGCCGACCGGCGTGGGCGCACTGGTGCTGGCCGGCTCCAGCGGCCGGGTGGACTCCGCACGGGCCGAGCTGCTGGCCCGTCGCGGGGCGGTCGCGGAGTCGATCCGGTGGTTCGGCGGTCCCGGGCAGCATGACGGCCCGTGGGAGATCCCGCTCGAGCTCTTTCTCGCCCGGGTCGCTGGCCTCGCCGAGGAGTGCGACCGGGTGGTCCTCCTGGGCACCTCCTTCGGCGCCGAGGCGGCACTGCTCGCCGGCGCGCACAGCTCGCAGGTCGCCGCGGTCGTGGCGTTCGCGCCCAGCGACCTGATCTGGGCCGGCGTCCGAAGTGACGGCAGCGTGACCTCCCACTGGACCTTCGACGGCGTGCCGCTGCCGTACATGCCGTTCGACGAGTACTGGGCGCCCGATGACGACGTCCCCGCCTTCGTCGGCCTCTACGAGGCGAGCCGCAGACGCTTCCCGGAGCGGGTCGACGCCGCCACGATCCCGGTCGAGTGCATCGAGCAGGTGGTGCTCGTGGCCGGCGGCGACGACCAGGTGTGGCCGGCGCTGTCGATGGCCGAGGCCATCAAGGCCCGGCGGTCCGCCCACGGGCTGGGCACGGTGCTGGTGTCGGATCCGGAGGCCGGGCATCGCACCGTTCTGCCGGGCGAGCCGGTGGCGGCTGGTGGGATGCGGATGCGGCGTGGCGGCACACGGATCGCGGACCGCCGTCTCGGCGCGGCCGCGTGGCCGCACATCGCGAGCCTGCTGGAGTCGTGAGTCGGATCCTGCACCTACCGCAGCGGGTGGCTGACTCGCGACCGCGGGGGAGTAGCGTCGCCGGCATGACTCGCGTTGCGCGTGTGTACGACGCCCGCGGCCCGGAGGACGGCAGGCGGGTGTTGGCGGACCGGCTCTGGCCCCGCGGCGTGCGCAAGGACGATCCACGCATCGACGAGTGGTGGCCCGAGGTGGCGCCTTCCGGTGAGTTGCGGACGTGGTTCGGCCACCGTCCCGACCGGTTCGAGGAGTTCTCGGCGCGCTACGAGGAGGAGCTGGCCGGCGCCGCGGCGGCGCTGGGCAGGGCCCGCGCGATCGACGAGGCCCAGGGGCTGACCTTGCTCACCGCCACCAAGGACATGACCGTCGCTCACGTCCAGGTGCTGGCCCGGGTCATCGACGCCCGACGGGCCTGACCAGCCGCGGGCGCTTATTTTCTACAAGACTGACTTGTGTAAACTCACCGGCCGTGAAGGACGCAACGCAGGCCGGGGCGCACCCCGGGCGGCGGCGTGAGGTGCTGGCCCTGCTCAAGGCCGCGGCCGCGCCCCGCAGCATCGCCGAGCTCGCCGCCGAGCTCGGCATCCATCCCAACACCGTGCGGTTCCATCTCGACGCGCTCGTCGAGAGCGGAGACGTCGAGCACGCCGCCGCGGCGGTGGGCGGACGTGGGCGGCCGGCGCAGCGCTTCCGCGCCGTACGACGGATGGATCCGGCCGGCCCGCGCGACTACCTGGTGCTGGCTCGACTGCTGGCCGGCACGCTGGCGCGCACGCCCGACGGCGTCGCGCTGGCCACCGCGGCCGGCCACGAGCTGGGCCGGCGGCTCGCCGCGGAGGGCCCGGCTGACGACGACAGACCGATGGGCCGGATGCTGAGCCTGCTGGACCGGCTCGGCTTCCAGGCCGAGCAGCGCACCGACGGCGACATCGTGCTGCACAGCTGCCCGTTCCTCGAGGTTGCCCACGAGCGGCCCGGGATCGTCTGCGGCGCCCACCTGGGTCTGATGCGGGGTGCGCTGGAGCAGTGGACGACCGCGGCGGTGATCACCGATCTGAACGCCTTCGCCGAGCCGGACGCGTGCATCGCTTACCTGACGGCGGTGGCGTCGTGAGCGCCACCGCCTCCACCCTGGTGGCGCTGACCTTCCTCTGGGCGGGGATGGTCCTGGCGATCTCGTTCATCGAAGCGCCGCTGAAGTTCCGTGCGCCGGGCGTGACGATCCCCATCGGCCTCGGCATCGGGCGGATGGTGTTCCGCGCGCTCAATACCGTCGAGGTGGTGCTGGCCCTGGTCATCCTGGCGTGTCTGCTGCGGGAGGGGCCGGGCGTGTTCGCCGCGACCGCCCTCGGCGTCGCACTGGCGTCGCTGGCCTGCCAGCTGCTGCTGGTCAACCCGGTGCTGAAACGGCGCTCGAACGCCGTGCTGAGCGGAGTCAGGCCGGCCGACGCGCCACGCTCACGGACGCACTACTGGTACGTCGGGTTCGAGCTGCTGAAGGTGGTCGCCCTCGTCGTGGGCGGGATCGGGGTGCTCGCGCACTGAGCCCGCTCGGGCGACCGGAGGGTCAGTGCGCGAGGCCCCAGAAGAAGCCGAAGAGGCCGCAGGCGACACCGGCGACGATGATGAGCCACAGCGAGACCGTCGCCAGCAGGTGCATGTTCTCCTGGTAGGCGTTGTGCTCGAAGCCCACGAACTCCTCGTCGTTGAGGCCGGTGAGGTCGGTCATCACTACTCCTGATGCTAGGTCTGGTGCTGGCAGCACCGTACCGTGACCGGGTGACCACCGCAGCAGCACCGTGCACGTTCTGCGATGTCGCGGCGGGCCGACTCGCCGCGCAGGTCGTGCTCGCCGACGATGACTTCGTGGCCTTCCTGGACCGCCGCCCGGTCTTCAAGGGTCACACCCTGCTGGTGCCGCGCGAGCACCACGTCACCCTGCCCGATCTCCCGGCGAGGCTGCGCGACGGTTTCCTCGCGCACGCCCAGCGGTTGGCGACGGCGATGGTGACCGGTCTCGGCGCCCAGGGCAGCTTCGTGGCCAACAACAACACGGTCAGCCAGTCGGTGGCCCACCTGCACCTCCACGTCGTACCGCGGACCAAGGGCGACGGGCTCAAGGGCTTCTTCTGGCCACGACACGCCTACGCCGACGACGCCGAGGCGGCGAGCTACGCCGAGCGGCTGCGCGCGGCACTACAGTGACGCGCATGGGACGTTTCGACGGGCGAGTAGCGATCATCACCGGCGCCGCGCGGGGGATCGGCCTGGGGGTGGCCACCCGGTTCGCGGAGGAGGGCGCCTCGGTCGCGGTGGTGGACCTGGACGAGAGCGCCGCGGCCGGCGCCGCCTCGACCCTGCCGGGCGAGGCCAAGCACCTGGGCATCGGCGCCAACGTCGGCGACGCCGCCTCGGTCGAGGCCGCGGTCGAGCGGACCGTGACCGAGCTGGGTGGCCTGCACATCCTGATGAACAACGCCGGCGTCACCCGCGACAACCTGCTGTTCAAGATGTCCGAGGACGACTGGGACCTGGTGATGAACGTGCACCTCAAGGGCGCGTTCCTGATGACCCGGGCGGCGCAGCGGCACTTCGTCGCACACAAGTACGGCAAGGTCGTCAACGTCTCCTCGACGTCCGCACTCGGCAACCGCGGTCAGGCCAACTACTCGGCGGCGAAGATGGGCATCCAGGGCTTCACCCGCACGCTCGGCATCGAGCTGGGCCCGTTCGGCATCAACGTCAACGCGATCGCGCCGGGCTTCATCGCCACGGACATGACCGACGCCACCGCGGCCCGGCTCGGCCTCGCGGTCGAGGACTTCCGCACCATGGCCGCCGACCAGAACCCGGTCCGCCGGGTGGGCTACCCCGAGGACATCGCCGCCGCTGCCACGTTCCTGGCCAGCGACGAGGCGTCGTACATCACCGGACAGACGCTGTACGTCGACGGCGGCGCGACGCTGGGCTGAGCGCCCGCACCCTCCGGGTGACCGGCCGGTAGGCGCGCCTCCCGCATCTGCTTGGCCCCGCAGCCCACACTTGACCCGTTCGACCTTGCCTGAGTTGGGAGTCTTCATGCGCTCTTCCCGCGCCCTCGTCCGTGCCATCGTCCCGCTGGCCGTCGCCGGCCTCGTCCTGACCGGCTGCGGTGGCGGTGGCAGCAGCAAGAGCAGCAACCCGGGCGGTTCCTCCAGCGCGCCGGGCGCGCCCGCGTCCTCGGCCGCGCCGGCGCCGACCACCGACCCGCTCACCGGGCTGCCGGCCTCCAACGGCGGTGTCACCAACCACCCGGTCTACATCGCCAAGATCGACAACACGTCCTCCAGCAGGCCGCAGTACGGCATCGGTGACGCCGACCTGGTCACCCAGGAACTGGTCGAGGGCGGCATCACCCGGCTGGCGGTGTTCTTCTACTCCAAGCTGCCCGAGAAGGCCGGACCGATCCGCTCGATGCGGCTGACCGACATCGGGGTGGCCAAGCCGCTCAACGCCAGGCTGGTCACCTCCGGCGCCGCCCCGGTGACGCTCAACGGGCTCGCCAAGGCCGGGGTGAAGTTCATCGACATGAACAACCCCAACGTGCGCCGTATCCTGGACGGCACGCACGACACGCTGCACAGCGTCCAGGCCAATATCGACAAGCTCGGTGCCTCGGCCAACCAGAAGACGCCGGCACGCCCCGAGGACTTCTTCGACTGGGGCACCGACGCCGACTTCACCGGCACCATCCCGGCCACCACCGTCGACACCAAGATCGGTAACGCGCCCGGCAGCAACGACATCTGGAAATACGTCGGCGGCAAGTACGTGCTGCAGAACGGCTACATGGATCCGGGCAGCGTCTACAAGCCGGACACCGTGATCGCTTTGACGGTCAAGACGAGCATCGCGCCGTACAAGGACCCGGCCGGTAACCCCGTGCCGGTCACCCACTTCGAGGGCAAGGGCAAGGCCGTGATCTTCCACGGCGGCAAGGCGCTCAAGGCGCGGTGGAGTAAGGACGGCGTGGAGGGTCTGCCGAAGTTCACCACCAAGGACGGCACCGCGGTGAAGATCCCGGCCGGCCACGTCTGGCTGGCGCTGGTGCCCAAGGGTGGCCAGTCGGTCTCGGCCGGCTCGGTCACCTGGCACAAGTAGGAGGGCTCACTCCTTCGGCTCGGTCGGCGCGCCCGCGCCGGCCGAGCCGTTGGTCTCCGCGGGGTTGCGCACCTGGACGCCCTGGGCGGCCAGCGACTGGATCCCGGCCAGGATGAACTCCACCGCCGCCTCGACCCGCTCGGCGGCGGCGGTCTGGTCGGCGGCGTTGGCGACGGCCTCGCCGGCCGAGGAGAGTGCGCCGAAGAAGATCCGGGCGAAGGTGGTGATCATCGCGCCGTCGACCGCCTGACCGGTGCCGCGCAGCACGCCGCTGACGATGTTCTCCACCACCGCGAACGCGGAGCGCTCCTCCTGCTCCCGATAGCGCTCGTAGCCGAGCACGGCGGGCCCGTCCTGGATGACGATGCGGCGGTACGCCGGCTCCTGCACCGCCTCGAGGAAGGAGCGCAGCCCGATCAGCGCCTTCTCCCAGGGGTCCTTGACGCCCTTCATCTGCTGCTCGATCCAGCGCGCGGTGGTCGACTCGACCTCGACGAAGACGGCGTCGAACAGCGCCTGCTTGCCGCTGAAGTGGTGGTAGAGCGCGCCCTTGGTCACCTGGGCTCCGGCCACGATCGCGTCCAGAGAGGCGCTGGCGTAGCCGTTCTCGGTGAACAGCTTGGTGGCGACCTCGAGGAGGGCCTTCTTGGTGGAGGCGGAGTACTGCTGGCGCCGGCTGACGCCGGGGACGTTGGGCAGCGGCGGCACCGGGACCTTGGGCACGAGCTTGCTCACGGTCGACTTGGACACTCCGTAACTCTAGTCACACCCCCTTGACGAGGTGGTCAGGATCACCTCGTGATGAGTTGGCATACCGTCGGTATGGCCCGTACTGTCGTTACGTACTCACGGTATGTGAGCACTCCGAGCAAGGGGGCCAACCATGAACTGGAACAGCTACCACACCCGCGGGGAGATCCTCCGATCCGTCATCGAGGTCGCCAACCAGCGACGCGATGCCCGCCTGCCGATGGACGTCGAGGGCGTTCGCGAGAAGTTCGACGACGAGCTCGACCTGCTCGCCGCGCTTCAGCTCAAGTGGCACACCCGCCTGGCCGGTCGCATCGAGTGCGAGCTCTCCGAGCAGCCGATGGACCTCGAGAGCGCCGTCATCCAGGCCTGGCACAGCACCACCGACGAGATGCCCGGCGTCCGGGCCATCCTCGACCGCTACCGCGGCGGAACCGGCGATGCCCGGACCGACGTGGCGATGACCAAGGCCGTCGCCAAGGAGCACATCCTGCTGGCCGTGATGGCCGGCCGCGGCGGCACCCAGGACGAGCTCGCCATCCCGGTGGGCGCGATGATCGAGGAGCGGGCCCGGGCGACGTACCTGCCCACGGTGCGGGTCCCGGCCGCACGGCCGAGCCTGATGGACAGGATCAGGGCGGCACTCGCCGCCTGACCCACGAGTTGAGCGGCGGTGGGATGATCGCCGCATGGAGACGGGCGTCGTCATCGAGGCAGGGATGCTGCTGGTGGCGACGCCCGCCCTGCTCGACCCGAACTTCGCCGACACCGTCGTGCTGATGCTCGACGTCGATGCGGACGGCGCCGTCGGCGTCATCCTGAACCGGCCCTCGGAGCTGGCCGTCACCGAGGTGCTGGCGCCCTGGAGTGGCCGGGTGGCCGCCCCCGATGTGCTCTTCCGCGGTGGTCCGGTCCGGCCCGAGGCGGCGCTGGCGGTGGCCTGGCTGCGCGACGCCGCCGACGTGCCCGTGGGGTTCAAGGAGGTCGAGGGCCGCCTCGGCGTGCTCGACCTGGACACGCCGCCCGAGCTCGTGGACGGCAGCCTGGCCGCGATGCGGATCTTCGCGGGCTACGCCGGCTGGGGCCGCGACCAGCTCGCCGACGAGATCGCCGAGGGCAGCTGGTACGTCGTCCCGGCGCAGGTGCCCGACGTCTTCCGGGACTCGGTGACGACGCTGTGGCGCGACGTACTCCGCCGTCAACCGGGCGAGCTGGCCTGGCAGTCGACCCGGCCCGCCGACCCGGCCCAGAACTGATCCTCGCGTAGGCTGGGGGCATGGGATTCCTCGGCTTCGGCAACTCCGGCGGGACTGACACCGCCGTCAAGGAGAAGGCGCGCGAGCGTGAGGAGAGCGTGCCCACCGAGGAGGGCGACCACGACCGCTTCTCCCACTACGTGGAGAAGGACAAGCTGACCGAGGCGATGGTCATGGGCACGCCCGTCGTCGCGTTGTGCGGCAAGGTCTGGGTGCCCAGCCGGGACGGTACGAAGTTCCCGGTCTGCCCCGAGTGCAAGGAGATCTGGGAGTCGCTCCCGCCCGAGGGCGAGGGTCCCGGGGGCGCTGAGTGAACAACCTCGGTCCGGCGTGGCCCAACAAGGCCGCGTGGGGAACCGCCACGTCCCTGCGCGCCTGGCAGGCCGCCGCCATGGAGCAGTACTTCGCCCGGTCGCCGCGCGACTTCCTGGCGGTCGCGACGCCCGGGGCGGGCAAGACGACGTTCGCGCTGAGCGTCGCCGCCGAGCTGCTCGGCCGCCGTATCGTCGACCGGCTCATCATCGTGGCGCCCACCGAGCACCTGAAGCAGCAGTGGGCCGAGGCGGCCGGTCGCGCGGGCATCCCGATCGACCCGAACTACTCCGCCGGCCAGGGCAAGACCTCCGCGGAGTACCTCGGCATCGCGGTCACCTACGCCGGCGTCGCGGTCAACCCGCTGGCGATGCGGCTGCGCGCCGACCGCTGGAAGACGCTGGTGATCCTCGACGAGGTGCACCACGCCGGCGACGCGCTGTCGTGGGGCGAGGGTGTCCGGGAGGCGTTCGAGGACGCCACCCGCCGGCTGTGCCTGACCGGTACGCCGTTCCGCTCCGACGTGAACCCGATCCCGTTCGTGACCTACGCACCCGGTGAGGACGGCATTCCGCGTTCGGTGGCCGACTACACCTACGGGTACGCCGAGGCCCTCGCCGACCACGTCGTGCGCCCGGTGCTGTTCATGGCCTACTCGGGGCAGATGACCTGGCGCACCCGCGCCGGCGACGAGATCGCCGCACATCTGGGCGAGCCGCTCACCAAGGACCTCACCCAACAGGCGCTGCGCACCGCGCTGGACCCGAACGGCTCCTGGATCCCCTCGGTGCTCGCCGCCGCGGACAAGCGGCTCGCCGAGGTGCGCCGACACGTCCCGGATGCCGGCGGCCTGGTGATCGCCACCGACCAGGACTCGGCGCGGGCCTATGCCAAGACCCTGCGCTCGATCACCGGGGAGGCGCCCACGGTGGTGCTCTCGGACGAGAAGGCCGCCTCGAAGAAGATCGCCGCGTTCGCGGCCGGAGACGACCGCTGGATGGTGGCCGTGCGGATGGTGTCCGAGGGCGTCGACGTACCTCGCCTGTCGGTGGGCGTCTACGCGACCACCACCTCCACGCCGCTGTTCTTCGCCCAGGCGGTGGGTCGCTTCGTGCGCTCGCGCTCGCGCGGGGAGACCGCCTCGGTGTTCCTGCCGTCGGTGCCCAACCTGCTCGGCTTCGCCGCCGAGCTCGAGGTCGCCCGCGACCACGTGCTCGGCCGCCGGGTCAACGACGACGGCGACATCTTCGCCGCCGAGGATGCGCTGGTCGCCCAGGCGAACGCGGGCGAGGCCGCTTCCGACGAGCTGACCGGCGCCTGGGAGGCGCTTGGCTCGGAGGCCCGCTTCGACCGGGTGCTCTTCGACGGCGGCGAGTTCGGCCACGCGGGGGAGGTGCAGGTCGGCTCGGAGGAGGAGATGGACTTCCTCGGCATCCCGGGTCTGCTGGATCCCGACCAGATGCGCCAGCTGCTGCAGCAGCGGCAGAACGACCGGGCGCGGCAGCAGAAGGCCCGCGGCGACGCGCTGGAGGAGGCCCGCCGACGGGCCGCGGCCGACTCGCTCGCCGAGGTCTCGACCCACGAGCAGCTGGCGGTGCTGCGACGCGAGCTGAACGGGCTGGTCGCCGCCTGGCACCACCGCACCGGCCAGGCCCACGGGATCACCCATGCCGCCCTGCGGCGCGAGTGCGGCGGCCCGGCGGCCGCCGTCGCCACCGCCGAGCAGCTGCGCTCCCGGATCGAGCGGATCCGGGAGTGGGCGGCCCAGCGCAAGAGCTCCTGAGGCGGCGGCTTCGCCGTACACCGGCTCCACGACGTGCCGCCGACTGTGCGAAGCATCACTGTGACACCTTGGGTGGCGGGCGTAGTAGGGCGCACCGGGGCGGTTACCGGCGAGGGATGCTGACCCGGTTCACCCGGCTCCGGCCCGCCGTCGTGGCGGTGACGCTGCTGGCGTCCTGCGGCGGCGGTACGACGCCCAACCCCCCGAAGCCGATGGGCCCGCAGACGGCCGCCCAGCGGTTCCTGTCGACGTACGTGGACGCGGACGGGGCCGTGTTGCGCAAGGACGAGCACGGCGACGTGGTCAGCGAGGGCCAGGCCTACGGGATGCTGATCGCCGAGCTCGCCGGCCGGCAGGATCTCGCTCGCACCATCTGGACCTGGACGAAGAGGCACCTGCAGCGCCCCGACGGGTTGCTGAGCTGGAACGCAGACGCGGACGGGACCGTGCGCGACGACGCCTCGGCCAGCGATGCCGACATCCTGGCCGCCTATGCCCTGCTGCGCTACGAAGGGCCGCAGGCGGCGTCGCTGCATCAGGACGGCCGCCGGGTCGCGGGTGCGGTGCTCGACCACGAGTCGGCCCAGACGCCGCGCGGCCCGGTGCCGCTGGGTGGGCCCTGGGCCGTGGGAGACCAGCGGCCGAAGGTCGACCCGTCGTACTGGATGCCGGGCGTCTACACCGCGCTGGCCCGGATGACCGGCGACCAGCGCTGGACCCAGGCCGCGACCGCCACGGTGGCGCTGGTCGACAAGGCCAGCGGCAGCGGCAAGGACCTGCCGCCGGACTGGGCGCTGCTCGACGACGACGGCTACACGCCCATCGGCAGCGCCGGCAACCGCGCCCAGTACGGCGCGGACGCCCAGCGGCTGCCGCTCTGGTTCGGCTATGGCTGCTCGAAGACCGCGAAGGACATCGCGGCGCGCTGGTGGGGCCGGCTCGGCGACGACTCCGGCGCGCTGGCCCGCAGCGTCACCGGGACGGTCTACAACCGCGACCCGAGCGTCGTCGCCCTGCTCGGCGGCGCCGCCGCGGCCGCGGCCGCGGGCGACGCCGGTGCCGCCGCCCGGCTGCGCGGGGAGGCGGCGGAGACGGCCCAGGCGTCGCCGACGTACTTCGGCGACGCCTGGCTGGCGCTGTCGGCCGGGCTGGCCGACGGCACCCTGGGCTGTTAGCCGGCTGCTAGTCCAGGTCCGCGGTCTCCAGCACCTCGGCCTCCTCGGCCGAGCCGTGGCTCGGGGCGCTGGCGGCGGGCACGAACCGCTTGAAGCTCAGCAGCAGCACCACGGCGAGCGCAGTCGCGGCGGCACCCATCCAAAACGGCGAGTGGATGTTGTGCACGAGCAGCTTGCCGGCGAGGTAGGGGCCCACCGAGGCGCCGGCGAAGCGCACGAAGGAGTACGACGCCGAGGCCACCGGCCGCGGCACCGGCGCCGAGCCCATCACCAGGGGGGGGATGACGGTGTTGTTGTTGCCGAGGAACGCGCCGGCGAGGATCACGCAGACCACGATGACCGGCTTGTGGGTCGTCCACAGCGCCATGATCGCCAGCAGCGCGGCGAAGCCGACGAGCGCGAACACGATCGAGGCGACGGTGCCGATCTTCGACTCCAGCCAGGGCGCGCCCCAGATCGAGTTGAAGGCCAGCAGCAGACCCCAGCCGAAGAAGATCCAGCCGACGTTGGCGGCGCTGGTCTGCAGCGGGAACGGCGCGGCGAGCATCAGGGTGAAGAAGCCGAAGTTGTAGAGCAGCGACGTCAGCGCGACCACCAGCAGGCCGGGGTAGCGCAGCGCCTTGATCGGGTCGGCGATCGAGGTCTTCGGGCCCTGGGTGGGGATCGTCGGCAGGAAGACGGCGGTGGCGACCAGGGCGATGAACATCAGCACCGCGACGCCGAAGAACGGCGCCCGCCACGAGATCCCGCCGAGCTGTCCGCCCACGATCGGCCCGAGCCCGATGCCGATGCCCAGCGCGGACTCGTAGAGCAGGACGGCCTGCTTCAGCGACCCGGCGGCCAGCGTCACGATCGTGGCCAGCGAGGTCGCGATGAACAGCGCGTTGCCCAGACCCCAGAAGGCGCGCGCGAGGACGATGCCGCCCACGCTGTTCATCGCACCCGCCACGGCGGAGAAGATCACGATGAGGACCAGGCCGGCGATCAGGGTCTTCTTCGCGCCGATCCGGCTGGACACGAAGCCGGTGATCAGCATCGCGACCCCGGTCACGGCCATGTACGACGTGAACAGCAGCGAGACCTGGTCGGCGCCCGCGTGCAGCTGCTTGGCGATGGAGGTCAGGATCGGGTCCACGAGGCCGAGGCCCATGAAGGAGATCACACAGGCGAAGGCCACGGCCCAGACGGCGCGCGGCTGCTTGAGGAACGAGCCTTGGGGCTCGGTTGCGGGGGAGGTCACTGGTTTCCTTTCTCGGTGAGGCTCTTGAGTACGGCGACGGCCACGGCGATCTGCTCGTCCGAGTGGCCGGCCAGGCGGTCGCGCACCGCGTCGGCGATCCGGTCGCGGTTCGCCAGCAGGTGGGCACGGCCGGTGTCGGTCATGGTGAGCACCTGGGCGCGGGCGTCGCTGGGGTCGGGCGCCTTGGCGACGTACCCCTCGGCGACGAGGGTCGCCACCTGGGCGCTCATGGTCGGCTGCGACGTGCCGTCGGCGGCGGCCAGCTGACTGATGCTGGCTGGCCCGATGTCATCGAGGACGGCCAGCACCCGGTAGGCGGCGGGCACGCCGAGTTCGCGGCGCACCTGTCGGACCAGGCTGGCGGCGAGGACGACGAGGTCGGCGGCGGGATCGGTCACGTCTCCCTAACATACATAGGTTCCCTATGTATTCCCAATCCGCCGGACGAACTCACACGACGGTGACGCCGGCCTCCCTCAGCTCGGCGAGCGCGAGCCGGGTGGTCTCGGGGGCGACGCCGGCGCTCAGTGCGGTCAGGACCCGGGTCCCGAAGCCCTCGCGGCGGGCGTCCAGGGCGGTGGCGCGCACGCAGTGGTCGGTGGCCAGGCCGCAGACGTCGACCTCGGTGACGTGGTGGTCGTGCAGCCAGCCGGCCAGGGTGCTGCCGTCCTCGGTGCGTCCCTCGAAGCCGGAGTAGGCGGCGGCGTGCTCGCCCTTGCGGAAGATCGCGTCGAATGGCTCGGGATCGAGATTGGGGTGGAACGCCTCGCCGTCGGTGCCGACCACGCAGTGCGCGGGCCAGGTGTCGACGTAGTCCGGCGGGTTCCCGAAATGGTGCCCGGGATCGACGTGGTGGTCCTTGGTGGCGACCACCACGTCGTAGCGCGCCGCGTCCGGGAGGCCGGCGCTGCGGGCTCGCAGCAGTGCCGCGATGTCGTGCGCCACCTGGGCGCCGCCGGTCACGGGCAGCGACCCGCCCTCGCAGAAGTCGTTTTGGACATCGACCACGATCAGCGCGCGAGCCATGGGCTCAGCCTAGGCCGATCCTCAGGCGAATCCTCAGGCGAACAGGGTGGGGATGACGGGCTCGCCGCGCATCATCGACTGCACCGCGATCGGCAGCTCGGCGACGGCGGCGGCGTGCCGGTCGCGGGCGGCGGTCAGCGGCTCGCGGCCGACGATCTCGCCGTCGCGCACCAGCGGCACCAGCAGCGGGCGATCGTCGCGGCCATCGGGCGGGGCGTCGTCGGGTGGCGCGCCGACGCCGATCACCTCGGCCTCGGCCACGCCGTCGGGCGAGCGGCGGCGCAGGGCGTACTTCCGCCCGCCCATCGAGACCTTGTCCACGCTGCGCTTGGCCACCGGCACCAGCTCACCGGAGTCGCCCTCGCGCGCGACCAGCTTGTAGACGAACCCGCAGGTCGGCGCGCCCGAGCCGGTGACCAGCTGGGTGCCGACGCCGTACCCGTCGACGGGGGCGACCGCGAGCGCCGCGATCGCGTACTCGTCCAGGTCGCTGGTCACGATGATCCGGGTGTCGCGGGCGCCCAGCGCGTCCAACTGCTCGCGTACGTCGCGGGCCAGCACCGCCAGGTCGCCCGAGTCGATCCGGACCGCGCCCAGCTCGGGGCCCGCCACCGAGACGCCCAGCCGGACCGCCTCGGCGATGTCGTAGGTGTCGACCAGCAACGTGGTGGCCGCCCCGAGCGAGTCGACCTGCGCACGGAACGCGTCCGCCTCGGTGTCGTGCAGCAGGGTGAAGGAGTGCGCCGAGGTCCCGGTCGAGGGGATGCCGTACTGCGCCCGGGCGGCCAGGTTCGAGGTCGCCTCGAAGCCGGCCACGTAGGCGGCCCGGGCGGCGGCCACGGCGGCCGCCTCGTGGGTACGGCGCGAGCCCATCTCGATGCAGGGCCGCCCGCCCGCTGCCAGCGTCATCCGGGAGGCCGCCGAGGCGATCGCGCTGTCATGGTTGTAGATGGAGAGCAACACCGTCTCCAGCAGCACCGCCTCGGCGAAGCTGGACTCGACTGTCAGCAGCGGCGAGTGCGGGAAGTAGACCTCGCCCTCCGGGTATCCCCACGCGTCGCCGGTGAACCGGTAGTCGGCCAGCCAGGCCAGCGTCGGCCCGTCGACCACGCCCTCGAGGGCGGCCAGCACGGGCTGGGTGAAGCGGAACGACGCGATCGCCTCCAATGCGCGGCCGACGCCGGCGACCACGCCGTACCGCCTGCCCTCGGGGAGGCGTCGGGGAAACAGCTCGAAGACGCTGCGGCGCCCCGCCGTGCCCCCGGCCAGTGCGGCCTGCAGCATGGTCAGCTCGTAGTGATCGGTCAGCAGCGCCGTCGACGATGGGCTTGTCGAGTCCACGGGCTCATCGTGGCACGATGGGACACATGTCCGCGCCGAGCCCTGTGGAACTCGACGAACCGGTTGCCGACGATGTCGCGATCCCGGCGACGCCCTGGATCACGATCGTCTGGAACGACCCGGTCAACCTGATGTCGTACGTCACCTACGTCTTTCAGAAGTACTTCGGCTACGAGAAGAAGAAGGCCGAGAAGCTGATGATGGAGGTCCACAACGACGGCCGCTCCGCGGTCAGCTCCGGCACCCGCGAGGAGATGGAGCGGGACGTGCAGGCGATGCACGAGTACGGGCTGTGGGCCACCCTGGAGCGGCAAGAGTGAGCGGCTTCTCCTACCACCGTCGGGGCCGGCAGGTCATCGCCACGTTCAGCGGCTTCGAGGCCGACCTGCTGCGCTCGCTGGCCTCCCAGCTGGTCGAGCTGCTGCACAACGAGGCGGCGCTGCCGCAGACCTCGGTCGACCCGCTGGAGGCGATGTTCGACTTCTCCGGGCCGACCACCGAGCCCGACGACCCGGTGCTGGCCCGGCTGTTTCCGACCGCCTACCGCGACGACGAGGAGGCGGCGGGGGAGTTCCGCCGGTTCACCGAGAGCGCGCTGCGCGACGGCAAGGCCAAGGCTGCCTCGACCATCATCGACACGCTGGAGGAGGCCGGCCTGCCGCCGGAGCTGGCCGAGGACGGCCTGGTGATCGACGTCGAGCTCGACCCGGCCACTGCCGAGACCTGGATGCGCTCCTTCACCGACATCCGGCTCGCGCTGGCCACCCGGCTCGGCATCGAGGACGACGACGAGGGCTACTGGGAGGCGCTCTCCGAGGACGACCCGCACGGGCAGGTGTACCGGATCTACCAGTGGGTGGGCTATCTGCAGGAGACCCTGGTCGAGTCGCTGAGCCGGGCCGCGTAGCGCATCGCGGCGGGCGCCTCGGCACCGTCCCACGGGATGGGCGATGACGTGGCGAAGGACGCCGCAACCTAGGCTTGTCGCCGTGCTGACCATCTCCCAGGCGACCTACGACGCGATCGTCGCGCACGCCAAGCGGGACCACCCCGACGAGGCGTGCGGCATGGTGCTCGGGCCCGAGGGCTCGGACCGACCGGAGCGGTTCGTCGAGATGGTCAACGCCGCGGGGAGCCCGACGTTCTACGAGTACGACTCGACCGAGCTGCTCGAGCTCTACAAGCAGATGTGGGCGAACGGCGAGGAGCCGGTGGTGATCTACCACTCCCACACCGCCACCGAGGCCTATCCGAGCCGGACCGACATCGGCCTGGCCAGCGAGCCCGGCGCGCACTACGTGCTGGTCAGCACGCGCGAGCACGGGAATAACGAGGGCCCCGTCGAGTTTCGTTCCTACCGGATCGTGGACGGCGAGGTGACCGAGGAAGAGGTCACCGTCGTACCCGCGCTGCCCTGAGCGCCGCGAACACAGGACCATAGAACAAGGAGAAGACATGGCCATCGAGGTCAAGATCCCGACCATCCTGCGCACCTACACGGCCGGGGAGAAGGCCGTCACCGCCGACGGCACCACCCTCAGCGCGCTCATCGACGACCTCGAGGCCAACCACCCCGGCATCAAGGACCGTCTGATCGACAACGGCGACCTGCGCCGGTTCGTCAACGTCTACGTCAACGACGAGGACGTGCGCTTCATCGGCGGCCTCCAGGCCGAGCTCAAGGACGGCGACCAGGTCGTCGTGCTGCCGGCCGTCGCCGGCGGCTGCTGACTCGCTGATCCTCGAGCCCGGCCCCGGGCTCACGCGACGTCGCGGCGCCGCAGCACCCACCCGGCGAGCACCGGGAACGCCGCCAGGTAGATCGCGACGGTGACGACGGCCCGCGCCGTCCCGAGCGTGTCGAACACGCCCGGGGTGGCGTTGACCGGGTCGATGCCGGCCAGCCGGCCGACCAGCGACCCGGCGGAGGTGCCGGGCAGGAAGTGGGTGAGCACGGCGACCGCGTGCAGCGAGTTGCCGACGCCGCGCAGCAGATTCTCGATCACCATGTTCCAGACCAGACCCAGGCCGATCGAGACCGCCGGATTCCGGGCGACGGTGCCGAGCAGATAGCCGGCCAGCGCCCACATCTCCATCACCATCAGCGCGGCCAGGATCGACTTGCCCATCGCCGCGGCGGTGGGCCAGTGCACCGACTGCGACTCGGCGCCGGCGATCACCAGCGAGAACGCCACGTCCAGGGCGATGGTCACGACGAGCAGCGCGAGCACGGCCGTCATGGTGGCCAGGATCGACCCGAGCACCGTCGACGTACGGCTCGGGCCCTGGGTGAAGACGGTCTTCCAGGTGCCCCAGCCGTAACCGTTGCCGGCGATGATCGCGCCGAGCACCATCATCAGCGCGCCGCCGAACAGCGGCATGCCCTGGGGCAGGTTCTCGGCGAGTGCGCCGGGGAGGATCGAGGCGAGCAGGTCGGCCTTGGACTCGCCCTGGTTGGAGAAGTTCGTCGAGCCGCTGGCGTAGCTGACCCAGTTGAAGACGAAGGTGAACAGCGCGTCCAGGAGCAGCCAGGCGGCGGCCAGCACCCACACGGCCGTCCAGCGGCGCAATCGGAACGTCTCGGCGCGCCAGGCCCGGGCGACGCCGTAGCGGGCGGACGGGAGTGCGGTCGTGGTGCTCATCGGGCTGCCTCCAGCAGGTCGGTGGGTTCCGGCTCGGCCGAGCCGGTCATCTCGAAGAAGACCTCCGCCAAGGTCCGCTCCGTGCGGCGTACGTCGTGGATCGCGGCGCCGTCGGCCACCAGGGCGGCGACCAGCTCGGGCGTCCGCTCCGCGGGTACGTCGATCCGCACCGCCGGGGCCGCCGGGTCGCCGAGGTCGACGTCGACGGCCGCGGGGCCGGCGAGCCGCTGCGCGGTGGCGACCGCGCGCTCGGTCGGCGTCGCGACGATCCGCAGTCGGCTGGTGCCGCGCAGCTCGGCGACGGTCGACTCGGCCCGTAGCCGGCCGCCGGCGATGATGCCGACCCGGTCGCAGATCTCCTCGACCTCGGCCAGCAGGTGGCTGGAGAGCAGGATGGTGTGCCCGTCGCGGGCCAGCGCCACCACCAGCGCGCGCATGTCGGCCATGCCGGCCGGGTCGAGCCCGTTGGTGGGCTCGTCGAGCACGATCAGCTCCGGGTCGCCGAGGAGGGCCGCGGCGACGCCGAGGCGCTGCTTCATGCCCAGTGAGTAGGAGCGGAACTTGTCTCCGGCCCGGTCGGTCAGGTCCACCCGCGCCAGCGCGTCCGTCACCGCCGAGTGCGGCAGCCCCCGGTAGCGGGCGAGCGTCTCCAGGTTCGCCCGTCCGGACAGGTAGGGGTAGAAGCCGGGGCCCTCGATCAGGGCGCCCAGCCGGTGGGTGACCTCCGGCGTGCCGGGGTGGCCACCGAGGACGCGGGCGCTGCCGCCGGTGGGGCGCACCAGCCCGAGCAGCATCCGCAGCGTCGTGGTCTTGCCGGCGCCGTTCGGCCCGAGGAAGCCGTAGATCTCTCCGCGCCGCACGGTCAGGTCGACGGCGTCGACGGCGCGGCGGCCGGCGTACGTCTTGGTCAGCGCGTCGGTGCGGACGACGACCTCGGTGTCGTCCGGCTCATCTGTCAGGTCCATGGCTTCGACTCTGGCGCCCCGGGATCGCGGGGCCGTCCGCCGAGGAGCGACGGCCGGCTACGCAATCCGACGTAGCCGGCGGCCGCGTCGCGTCGTACGCCGTGGGGGTGCCGGGCTCCTAGGCTCGGATCGTGTCCCGAGTGAACCCGTGGTGGCTGCTGGTCGCCTTCCTGCTTCTCGCCGGCTCTCTCGGTGCGGAGCACGGCCACGGCGGCGCCGACCACTTCGGTCTGGCGTTCCTGTTCGCCGGACTGGCCGGGACGACCCTCGTCGGGGCCTCGGTGTGGCCGCGGGCCGGCGTGCTGCTGTGCGGGGCGGCCGTGCTCGGCTACTTCGGCACCGGTCTGACCAACGGGCCGGTCTTCCTCGCCCTTCCGCTCACCACCCTGGTGGCGGCGCAGCGGGTCCGTGCGCCCGGGCTCACGCCCGTCCTCGTGCCGGCCGGGGTGCTGGCGGTGACCGGGCCGGTGCTCCGGGCGGCGTGGCACGGTGCGCCGTGGAGCGAGGCGTTCTGGGAGTGCGTCGGGGTGGTCGCGCTGTCGACGGGGGCCGCCTTCGCCGGCTGGTCGCTGGGCGACCGGGGCCGGGCCCGCGCCGAGCGGGCCCGGCTGGTGGCGACCGAGGAACGGCTGCGGATGGCCCGTGAACTGCACGACGGCGTCGGCCACGGGCTGGCCGTGATCGCCATGCACGCCGGTGTCGCACTGCATCTCACCGACCGGCAGGAGCAGCCCGATCCGGCCATCCGCCGGCTCCTGGAGGGCATCCGCGACGCCAGCCGTGACTCGCTCGACGCGCTGCGCGTCGAGCTCGGCCGGCTCGCCCCCGGCGACGCGACGCCGGACCGGGCACCCGCCCGCGGCCTCGCCGACATCGATCTGCTGCTGGACCGACTGCGCGCGGGCGGTCTGGTCATCGACGTACGCCGCGACGGCGACCTCGCCGACCGCGTCTGCGCCGAGGCCGGCGCGACGGCGTACGCCATCGTGCAGGAGGCGCTGACCAACGTACTGCGCCACTCCGGCGCCCAGCGCGTGCTGCTCGAGATGACACTGCCAGACGACCGGCTGCTGCTGGTGGTGGCCGACGACGGTCCGGTGCGCGGCGATCCGCCCACGGAGGGCATGGGGCTGCGGGGCATGCGCGCCCGCGCCGAGCGCCTGGGCGGCGTGCTGTCGGCCGGGCCGGGCGAGCAGGGATTCGTCGTCCGGGCGGAGCTGCCGGTCGGCCGGGAGTGGGAGGTCGAGCAATGATCCGAGTCGCGCTGGTCGACGACCAGACGCTGGTGCGGGTGGGGCTGCGCACCCTGATCGAGCCCGAGGAGGGCATCGAGGTGGTCGGTGAGGCTGCCGACGGTCGGCTCGCCCTCGGGATGATCCGCGCCACCCGCCCCGACGTGGTGCTCTGCGACATCAGGATGCCGGTCCGAGACGGCCTCGAACTGCTGGCCGACGTGGTGGCCGACCCGATCCTGGACGGTGTGCGGATGGTGATGCTGACGACGTTCGAGCTCGACGAGTACGTCTTCGAGGCGCTGCGCCAGGGCGCCAGCGGCTTCCTGCTCAAGGACGCCGAGCCCGCCCGCCTCTTGGATGCGATCCGGGTGGTCGCCGACGGCGGCTCGCTGCTGGCGCCGTCGGTGACCCGACGGGTCATCGAGCACTACGCCGTGCCCGGCCGCGGCGGTAGGTCGATGCTCGACCCACACCCGCGCATCCACGAGCTGACCGATCGCGAGCGAGAGGTCGTCGGCTGGGTGGCCACCGGCCGCTCCAACGGCGAGATCGCGGGGTTGCTGCACCTCTCGCCCGAGACCGTCCGTACCCACGTCAGCCGGGCGATGATCAAGCTCGGGGCGCGGGACCGGGCCCAATTGGTGGTCTACGCGATCGGATCCGGGCTGGTCGCCGGCTCCCGGTGACCGGGCAGCGAATGGGATCGACCCAACCGCGGATGCGAGACTGGACCCATGCGCTTCGATGACCTCCTGTCCTCCGTCGGCAATACGCCGCTGGTGGGTCTGCCGCGGCTCTCCGCGCAGGTCAACCGGGGAGACAGCGAGGTGCGCCTGTGGGCCAAGCTCGAGGACCGGAACCCGACCGGCTCGATCAAGGACCGCCCGGCCCTCAAGATGATCGAGGAGGCGGAGAAGGACGGCACCCTCCGGCCGGGCTGCACCATCCTCGAGCCCACGTCCGGTAACACCGGCATCTCCCTGGCGATGGCGGCCAAGCTCAAGGGCTACCGGATCGTGTGCGTGATGCCGGAGAACACCTCGCCGGAGCGCCGTCAGCTGCTGCGGATGTGGGGTGCCGAGATCGTCTCCAGCCCGGCCGCGGGTGGCTCCAACGAGGCGGTCCGGGTCGCCAAGCGGCTCGCCGCCGAGCACCCCGATTGGGTGATGCTCTACCAGTACGGCAACGCCGCGAACGCGCTCGCGCACGAGGAGGGCACCGGCCCCGAGCTGCTGGCCGACCTGCCGAGCATCACCCACTTCGTGGCGGGGCTGGGCACCACCGGCACCCTGATGGGCGTCTCCCGGTTCTTCCGGCGAGCCAAGCCCGACGTACGCATCATCGCCGCCGAGCCGCGCTACGGGGAGCTGGTCTACGGCCTGCGCAACCTGGACGAGGGCTTCGTCCCCGAGCTGTACGACGCCGGCCTGATCGACTCCCGCTTCTCCGTCGGCCCGCGCGACGCCGTCCGCCGGGTGCGCGAGCTGCTGGAGTTCGAGGGCATCTTCGCCGGCATCTCCACCGGCGCGATCCTGCACGCCGCGCTCGGCCAGGCCGCCAAGTCGGTGCGGTCGGGGGAACGGGCCGACATCGCGTTCGTGGTCGCCGACGGCGGCTGGAAGTACCTGTCGACCGGCGCCTACGAGGGCACCATCGACGAGGCCGAGGAAGGGCTCGAGGGCCAGCTCTGGGCGTGACCTGCGTCAACACCTGATGCCAATCACAGGCTGAGCCCCTAGCCTTGCGTCTCGTGCGTGTGACGATCGTCGGCTGCAGCGGCTCCTATCCGGGCCCCGACTCACCCGCGAGCTGCTACCTCGTCCAGGCCGACGACGCGGACGGGCGCACCTGGAGCATCCTGCTGGACCTGGGCAACGGCGCGCTCGGCGCGCTGCACAAGTACGTCGACCCGCTCGCCGTCGACGCGGTCTTCCTTAGCCATCTGCACGCGGACCACTGCATCGATCTGACCAGCTATTACGTGCTGCGCAAGTACCACCCCAGCGGCGCCCAACCGCCGATCCCGGTCTACGGCCCCAGACGCACCCCGCGCCGGCTGGCGCGTGCCTACGACCTGCCACGCAAGCCCGGCATGCGCGAGGAGTTCGAGTTCCACAAGCACGGGCCGGCGGCGCACATCGGGCCGTTCACGGTGGAGAGCCGGCCGGTGGACCACCCGGTCGACGCCTACGCGTTCCGGGTCACGGTCGACGAGACCACGCTGGCCTACAGCGGCGACACCGGCCCCACCGGTGCCCTGGCGGAGATGGCCGCCGGCGCGGACCTGTTCCTGTGCGAGGCCTCCTTCCGCGAGGAGGACGACAACCCGCCGAGCCTGCACCTGACCGGCCGCGAGGCGGCCGCGGCGGCGACGGCGGCTCAGGCGAAGCGGCTGGTGCTCACCCACATCCCGCCCTGGCACGACGCGGCGGACATCCTGGCCGAGACCGAGGGCGTCTTCGACGGGCCGGTCGACCTCGCCGCGCCGGGTGCGACGTACGACCTGTGACATCTGTCCTGGCCGAATCGGGGGATTCCCCGATGCGAACCCTGCTCTGACAGGGCAGGCTGGGGTCCATGATCAAGGTAGAGGGACTGACCCGCGTCTACGGGAGCTACACCGCGGTCGACGACGTCAGCTTCGAGTGCCAGCCCGGTCGGGTGACCGGCTTCCTCGGGCCCAACGGCGCCGGCAAGTCGACCACGATGCGCGTGATGGTCGGGCTCACCCCGCCGACCAAGGGCAACGCCACCATCAACGGCAAGCACTTCCACGACATCCCCAACCCCGGACGCACCGTGGGCGTGCTGCTCGACGCGTCGGCCCAGCACGGCGGCCGCACCGGCCGCGAGATCCTCACCCTCGGCGCGATGACGATGGGCCTGCCGATGAGCCGGGTCGACGAGATGCTGCACCTGGTCTCGCTCACCCCCAGCGAGGCCAAGCGCCGGGTGAAGAACTACTCGCTGGGCATGAAGCAGCGCCTTGGCATCGCCCATGCGCTGCTGGGCGACCCCGAGGTGCTGATCCTGGACGAGCCGGCCAACGGCCTCGACCCGGCCGGCATCCGCTGGATGCGTGGCCTGCTCAAGTCGTACGCCGACAAGGGCGGCACGGTGCTGCTCTCCAGCCACCTGCTGCACGAGGTCGAGCTGATCGCCGACGAGATGATCCTGATCGGCAAGGGCAAGATCGTGGCGCAGGGCGACCGCAAGACACTGATGGCGCACGCCGGGCCCGCCGAGACCCTGGTCACCTCGCTCGACAACGACGCGCTGGCCCGGGCCCTGCAGGGCAAGGACATCGCTGTCACCCCGGCCGGTGACGGCCTGCGGGTGGCGTGCGAGCCGGTCGAGGTCGGCCGCACCGCCGTCGAGCACCACATCGTCCTCTCCGACCTGCGCAGCGGCGACGGCGGCCTGGAGGAGCTGTTCCTGCAGCTCACCGCCGACACCGCGCGCGAGGCCGACCTCTCCACTCCGAACGGAGCCATCGCATGACCACGCTGACGCCGGACGCCGCGGCCCCCGCCGTACCGGACACCATCTCGTTCTCCCGGCTGGTGCGGGTCGAGTTCCGCAAGTCGTGGGACACCCGGGCCAGCTTCTGGCTGCTGTTCGCGATCGGCGCGATCGTGCTCATCGCCGAGCTGATCGCCGCGATCGTGACGGGCGTCCAGGACGTCGACGACGTGCAGTTCGGCACGTTCGCCACGGTCGCCGGCTTCATCAGCCAACTGCTGCTCCCGGTGCTCGGCATCATGCTGGTCACCTCGGAGTGGAGCCAGCGCAGCGCGATGGTGACGTTCTCCCTCGAGCCGCGCCGCTCGCTGGTCGTGCAGGCGAAGATGGTCGTCGGCCTGGTCTGGACGGCCCTGACGGTCCTCTTCGCGCTGGTGATGGGGGCGCTGTTCAACCTGCTCTACGGCGCCATCGCCGGCCACGTCGACTGGTCGGGCGGTGCCGGGGTCACCGGCTTCATCATCACCCAGACGATCGCGATGCTGCTCGGCTTCGCGCTGGCCGCGCTGCTGCTCAACACACCGGCCGCGATCGTCATCTACTTCGCCTACCTGTTCGCGCTGCCGACGATCCTGGCGATCGGCAGCGCGCTGATGGACTGGTTCAAGTCCTTCGCGGAGTGGATCAACTTCAGCGACGCCCAGAACCACCTCTACGACGGCTTCTGGAACATGACCGGCAGCGAGTGGGGCAAGCTCATCGTCTCGGGCTGCATCTGGTTCCTGCTGCCGCTGGCGATCGGCCTGCGCCGCATCCTGCGGGCCGAGGTCAAGTAGCAGACCGTCGGCGCGGGTCACGCGTGGGACATCCCCTAGGGTTCAGCCCATGACGACCCGCGCCGACGGGCGAGCCGACGACGAGCTCCGCCCCATCACGATCACCCGCCACTGGCTCGACCACGTCGCCGGCTCCGTCCTCGTCGAGTTCGGCCGGACCAAGGTGCTGTGCGCCGCCTCCGCCTCCGAGGGCGTGCCGCGCTGGCGCAAGGGCTCGGGCCTGGGCTGGGTGACGGCGGAGTACGCGATGCTGCCGGCCTCGACCAACACACGCTCGGACCGGGAGTCGGTCAAGGGCCGTATCGGCGGCCGGACCCACGAGATCAGCCGGCTGATCGGCCGCTCGCTGCGTGCCGTCATCGACTACCGGGCGCTCGGCGAGAACACCATCCAGATCGACTGCGACGTGCTCCAGGCCGACGGCGGGACCCGCACCGCCTCCATCACCGGTGCGTACGTCGCGCTGGCCGACGCGGTCGCCTCCCTCGGTGTGCCGGCCGCGCTGACCGGGTCGGTGGCGGCGGTCTCGGTCGGCATCATCGACGGCGTGCCGCGGCTGGACCTGCCCTACGAGGAGGACGTGCGCGCCGAGACCGACATGAACATCGTGATGACCGGCACCGGGAAGTTCGTCGAGGTGCAGGGCACCGCCGAGGGCGCCGCCTTCGACCGGGCCGAGCTCGACGCCCTGCTGGCGCTGGGGGAGAAGGGCTGCGCCGACCTCACTCGGCTGCAGCTGGCGGCCTTGGCCCGCTGAGGGAGCCCGGCCCGTCCGAGAGGTCACTTTCGGCCGGTCGAGTAGTCACTTTCCACCGCTTGAGAGGTCACGTCATGCCCCGAATCTTCGTCGCCTCCCGCAATGCCAAGAAACTGGCCGAGATGCACCGCATCCTCGAGCCGTTGGTCCCCGGCGTGGAGGTCGTCGGCCTCGACGATGTCGCGTTCTACGACGAGCCGGTCGAGGACGGCGCCACGTTCGAGGACAACGCGCTGATCAAGGCCCGGGCCGGCTTCGCCGCGACCGGGCTGCCCAGCGTCGCCGACGACTCCGGGCTGTGCGTCGACGCCCTCAACGGCATGCCGGGGGTGCTCTCGGCGCGCTGGTCGGGGATGCCCAAGGACGATGCCCGCAACAACCGGCTGCTGCTCGAGCAGCTCCACGACGTCCCCGACGTACGGCGCGGTGCGCACTTCGCCTGCGCGGTCGCGTTCGTACACGCCGGCGGGGAGTTGGTCGTCGAGGCCCGGATGGAGGGCCGCGTGATCCGTGAGCTGCGCGGCGGTGGCGGCTTCGGGTACGACGTGCTCTTCGTGGCCGACGACACCATCGCGGCCGAGGGCGCCGACGCTCGCACCAGCGCCGAGCTGAGCGTCGCCGAGAAGGACGCCATCTCCCACCGCGGCAAGGCCCTTCGCGAGATCGCTCCGCGGATCGCGGCGGCGCTGGGCTGAGGGACGATGGACCAACACTGCTCGGTGCTCGCGGCGGTCCGTGAGGAGCCGATGGCCGGCACGGCGTTCACCCAGGGCGGGCTGCTGCTGGTCGAGCAGCCCGGTGCCTGGGGTCGGACCGGGCTGGCCGAGTCGGACTTCGACACCGACGTCGCGCGCGAGCTGGACCACCGTGCCGCCGCGGGCGGACTGCGGCTGCTCGCGATCCGTCCGCCGGGTCGCTTCGGGGGCGGCCGGCGACGCTGGGCGCTGCGCCTGCCCGGGCAGGCGGTGACGCGGTGGGGCAGCTACGACGCCGACGCCGAGCTGGCCGACCTGCCGCTCGACGGCAGCGTCGGTGAGGCCGACGACGGACCGCTCTACCTGGTCTGCACGCACGCCAAGCGCGACCGGTGCTGTGCCCTGTACGGCCGTCCGGTCGCCGAGGCGCTGGAGGATCTGCGGCCCGGCCGGGTCTGGGGCTGCAGCCACACCGGCGGCCACCGGTTCGCGCCGGTGGTGGTCACCATCCCGCCCCGGCGGGCCGGGGCCGCCCTGCACGGACGGGTGTCGGCCCGCGACGTACCGGAGCTGGTGGCGGCCACCGAGGCGGGCCGCACCCTGCCGCGGCTGCTGCGCGGGCTGGTCGGTCATCCGGCCGAGGTCCAGGCCGCGCTGGCCCATGTCGGCGCCGGCTACGGCGACTGGGTCGTGAGTCACGCCGAGCGTGACCCACGGCAGGATTCGACTCACAGCGTCGAACTCCGGGGACCCAGCGGCTCCGTGAGGCTGCGGGTGAGCGCCTACCAGACGCAGGAGCCGATGGTCAGCTGTGGCAAGCCGGACCCGGCCCCGCAGACCCACTACCGGGTGGACCGCGCCTGACTAGCTCTGCGGCTTGGTCTGCTGCGCCATGATCGGCGCCGCGGCGGCGTCGGGCAGGTGAGTGGCCAGCTCGGCCTGCACCTTGTTCTTGATCGACCCGGCCACCACGCTCGGCTTGCCGGCCATCAGCGCCTGGTAGGCGTCGTCGGCCACGTCGTCCGGATCGTCCTTCTTCTCCTGCGCGACCTTGGTGTCCTCCATGTCGGCCCGGGCGAAGAAGTCGGTGTCGGTCGGGCCCGGCATCAGCGAGGTGACGGTGACGCCGGTGTCCTTCAGCTCCTCGCGGATCCCCTCGGCGAAGGAATGCCCGAACGCCTTCGAGGCGGCGTAAGTGGCGTGGTAGGGGCCCGGTGCGACGGCAGCGATGGAGGAGGTCACCAGCACTCGCCCGGTGCCGCGCGCGACCATGTCGCGGATCACCAGGCCGGCGAGGTGGACGGTGGAGCGGACGTTGAGGTCGACCAGGCGCAGGTGGTCGACGACGTCGGGCTCGTGGAAGGCGCCGGAGACTCCGACGCCGGCGTTGAGGGCGAGGATGTCGATGGGGTCGGGTCGCGCGGCCGCCTCGGCGTACAGCGCCTCGACACCCTCGGGGGTGGCGAGGTCGGCCTGGACCGGGGTGACGCTCACGCCGAGGCCGCGCAGCGCGTCGGCGGTGGCGTGCACGTCCTCGTTCTCGGCGGCGATGATCAGGTCGTGGCCGTGCTCGGCGAGCTTCGTGGCCAGAGAGCGGCCGATGCCGCTCGACGCGCCGGTGACCAGGGCCAGACCGGCGGTGTTCGGGAGGTCGGTGTGTGTCGTCATGCCGTCCGGTACCCGTTGGGTCCGGATCGACATGAAAGACTTCGCGCCATGCGCGTGCACATCGGCTGCGACCACGCCGGTCTCGACCTGAAGGCCCACCTCAACGCCCGACTCACCGAGCTCGGCTACGACGTCGTCGACCACGGCCCGTTCGTGTACGACGCGCTCGACGACTACCCGGTCTTCTGCATCCGGGCCGCCCAGGGCGTGGCCGCCGATCGGGCCCAGGGGCTGGACAGCCTCGGCGTGGTGATCGGCGGCTCGGGCAACGGCGAGCAGATCGCCGCCAACAAGGTCGCCGGGATCCGCTGCGCCCTGGCGCACTCCGACGAGACCGCCAAGCTGGCGCGTGAGCATAACGACGCGCAGGTCATCGCGGTGGGCGGCCGGATGCACCCGATCGAGGACATGACCCGCTTTGTCGAGCTCTTCCTTGCCGAGCCGTTCAGCCACGAGGAGCGTCACCAGCGCCGCATCGACCAGCTGAGCCACTTCGAGCGGACCGGTCAGCGTCCGCCGCTGCCGGAGTCGGCCCGGGGTCGCGGGCCGGCCGAGGACCAGGACTGACGTGCCGGAGGGGCACACCCTCCACCGGCTCGCGCTCGACCTGAGCGACGCCTTCGCCGGCCGGCCCGTGCGGGTGGGCAGTCCGCAGGGCAGGTTCGCCGAGTCGGCCGCGCTGGTCGACGGGCAGACGCTGGAGTACGCCGAGGCCTGGGGCAAGCACCTGTTCGTGGCGTTCCCCGACGAGCGATTCGTGCACGTGCATCTCGGGCTCTACGGCAAGTTCCTGATCGGCCAGACCGTCGGGCCCGGCGAGGCGCCGCCGCCGGTGGGCCAGGTCCGGCTGCGGCTGGTCGGCGAGCAGGCCTACGCCGATCTGCGCGGGGCCACCACCTGCGAACTGATCACCGTCGGGCAGCGGGACGCGGTGGTGGCCAAGCTCGGCCCCGACCCACTGCGCGCCGCTCTGCCGGACGGTTCGGGCGATCCGGAGCGCGCCTGGGCCAAGATCAGCCGCAGCAGGTCCCCGATCGCCGGGCTGTTGATGAACCAGGAGGTGCTCGCCGGGGTCGGCAACGTCTACCGCGCCGAGCTGCTCTTCCGGCACCGGCTCGACCCGATGCGGCCGGGCGCCAGCCTGCCCAAGCGCACCTGGACGGCGATGTGGACCGACCTGGTCGAGCTGATGCACCAGGGCGTGACCGACAACCGGATCGACACCGTCCGACCCGAGCACACCCCCGAGGCGATGGGACGGCCGCCGCGGGTCGACGACCACGGTGGTGAGGTCTACGTCTACCGCCGTACCGGCCAGGCCTGTCATGTCTGCGGCGCGACGATCCGCACCCAGGAGCTCCAGGGCCGCAACCTGTTCTGGTGTCCGCGCTGTCAGCGGCCTCACAAGTCCCGCACAGGAGCGGCCGTACAGTGAAGCTCCCGACCCGAGGCGAGGACCATCGATGAACCTGGCGGCGGCGTTCGCGCCCGCGGCGCTGCGGCGCCGCGTCGCGGCGGTGCGCCTGCGGCAGCGTCGCTCCGGGCGCGAGTCGCGGGTGCTGCTCTCCCTGCTGCTGGCCGCGCTGGTGCTGACCGTCCTGATCACCGTGCTGCCCGACTCGGTGCCGCTGAACTCGCTGCTGGTTCCGCTGCTGCTCGGCAGCCTGCTGCTCGGCCCGCGCACGCTGCCGTGGTTCGTGGTCAGCGTGATGACCATGCTGGTGATCTCCGTGCTGGCGCGGCGCGGACCCGTCTCCGGGCTGACCGCCGGCGCGATCGGGATCGTCTTCCTGCTCGGCTTCATCATCCTGCTGACGTCGTTTCGGCGCTCGCGGCTCGGCGTGGCGGGCGTGCTGGGCGAGTCGATGTTCGTCGACCTGCGCGACCGGATCCTCAACCAGGGCGGCATCCCGGAGCTGCCGGACGGCTGGCACGCCGAGTCGGCGCTGGCTTCGGCGGGCGGCACCCTGTTCGCGGGCGACTTCGTGGTTGCCAGCCGGCCGCGGCCGGATCGGATCGAGATCGTCGTGGTCGACGTGTCGGGCAAGGGCGAGCAGGCCGGCACCCGGGCGCTGCTGCTCTCCGGCGCGTTCGGCGGGCTGCTGGGCGCGCTGCCGCCGGACCAGTTCCTACCGGCCGCCAACGAGTACCTGCTGCGCCAGGACTGGCCGGAGGGCTTCGCCAGCGCCATCCACCTCTCGCTGCGGCTGGACACCGGCGACTTCGAGATCCGCACCGCCGGGCACCCGCCGGCGGTGCTGCGCGCCGCCGGCAGCGGTCGGTGGACGGTGCTGGCCAGCGAGGGCCCGCTGCTCGGCCTGCTCGAGGGGGCGGAGTACCTGTGTGCGGGTGGCAGGCTGCGCGCCGGCGACGCCGTACTCCTCTATACCGACGGAATGGTGGAGGAGCCGCGGCGCGACATCGACCTCGGCATCGACCGGCTGCTGGGCGAGTCGGAGCAGCTGCTGCGCGGCGACTTCCGCGGTGCGGCGCAGAAGCTCGTCACCGCCTTGGGCTCCAAGGACGACGACCGCGCGGTGGTGGTGGTGACCAGGTCGTGATCTCGCCGCCCGCACCGGTTGGGGAGTGGGCGCGAGGGTGTGGCACCATTTCGGGGTTGCCCGCAGGCGGTACGCCGCATGCGAGCAGCACGCGGATGTAGCTCAATGGTAGAGCCCCAGTCTTCCAAACTGGCTACGCGGGTTCGATTCCCGTCATCCGCTCGAAGACGGCACGGACGCCGTTTTCGCGGGACGTAGCGTAGTGGCTAGCGCGCCTGCTTTGGGAGCAGGAGACCGCAGGTTCGAGTCCTGTCGTCCCGACGCTTCACCGACCGGACAACTAGAGGAGAAACCCTGTGAAGAGCGCCGTCGAGACCTTGAGCCCGACCCGGGCCAAGCTGACCGTCGAGGTGCCCTTCGAGGAGCTCAAGCCGAGCCTCGACAAGGCATACAAGCAGATCGCCCAGCAGATCAACGTCCCCGGCTTTCGCCGGGGCAAGGTCCCGCCGCAGGTCATCGACCGTCAGGTCGGCCGCGACGTGGTGCGCGATCAGGCGCTCAACGACGTCCTGCCGCAGAAGTACTCCGAGGCGATGCAGGAGAACGACCTGACCCCGCTGGCGCAGCCGGAGATCGAGGTCACCAGGTTCGAGGACGACGGCCCGCTGGAGTTCACCGCCGAGGTCGACGTCAAGCCCGAGATCGTGTTGCCGGACTACGCCGGCCTCGAGGCCCAGGTCGACGACGTCGAGGTCACCGACGAGGACGTCGAGGAGCAGGTCCAGGCGTTGCGCGAGCGGTTCGGCACCCTCAAGGACGTCGAGCGTCCGGCGGCCGACGGCGACTTCGTCGTGATCGACCTCAAGGCCACCCAGAACGGCCAGCCCGTCGAGGGTGCCGAGGTCACCGGGATGAGCTACCAGGTCGGCAAGGGCGGCATGCTCGACGGTCTCGACGAGGCCGTCACCGGTCTGTCCGCCGGCGAGGAGAAGGAGTTCACCAGCCAGCTGGTCGGCGGCGACCTGATCGGCCAGGACGTCGACGTGGTCGTCAAGGTCTCCCAGGTGCAGGAGCAGGAGCTGCCCGAGGTCGACGACGAGTTCGCCCAGCTGGCCAGCGAGTTCGACACCGTCGAGGAGCTCAAGGCCGACGTCAGGGAGCGGCTGGGCCGTGGCAAGCGCCTCGAGCAGGCCGCCGCCGCCCGCGACGCGGTCCTGGAGGCGCTGCTGGAGAAGGTCGAGGTCCCGCTGCCCGAGGGCATCGTCACCGACGAGCTCAACAACCGCCGCCAGCAGTTCGAGCAGCAGCTCGCCTTCGCCGGCCTCACCCTGGAGAAGTACCTCGAGGACGAGGGCCAGACCCAGGAGGAGTTCGAGGCCGACCTCGAGCGCCGGGTCCGCGAGTCGGTCGCCGCGCAGCTGGTCCTCGACGAGATCGCCGCCAAGAACGAGTACGGCGTCGACCAGAACGAGCTGACCCAGCACATCATCCGCCGCGCCCAGCAGAGCGGCCAGGACCCGCAGCAGGCGTTCGGCCACCTGCAGGAGCACCCGCACCACATCCAGGAGTACGCCGCCGAGATCGTCCGCGGCAAGGCGCTCGCGGAGCTGGTCGAGGGTGCCAAGGTCACCGACAAGTCCGGCAACGAGGTCCGGCTCAAGGGCCTGCTGCCCGACGGCACCTTCGCCGAGGAGACCGAGGGCGCCGAGGAGTCGACCGAGGAGTCGACCGAGGCCTGAGTCGCCCCCGCGCCGATGTGACGCGCCCCGCATCCGGATCACCGGGTGCGGGGCGCGCGGCGCTCTAGGCTGGGGCGGGTGAGCCCGACCCAGCCGCGCCGTACCCGTCTGGGTGCGCTGCTCCGCTTCGGCTGGCGGGCCACCTCGCGGGTGCGCCGCCCGATCACCCGGGTGGTCGCCCCGGTCGCCGGCCCGATCGTCGCCCAGATCGCCGCACTGGCCCCGGTGCGGGTGCCGCTGGCGATCGCCACCGCACCGCTGGGCCGGACCACCACCCCGGTCGAGCGGCCGCTGGTCGCGCTGCGGCTGGGCGGCGAGGACGTCACGCCCACCGACTTCGCCGTGCTCGCTCCCGCGCCCACCGACCGGCTGCTCGTGCTGGTGCCCGACGTCGGCCACGACGAGCGACAGTGGCGGGCCGGCAGCGAGACCACCGGGGCGACGTACGCCGAGCGGCTGCAGCACCTGCTCGGCTGGACCCCGGTGCCGACCCGGCTCGACCCCGGCTCGCCGACCGAGGCCGGCCTGGAGCTGGCCTCGGTGTTGCAGCGCCTGGTCGAGGCCTGGCCGGTGCCGGTGCAGCGCATCGCCGTGATCGCGGCCGGCAACGGCGGCCTGGCCGTCCGTGCGGCCTGCGCGGTCAGGTTCGCGACCATGCCGAGCTGGACCGGCCGGGTCTCCGAGGTCGTCGGCCTGGGCGTGCCGCGCTACGGCGTGGAGCCGGCCCGGCTGGCCAGCGACCTGGGCAGGCGGCTGGACCAGCAGCTGGCCGGCATCGTGGTCGCCGAGCCGTCGTTCCTCGGCCTGCAGCAGGCCACCTGGGCCGACCACCTCCTGGTCACCGAGCGGCCGCCGCTGCGGCCCGGCCCGCTCGGCTCGCTGCTGGGTGGCGTGGTCTGGTGGCGGCACCGCCGCGGCGGCCGGCCGCGACACGTGGTCGACCTGTTCCCCGATGCGGAGTCGTTCGAGCTGGCGCCCGGCGAGCCGCTGACGAACCGGCACGACGTCCACGACGCGCTGTTGCGCTGGCTGGCCTGACCCGCGAAATCCGCTGTCGGCGAACAGCGCCGTACTTCTCGTGGTTCTGTCACCGCCGAGGGCTAACCTCGCCCGTGTGAACCTGAACTCCAGCGCACCCGACGGGTACGACGCGCCGCTGATGGGCGGCGGCGCCGGGATCAACTTCCTCGACGACAACATCTACAGCCGGCTGCTGAAGGAGCGGATCGTCTTCCTCGGCTCCGAGGTGCGGGACCAGAACGCGAACGCGATCTGTGCCCAGCTGCTGCTGCTGTCCGCCGAGGACCCCGAGGCCGACATCTTCCTGCACATCAACTCACCGGGCGGCTCGGTCGACGCCGGCATGGCGATCTACGACACGATGAACTACATCCCCAACGATGTGGCCACGGTCGGGATGGGCCTGGCCGCGTCGATGGGCCAGTTCCTCCTGTGCGCCGGCGCCAAGG
>NZ_DASZUF010000178.1:0-16935 GCF_035547795.1 Nocardioides sp.
GGAGTGGATCGGCCGCGAGGAGGAGCTGGACGAGGGCGCCCGCACCCGCTTCCGGGCCGCCGTCTCCGGACAGGACTACTCCGTCGCGCACCTCTACGCCGGTGAGGGCGTGGTCGCCCTCACCCACGAGACGACCGCCGCGGACGTGGTCGGGGAGTTCGCCCGGGCGGTGCGCTAGCTGGACTCGCGCACCACCAGCCGGGTCGGCAGCATCCGCCGGCCGAGAGCGGCCTCGGGCTCGGCGATCGCGGCGAGGACGACGTCGACCATCGCCCGGCCCATCGCCTCCGGCGACTGGTGCACCGAGGTCAGCCGCGGATGAGTCGACAGGGCGATGCGGGAGTCGTCGAAGCCGACCACCGACACGTCCTCGGGCACTCGGCGTCCGGCATCGCGCAGGACGCCGAGCGCTCCGGCGGCCATCGGGTCGTTGGCGCAGAACACCGCGTCGATGTCGGGCCGCCGGACCAGCAGCGCCCGCATGCCCTCCTCCCCCGACGACTGGGAGAAGTCGCCCGGCGCGACCAGGTCGTCGTGGTACGCCAGGCCGGCCGCCTCGAGCGCGGCCCGATAGGCACGCAGCCGGGTCCGACCGACCTCCATGTCCAGCGGCCCGGTGACGGTGGCGATGACCCGACGACCGCGGGCCACCAGGTGCTCCACGGCCAGGCGCGCACCCTGCTCGTTGTCGTTGTCCACGAAGCCGATCGCCGGCGGCGGGACGCGGCCGCCGCCGAGCACCACCGGCATCCCGCGCTCGGCGATCTGCGTGGGCAGGGTGTTGTCGTCGTGCAGCGAGAGCAGGAGTACGCCGTCGACGTGCTGGCGCGTGAGGTAGTCGCCCAGGGTGGCATGACGCTCGGCCGGGGCGAGCAGCAGCACGAGTTGACGGTCGGCCGCGGCCAACGCCGTACCGATGCCGCGGACCACGCCGGCGAAGAACGGCTCGCCAAAGACCCGCTCCTCCGCCTCGGCGATGACCAGCGCGACCGCGTCGGTGCGCTGGGTGGCCAGCGATCGGGCCGCACGGTTGGGGATGTAGCCAAGCTCGGCGATCGCCTTCTCCACCGCCGCCTTGGCCTTCTCCGAGACCCGCGCGCCGCCGTTGATCACGCGGGAGGCCGTGCCGCGACCGACGCCCGCGCGGGCGGCGACGTCCTCCAGGGTCGGGCGGCGGGCGACGTGGCGCGGCATAGGCCGCAGACTAGTCCGAGGCTCAGCCCTGCTGCGGGCTCTGGTGACCGAAGGGCACCTCGTCGCGGACGCCGAGCGCGGCCAGCACCGAGGGCAGGATCGCCTTGGCGGTGCGCTTGTAGCCCTTCGCGCTGGGGTGGAACCGGTCGAGGCTGAACATCTCGTCCGGGTTGGTGATGAAGAACGGCCCGACCACCTCGGCGAGCGAGACCGCGTAGGCCCCCGCGCTCAGCGCCGCCGCGGTCTGCGCGGCGGCGAGCTGGCGCGAGGCCCGCGAGCCCAGCGAGCGCAACGGCTGGGGCAGGGCACGCAGCGCGCCGAGGTCGGGGCAGGTGCCGACCACCACCTGGGCGCCGCGCACCCGCAGCGCCTCGATCGTCTCGGTCAGGTGCTTGATCGACTCCCCGACCGGCACCCGGTGAGTCACGTCGTTGCCCCCGACGACGACCACGGCCACGTCCGGGCGGTACGACGGCGCCAGCGTCAGCAGCTGCTCGGGCAGCATCCAGGACTCGCTGCCCACCTGGGCCGCGGTGGTGAGCCGCACGGCTCGCCTGGTCTTCTTGGCGATGCCCTTGGCCAGCCGGGCGCCCAGGGTGCCGTCGGCGTCCTCGGCGCCCAGTCCGGCGGCGATCGAGTCGCCGAGAAGGAGCAGGTCGATGCGATCGCCGTACGACTTCTTGTAGGTCTTGTCGGCGTCCGGGGCTGTCTCGCCGAACGGCTTGCCGATGATCGCCCGGGCATGCGCCGCCTGCCGCCTCAGCAGCGCCACGAACCCGGCTCCGGCCGCGGCGCCGACCACGCCGACGGCGCCCGCGACCCCAGCCCCGGCGGCGATCCGGCCGAGCCTGCGTGCGTCCTCACCTCGCGTCACGGCCCCTTGCCTACCGGGCGCGGGTGAACGGCCGCCGAACGGCGTCAGGCGTCGGAGAGACCAGCCGCCTCGAAGGCGCCGTACGACGCGGCGATCGTGGCCCGCGGGCCCACCACACCGGAGATGGCGTCCAGCGTCTTGAGGCCGTGACCGGTGTTGATGATGACCGTCTCCAGGGACGGGTCCAGCTGGCCGGTCTCGACGAGCTTCTTGGTGACGGCGACGGTGGTGCCGCCAGCGGTCTCGGTGAAGACGCCCTCGGTGCGGGCGAGCAGCACGATGCCGGCACGGATCTCGTCGTCGGTGACCTCCTCGACGCCGCCGGCGGAGCGCCGGGTCGAGTCGAGCACGTAGAGGCCGTCGGCCGGGTTGCCGATCGCGAGCGACTTGGCGATGGTGTCCGGCTTGACCGGGCGGATCGCGTCGACGCCGTTCTTGTAGGCGGTGGCGACCGGGTTGCAGCCGGTCGCCTGGGCGCCGAAGATCCGATAGGGCTTCTCCTCGACCAGGCCGAGCTTGATCAGCTCACCGAACGCCTTGTCGACCTTGGTCAGCTGCGACCCCGAGGCGACCGGGATGACGATCTGGTCGGGCAGCCGCCAGCCGAGCTGCTCGGCGATCTCGAAGCCGAGCGTCTTGGAGCCCTCCGCGTAGAACGGGCGGACGTTGACGTTCACGAACGCCCAGCCGTCCTCCTCGGCCGCGATCTCCTGGGCCAGCTTGTTGACGTCGTCGTAGTTGCCGTCGACGGCGACCAGGTTGTCGGTGAAGATCGCGGAGTTGACCTGCTTGGGCTGCTCCAGGTCGCTCGGGATGAAGACCACCGTCTTCATCCCAGCGCGGGCACCGGCCGCGGCGACGGCATTGGCCAGGTTGCCGGTGGAGGGACAGGCGAAGACCTTGGCCCCGAGCTCACGGGCGGCGCTGAGGGCACAGGCGACCACGCGGTCCTTGAAGGAGTTGGTCGGGTTGGTGGAGTCGTCCTTGACCCACAACCGGGCCAGGCCGAGCTCCGCGGCGAGGTTCTTCGCCTCCAACAGCCGGGTGAAGCCGGGCTCGGTGTTGGGGCTCTGCTCGATGTCCGCCGGGACCGGGAGCAGCGCCTTGTAGCGCCAGATGTTGCGCGGGCCGGCCTCGATCTCGGCGCGCGTGATGGCAGGGAAGTCGTAGGCGACCTCGAGCGGGCCGAAGCACTCCGGACACGCGTAGTGCGGACCCAGGTCCACGCGGTGACCGCACTCGCGACACGACAGCGCGACGGCGTTGCCGAAGGCGCCCTCGCGCAGCGTGGTCTCCTCGGTGACAACAGCGCTCATGAGTCCTCCTCCTCATCTTCCCCGATCGCGTCTCTCGCGCCGGGCCGGAATTAGCACCGCGTCCACGTCCGTCTTGCAGCGGAGGCTCGTGGTCGGTTGCCGGGACTTCGCTGGGCCGTTCCCTCAGTCCCTCTCGATGAGCAGTCGTCACTCTAGGTGACGCGACGTTCCGGCCGCACATCGGCATCTCACATCGTGAGTTTGCCGTCTCGCGATGTGGTCACTAGGCGGCGTCGCTAGCGAGTCGGCGCAACAGCGCCAGTACGCCGTCGGGGCCGTCGACCACGATGTCGGCCAGTGGCACCAGGGCACTCCGCTCCGCGTCGCCCGGGGAGGCCGAGCAGACCTTGAGCGTGGTCAGGCCCTCGGCGTTCCAGGCGTCCAGCGCCTCGAACGCCTCCACGTCGCCCAGGTCGTCGCCGGCGAAGAGGACGGCCTTGGCGGCCAGGGTGTCGACCAGCCGGTCCACCACCAGGCCCTTGTCCATCCCCCCGGAGCGCACCTCGATCACCTGCTTGCCCGGCTCGATCACCAGGTCGTGCGCCTCGGCGGCCTCACGCAGCGGGCCGAGCAGCCGGTCGAAGGCGCCCTGCGGGTCGGCAAGCCGGCGGGTGTGGACCGCGACGGCCAGGCCCTTGTCCTCGACGTACGCGTCCGGAGCGTCGGCCACGCGCAGGATCGCAGGCAGGTCGCGCAGGAGCGTGGCCAGCCCGGCAGGCGGGCGTGGGCCGGCGATGGCGCGGCTGGTGGAGGTCCAGCGCTCGTTGCCGTACTGCCCGAAGACCAGCAGTTCCGTCCCGGCGCCGGCCAGCGCGTCGGCGACCTCCTCCAGGCCGCCCAGATCGAGCACCTGGCGTGCCGGCCGGCCGGTCACCACCGCGATCGCACGCACCTTCGGCGCCAGCTCGACCAGCACCGCGCCCGCATCGGGATGGATGTGGGCCCGGGCCGGGTCATCGACGATCGGCGCGAGCGTGCCGTCGAAGTCGAGCGCGACCACGGCCTGACCAGCGATGGCCGCGAGCGCGGCGTACTTCTGCTCGGCGGCGGCCGACGTGACGTCCATGGCACCTACAGTGCCATGCGGTCCGGGGGCTACGAGAGCGGGCCGGTGAGGATGACAGTGAGCCGGTCCATCTTCATCGGATCGATCGCCGGCGCTGTGCGGCGGATGCCGAGGTCGAGGGCGAGCTGCTTGCCGGCGGCCTTGAGCCGCTTGGGGTAGTAGACGGTCGAGGCCGAGATGGAGCCGTACCAGTTGTCCTGGCCCACGACGTTCCAGCCGATCTTCGACGCCTTCTGGCCCACCTGGGCGGCCAGGCCCTTGACCTGCGAGTTGTTGAAGACCTCGACGTACACCTTGGCGCGCTTGACCGTCTTCGGCTTGGGCTTCGCCGACGGCGTCACCGCGGGCGTCGGGACGGGCGTGGTGCTGACCTGGGCGGTGGGCACGATCCGGCGGTCGCCGTCATCATGCCCGCGGGTCGCCACGAATGCGATCGCGGCCATCACGACCGCGACGATGCTCAGCAGCACCACCGGCGAGGGCAGGGCGATGCCACGCTGGTCGCGCATCCACAGATTGCGCATGGCCTAGATCTCGAATCCGAGTCGCCGGGCCGAGCGCTGCCGCTGCCGCGCTGCCCGCAGGCGGCGCAGCCGACGCACCAGCAACGGGTCGGCGGCCAGCGCCTCGGGACGGTCGATGAGCGCGTTGAGCACCTGGTAGTAGCGCGTGGAGGACATGTCGAACTTCTCCCGGACGGCGGCCTCCTTGGCGCCGGCGTACTTCCACCACTGGCGCTCGAAGGCGAGGATCTCCTGGTCTCGCTCGCTCAGACCCGGCGCGTCGCTGGCGTCGCCACTGGGCAGGGCGTTGGCGACCATGGCTGACTCCCCCACTCTCGATCGTCCGACAGATCCGTGGCCAACTCTAGAGGACGAACTACACCGTTGTGGTTCGTATGCCCGGCGTGGCGCTACCTTGGCCGCATGTCAGCCGAGCCCGTCCGCTGGGGCATCCTCGCCACCGGCAAGATCGCCCACACCTTCGCCCGCGACCTGATGCTGGTCCCCGGCGCCGCGCTGACCGCCGTCGGCTCCCGCCGGCTCGCGTCAGCCCAGGCCTTCGCCGCCGAGTACGACGGGGACACCGGCGGACCGATCGCAGCGCACGGCTCCTATGCGGAGCTGGTCGCCGACCCGAACGTCGACGTCGTCTACATCGCGACCCCGCACGCCCTGCACCTGGACAACGTCCGGCTGGCGTTCGAGGCGGGCAAGCACGTCCTGTGCGAGAAGCCACTGACGATCTCGCTGGCCGACGCCGAGGAGATGGTGGCGCTGGCCCGCGAGCACCGGCGGTTCCTGATGGAGGCGATGTGGACGGCCTGCCACCCGGGCGTGCGGGCGCTGCAGCGTCGGCTGGCGGCCGGTGAGTTCGGCACCCCGCGGCACGTGCACGCCGAACTCGGCTTCGTGGTGCAGGCATCCCCCGAGGACCGGATGCTCAACCCCGACCTGGGGGCCGGCGCCCTGCTGGACATGGGGATCTACCCGCTCACCTTCGCCCACCTGCTGCTGGGCGAGGCCCGATCGATGACCGCCCAGGCCGACCTGCGCGAGGTCGACGACGCCGCCTTCGACCTGTCGGTCGCGATGACCGGCGCGTACGCCGGCGGCGCACTGGCCACCATGCACGCCTCGATGACGTCGTGGACCAGCGGCGCGGCGGCGATCGCGACGGACGCCGGCCGGATCGACGTACCGGAGTTCCATCATCCGACCCGGATCACCTTCACCCCGCAGGCCCAGATGGCCGACTGGACCGCCGACGCGGGCCCGCTGGAGCCGATCGAGATCGAGCCGGACGAGCCGGTCATCGGGCGCGGCTACGGCAACGAGATCGCCGAGGTGAACCGCTGCCTGCGCGAGGGGCTGCTGGAGTCGCCGCTGGTGCCGCACACCCAGACGCTGACCCTGATGCGGCAGATGGAGGAGATCCGGCGGCAGACCGGGATCCGCTATCCCGGAGAGTGACTGTCGTGGTGGCCTGCGGGTAACTGGATCCCGCTATGGTCGACAGCATGCAGGCCGATCTCGTCATCGTCGCCAACCGACTGCCCGTAGACCGGGTGGAGCTGGCGGACGGGTCCCGGTCCTGGCGGCGCTCCCCCGGCGGGCTCGTCACGGCCCTGGAGCCGGTGCTGCGCGCCAACGACGGGGTGTGGATCGGCTGGCCCGGCGGCACCGAGCAGCACCTCGAGCCACTCGAGGACGACGGGATGCGGCTGCTGCCGATGTCGATGACGCCGGCTCAGATCGAGGGCCACTACGAGGGCTTCTCCAACGGCACCATCTGGCCGCTGTACCACGACCTGGTGGCCAAGCCGGAGTTCCACCGGGAGTGGTGGGACACCTACCAGCAGGTCAACCGGCGCTTCGCCGAGCAGGCCGCCGAGGTCGCCTCCAAGGGAGGCACGGTGTGGGTGCAGGACTACCAGCTGCAGCTGGTGCCGCAGCTGCTGCGCGAGCTGCGCCCCGACCTGCGCATCGGGTTCTACCTGCACATCCCGTTCCCGCCGGCCGAGCTGTTCCAGCAACTGCCCTGGCGGCGGCAGATCCTGGAGGGCCTGCTCGGTGCCGACCTGGTCGGCTTCCAGCTGCCCGGGGCGGCGCAGAACTTCGTCCGGCTGGTGCGCCAGCGAGTCGGTCACAAGACCCATCGCGACCTGGTCTACCTGCCCGATGGACGCACCGTGAAGGCGGCGGCGTTCCCGATCTCGATCGACGCCGCCGGCTACGAGCAGCTCGCCCGCTCTGAGAGCGTCAACGCCCGTGCGAAGGAGATCCGGGAAGCGCTGGGCAACCCGAAGAAGATCTTCCTCGGCGTCGACCGGCTCGACTACACCAAGGGCATCTACGCCCGACTGCGCGCCTTCAGCGAGGTGATGCGCGACGGGCACTTCGACGTCGATGAGGCGGTCTTCGTCCAGGTGGCCGTGCCCTCCCGCGAGCGGGTGGAGCAGTACCGGGTGTTGCGCGACGACATCGAGCGGTTGGTCGGGCGGATCAACGGTGACCTCGGCCGGATCGGACGGCCGGCGGTCTCCTACCTGCACTCGTCCTACCCGCGCGAGGAGATGGCCGCCCTCTACCGGGCGGCGGACGTGATGGTCGTGACGCCGTACCGCGACGGCATGAACCTGGTGTGCAAGGAGTACGTCGCCTGCCGCTACGAGAACGACGGCGCGCTGGTGCTCTCGGAGTTCGCCGGCGCCGCCGACGAGCTGCGCCAGGCCTGGTTGGTCAATCCCTACGACCTCAACGGCATGAAGGCGGCTCTTCTGGACGCCTACCAGGCCGACCACCGTGAGCAGACCCGACGGATGAAGGCGATGCGCAAGACCGTCGCCACCAACGACATCGACGCCTGGGCCGCGTCGTTCCTCACCGAGCTGGCGGAGGTCCCGGCGCTGCACGGCAAGGCGGTCAAGCCGCCGCACTGACCCGCCTCAGGGCCGAAGCAGCTCCTCCAAGTCCAGCGGGACGGTGCCGTGGCCACCGATGGCGACCTCACCGCGCGGGGTGGTCGCGCTGAGCTCCAGCCCGACCTCCCAGCCGTCCTCACCGCGGGTCAGCACCGTCAGCGTGCCCGCGTCGCGGTCGAGGATCCAGTACTGCCCGACACCCGCGCGCTCGTACTCGACCGTCTTGCGGAAGACGTCCTCGTTGCGGGTCGACGGCGAGAGGACCTCGACCACCACCAGCGGCGTCTCCTCGGCGAAGATCTGGTCGCCGTCGGCCTCCTCGAGAACCATCAGGTCTGGGATCCGCTTGCGGGTCGGCGCGGTGCTGAGCCCGGCCTCGGCGACCACGATGAGGCCGGGCAGCGCGTTGGACAGCGCCACGCCGAGACGCATCTCGGCCTTCTGATGGCTCAGCCGAGCCGGCGGCGTCACGATGACCTCGCCGTCGACGTACTCCGCGCGGACGTCGTCGGGAAGCTCGAGGTACTCCTCGTAGGACATGCGCAGGCGCTGCAGGCTCTCCACGGCACCTCCAGGGACGACCGACACATCAAGGCTCCTTCCATTGTGACCCGAGATCGGAGTGGAGGGAACCGTACGCGGAGGCTGTGACAGTCTCAGGCGGGCTCCTTCTCGTTGAAGTCCGGCTTGGTCGTCATCAGGTCGAGCAGCTCCGCCTCCAGCCGCGGGCCGAGCGCGCCCCAGCCGTCCTTGTAGCCGTAGACCGAGGCGAGCGAGCGGGCCTCGTAGTCGCCGCTGAGGATCTCCACGTCCTCGGCGGTGATCAGGCCCGGGTGGGCGACGCCGACGGCGGCGGAGACCTTCATCAGCTCCTTGCGCAGCACCCGCAGGTAGACCGCGCAGCGGACCCCCTTGTCGTGCGGGTCCAGGCCGTGCACGAGCCAGGGGTTCTGGGTGGCGACGCCGGTGGGGCACCTGTCGGTGTGGCACTTCTGCGACTGGATGCATCCGATGGAGAGCATCGCCTCGCGGGCGACGTTGATCATGTCGGCGCCGAGCGCGAAGGCCACCACGGCGTTGTCGGGCAGGCCGAGCTTGCCCGAGCCGATGAAGGTGAGCTCGTCGGTCAGGCCGAGCTCGGCGAAGGTGCCGTAGACCCGGGAGAAGCCCATCCGGAACGGCAGCGAGACCGAGTCGGTGAACAGCAGCGGCGCGGCGCCGGTGCCGCCCTCGCCGCCGTCGATGGTGACGAAGTCGACGCCGCGGTCGTGCGCCGACATCAGCCGGGCCAGGTCCTGCCAGAAGCCGAGCTCGCCGACCGCCGACTTGATGCCCACCGGCAGCCCGGTCTCGGCGGCGAGCAGCTCGACGAAGTCCAGCATCGAGTCCACGTCGCCGAACGCCGTGTGCCGCGACGGCGAGGCGCAGTCGCGGCCCATCGGGATGCCGCGGATCTCGGCGATCTCGGGGGTGATCTTGGCCGCGGGCAGCAGGCCGCCCAGCCCCGGCTTGGCGCCCTGGGAGAGCTTGATCTCGATCGCGCGCACCGGCGCCGAGGCGACGGTCTCCTTCAGACGCTCCAGCGAGAAGGCGCCGTCCTGGTCGCGACAGCCGAAGTACGCCGTCCCCAGCTGCAGGATCAGGTCCGCACCGTTGCGGTGGTACGGCGACAGGCCGCCCTCGCCGGTGTTGTGCAGCGTCCCGGCCGCGGCCGCGCCCTTGTTCAGCGCCGTGATCGCCGCGCCCGACAGCGACCCGAAGCTCATCGCGCTGATGTTCACCACCGAGCCCGGGCGGAACGCCTTGGCCCGCCCGCGCGGACCGCCGAGCACCTTGGCGCTGGGCAGCCGCGCCGCCGGGTCGTGGTCGTCGGGCAGCTGCGAGGCGAACGTGCGTTGCTTGATGTAGGCGTGCCCCTGCACGTGCTCCACGTCGACGTCGGTGCCGAAGCCGAAGTAGTTGTTCTCCGCCTTGGCGCTGGCGTAGATCCAGCTGCGCTGGTCGCGGCTGAAGGGCCGCTCCTCCTCGTTGCTGGTGACGATGTACTGGCGCAGCTCGGGGCCGATCGTCTCCAGCAGATAGCGGGCGTGCCCGATCACCGGGAAGTTGCGTTGCAGGGCGTGTCGCTTCTGCAGCAGGTCGCGCACCGCGACCGCACCGAGCGCCACCGTCGCCCCACCTACCAGGCGGCTCAGTCTCATGGGGCGTTCCTACCCTGCGCCGGACGCCGGTGGCAACGGTCTGCGCCGCAGGGTAGTTTCCCGGCCATGGTGTCGGTGCCCGCGTTGCTGCCCGCGAAGGTCCCGTTCGTGCCCACGCCCGACCAGCTCGCCGCCGCGGCCGGCAACGTCGCCCACAAGCTGCTCTACGGTGGCATCGCCGACCTGCGGCCGATGCCACGCCAACTGATCGACGACGGCATGCTGCGCGAGCTGTACCATTATCGCCCGCTGCCCGACGTACCCCAGCTGGACGACCCGGTGCTGCTCGTCATGCCGCTGGCGGCGCCCTCGCGCTGTTACGACCTGCGCCGCGGCTGCTCGCTGGTGGAGCACCTGGTGCAGCAGGGCAGGCCCACCTATCTGGTCGAGTACGGCGAGATCTCCTTCGCCAACCGCAACCTCGGCATGGAGCACTGGATCGAGACGGTGGTGCCCGCGGCGGTCCGCGAGGTGAGCGAGCACGCCGGCGGCCGGGCGGTGCACGTGGTGGCGTGGAGCCTGGGCGGCACGTTCGCACTGCTCAGCGCCGCGGCGTTCCCCGATCTGCCGATCGCCTCGATGACGATCTTCGGCACCCCGATCGACATCAGCCAGGTGCCGCTGATCGCGCCGCTGCGGCCCCTGGTCGACCTGACCGACGGGAAGATCGTCGGCACCGCCGTGCACCTGCTCGGCGGGGCGCCCAAGCCGCTGGTGCGCTGGGCGTTCCAGCTCTCCGCGGTGCAGAAGATGGTGACCAAGCCCTACGCCCAGCTGATCCACCTCGCCGACTCCGACTTCCTGGCGCAGCTGGAGGCGGTGGACAGGTTCACCGAGGGCATCATCGCCTACCCGGGGCGGACGTTCGGGCAGCTCTACCACCGGTTCGTGCGCCGCAACGAGCTGGTCGACGGCACCTTCGAGCTGGCGGACCGCACCCTCGACCTGGCCGACATCGAGGTCCCGGTGCTGGTCTTCGGCGGCGCCACCGACGGGATCGCGCCGGTGCCCTCGGTGCGGGTGCTCACCGACTTGCTGCGCGGCTCGGCCGAGGTGCGCTTCCACGTCGTCCCCGGCGGGCACCTGGGCATGCTGACCGGCCGCGCGGCCCGGACCACCTCGTGGCCGATGCTGGACTCGTGGATCGAGCAGCACGCGTCTTCTCGGCGTACCGCCGAGAAGCCGGCGACGAAGCCGGCGTCCGGACGCGCGATCGGCGCCAACCCGCGGCGCCGCTACTCCTCGCAGAGCTCGCGCGACCTGGCCCGCCCGCCCCGCCGTGCGGTCAGCGGAACGCCGGAATGACCTGCGACTCGAACAGCTCGATCGAGCTGCGGTCGTAGGCCGCGTCCGCGAAGTAGCCGATCGCGTAGGTCATCCCTCGCCGCTCCATCCCCTGCAGGCGCTCCACGATCTGCTCGGGCGTGCCGACCAGGCCCTGCGCGCTGGTCCGCCGGGCGTACTCGGCCGCGGCCGCCTCACCGAGCGAGGTGGACAGGTGGTCGGCGTACCAGGCGAGCTTGTCGTCGACCTCCTGCTGGCTCTCGCCGATGAAGACGTTGTAGTTGGCCGAGCGGGTGATCTCACCGAAGTCGCGGCCGAGGGTGCGGCAGTGCTCCTCCAGGATCGCCGACTTGGCCTCGAAGCCCTCCGCCGAGCCGTCGAAGTTGGTGTAGTCGGCGTACTGAGCCGCGATCTTGAGGGTCACCTTCTCGCCGCCGCCGGCGATCCACAGCGGGATGCCGCTGCGGCCCTGCTGCAGCGGCAGCGGCTGGCAGATCGCGCCGTCGACCTGGTAGTACTTCCCGTCCAGCGACGAGACGCCGGCGCTCCAGGCCTGCTGGAAGATCTGCACGCCCTCGCGCAGCATGCCGAGCCGGTCGCGCGGCTCGGGGAAGCCGTAGCCGTAGGCGCGCCACTCGTGCTCGTACCACCCGGCGCCGATCCCCATCTCGACGCGGCCGCCGGAGACGTGGTCGACGGTGGCGGCGACCTTCGCGAGGTACGCCGGGTTGCGGTAGCTCATGCACGTGCACATCTGGCCGAGCCGGATCCGCTCGGTGGCCGCGCCGAACGCGCTCATCAGGGTCCACGCCTCGTGCGTGGCCTGATCCGAGGGCTGCGGCGTGGTGTGGAAGTGGTCGTAGACCCACAGGCTCTCCCAGCCGGGGTTCTGGTCGGCATGCCGGGCCAGGTCGCGCATCGTCGCCCACTGCTGGGCCGGCTCGATGCCGACCAGGTCGAAGCGCCAGCCCTGCGGGATGAAGAGTCCGAACTTCATGAGTCGATTGCTCCTTGCTGCTCAGGCACACCTGTTCTCGGTCTGATGTCGTTAGCAACGCTAACCTGCCCACCGTGAGCGCACTCACCGGACTCGTCTCCCGTGGACTGATGGCGCCCGACTGGGCGGAGGCGCTCGCGCCGGTCGATGACCGGATCGGCGCGCTCGGCGTCTTCCTGCGCGAGGAGCTCGCCAAGGGACGGCCCTATCTCCCGGCCGGCGACCGCATCTTCGCCGCCTTCCGCAGGCCCCTGGCCGACGTGCGGGTGCTGATCGTCGGCCAGGACCCCTACCCCACCATCGGGCATCCGATCGGGCTCTCCTTCGCGGTGGAGCGACACGTCCGGCCACTGCCCGCCTCGCTGCGCAACATCTACGCCGAGCTGACCGCTGACCTCGGCGTACCCGTCCCCGAGCACGGCGATCTGACCGCCTGGTCCGAGCGCGGCGTGATGCTGCTCAACAGGTCGCTGACGGTGCGGCCGGGCGCGCCCGCCTCGCATGCGGGCAAGGGCTGGGAGGACGTGACCGGCTGTGCCATCGCCGCGCTAGTCGCCCGCGGCGGCCCGCTGGTGGCGGTGCTCTGGGGCCGGCACGCCCAGTCGCTCAAGCCGATGCTGGGCACCGTTCCGTACGTCGAGTCGGTCCACCCCTCGCCGCTCTCGGCCCACCGCGGCTTCTTCGGCTCGCGGCCGTTCTCCCGGGTCAACCGGCTCCTGGTCGAGCAGGGTGGGGAGCCGATGGACTGGTCACTCCCGGCATGACCGCGATCCGTCGAAAGGTCACTTTCGGCGGGTCGAGAGGTCACTTTCGGCGCGTTGAATGTCCAGGCCGTGGACACTCGACGCGCCAAAGGTGACCTCTCAACGAGCGGCGGTGATCTGGTCCAGCTCGGCCAGGTCCTGCTCGGTCGGCGCCCAGCGCAGCGCGGCGGCGTTCGCTCGCACCTGGGCGCCGCTGGTCGCGCCGGCGATCACGGAGGCGACCGCCGGCTGGGCGGCCAGGCCGGCGATGGCGACGTCGAGTGGAGCGAGGTCGCGCAGCGGCGTACGCCTCGAACGCCTCGATCCGGTCCCAGTCGGCGTTCTCCAGCCACTGCCGGCGGCCCTGCTCCTGCGCGAAGCGGGTGCCGGCGGGCGGCTCCTGCCCGCGCCGGTACTTGCCGGTCAGCAGGCCGGCCTCGAGCGGGAAGAACGGCAGTACGCCGACCCCGTAGCGCTCGGCTGCGGGCACCACCTCGTCCTCGATGTCGCGGGTGAGCAGGGAGTACTGGTTCTGGATCGAGACGAACCGCTCCAGCCCCGCGGTGCGGGCGGTCCAGTCCGCGTCGGCGAGCTGCCAGGCGGCGAAGTTGGAGCAGCCCAGGTAGCCGATCTTGCCCTCGCGGACGAGGTCGGTCAGCACCGAGAGGGTCTCCTCGATCGGGGTGACCGGGTCGGGCCGGTGCAGCTGGTAGAGGTCGATGTGGTCGGTCCGCAGCCGTCGCAGCGACCCCTCGACGGCGCGACGGACGTAGCGTCGCGCGCCGCGGGCGCCGAAGTCGTGGCCGTACTCGCCGTCCAGCGACATGCCGAACTTGGTGGCCACCACGAAGTGCTCGCGCTGGCCCTGCAGCGCCTCGCCGAGCAGTCGCTCGCTCGCTCCGACGCCGCCGTAGGTGTCGGCGGTGTCGAGCAGCGTCACTCCCGTGTCTCGCGCCGCCGCCAGGATCTCGCGAACGCCCTCAAGATCGACACGACGGCCGAAGGCGTTGCACCCGATGCCGACCGCGCTGACCATGAGGCCCGAGTCGCCCAGGGACCGGTAGACCATCGCATCGCTCATGTCCGGCACGATACCGACCGTGCAGATCCTCTCGATCCAGTCCCATGTCGCCTTCGGGTACGTCGGGAACTCCGCGGCCGTCTTCCCCCTCCAGCGCCTGGGCCACGAGGTGTGGCCGGTGCTGACGGTGAACTTCTCCAACCACACCGGGTACGGCGAGTGGCGCGGGCCGGTCGTCGCTCCCGGTGACGTCGCCGCCGTGGTCGAGGGGATCGAGGAGCGCGGTGCGCTGCCGGGGATCTCCGCGGTGCTCTCGGGCTATCAGGGTGACCCGGCCGTGGGGGCCGTGGTGCTCGACACGGTCGCCCGCGTCAAGGCGGCCAACCCGGAGGCGATCTACTGCTGCGACCCGGTGATGGGCGACGTGGGGCGCGGGATGTTCGTCCGGCCCGGCATCCCGGAGTTCATGCGCGACCGGGTGGTGCCGGTGGCCGACGTGATCACGCCCAACCACTTCGAGCTCGACTTCCTGGCGGGTGTGGAGGCGACCCCGCGGCTGGGCGACGTACTCGACGCGGTCGAGCGGGTCCGGACGAACGGTCCGCGCAACGTGCTGGTGACGTCGGTGGTGACCGAGGACACCGAGGACACCGAGGACTCGGAGACGCTTTCGCTGGTCGCCGTCGACGACGAGGGAGCTTGGGTCGTCACGACGCCGCACCTGCCGATCGCGCCGAACGGCGGCGGCGACGTGACGGCGGCGATCTACCTGGCACACCTGCTCGACACCGGCTCGACGGCCACCGCGCTGGGGCGCACTGCCAACACCCTGTTCGCGATCCTGGCACGCACCCTCGACTCGGGCCGCCGCGAGCTGGAGCTGGTGGCCTCCCAGGAGGACATCGCGCACCCGCCGACCCGCTTCGAGGTGCGTCGGCTCAGCTGAGCCCGGCGAGCCAGGCCAGGATGTGGGCCGTGGCCGCCCGCGCGGCGTCGGCGTCGTAGTCCTCGGTGCTGTCGTCGAGGAAGAGATGGCCGCTGCCGGGATAGTCGACCAGCTCGCCACCCGGCACCCGGGCACGGAACCCGTCGTCGGCCTCGACCTCGCGCCACGGGTCGTCGAGGGTCTGGTGCGCGACTGCCGGCAGCCCCGACGGCCACTCGGCCTCGAACCACCCCGGGTCGGCGGCGCCGAACAGGTAGAGCATCGCCCGGGCACTGCCGGGACGGTACGTCAGCGCCAGCCAGGTGGCATACCCACAGCCCATCGACATCCCGGCGTAGACGAGGCCGGCCGGAAGCGGCTCGACAGCGGCGGCGGCCCGCTGGGCGAGCACCTCCTGGCCCAGCCCGCGGGCATGGGCCACCCCGGCCTCGGTGTCGGGGAACGTCAGCCCGGCGTAGAGATCGGGGGTGTGCACCAGATGCCCCGCATCACGCAGGGCGTCGGCGAAGGACAGCACCCCCGGCGTCAGGCCACGGGCATGGTGGAGAAGCAGAATCTCGGCCATGTCGGCACGCTACGCCGGACCACCGACGGTCTTGAGCCGGTGACAGGAATCGAACCCGCGACATCCTTATTACAAGTAAGGCGCTCTACCTACTGAGCTACACCGGCGCGCTGCCCAGGCAGCCGGCCAATCCTAGGGGACTGAGCGAGGCGAGGCCGAGCCGGCTCGTGCTCGTGCCGAGCGAAGGAGCCACCGGCGCGAAGCGCTGGTCGACCGCACCCGCTTGAATAGCCGCATGAGCCTGCTCTCCGAGCCGCATCACGACGGGTCCCCGCTCTATCTCGGCAATCCCGCCCCGGCGCTGGAGGAGAGGGTCACCGTGCGGCTGCGGGTCAGCGGCGAGGACCCGGCGCGGCGGGTCTGGGTCAGGACGACGTACGACGCCGAGCCGACGTTCGGGGAGTGCCGGGCCCGTTGCGGCGACGATGGCGGCGACGTCTGGTGGGAGGGCGAGGTGCTGGTGCACAACCCGGTGACCCACTATCGCTTCCTGCTCGAGGACGCCGACGGCGGCCAGCGCTGGGTGCACGCCGCCGGCACCGTGGCCTACGACGTACCCGACGCCTTCGACTTCACCATCACCACCCACCCGGCCGCCCCGCCCTGGACCCGGAGCGCGGTCGTCTACCAGATCTTCCCGGACCGGTTCGCCCGCAGCGCCGCCGCCGGCGACCGTCCGACACCGGCCTGGGCGAAGCCGCAGCCGTGGGACAGCCTGCCGTCGTACGAGAGCGACGACGACCGCACCTGGCTCGGGTTCTACGGCGGCGACCTGGACGGAATCGTCGACCACCTCGACCACATCGAGGCGGTCGGAGGCACCACCGTCTACCTGACGCCGGTCTTCCCCGCGGAGAGCAACCACCGCTACAACGCCAGCACGTTCGACCGGATCGACCCGCTGCTCGGCGGCGACGAGGCCTACGCGCGACTGGCTCGGGCCGTGCACGCGCGCGGCTGGCGTCTGCTCGGCGACCTGACCGCCAACCACACCGGCGACACTCACGAGTGGTTCCGGCAGGCCCTGGCCGGCGGACCCACCCGGGACTGGTACTGCTTCCGGCCCGACGGCGGCTACGAGTGCTGGATGGGCCACCGCACCCTGCCCAAGCTGGACCACACCAATCCCGACATGCGCCACGCCATGATCGAGGGGTCCGACTCGACGGTCGCGCGGTGGCTGCGGGCGCCATACTCCCTCGACGGCTGGCGGATCGACGTCGCGAACATGAGCGGCCGGCTCGGCGCGATCGACGTCAACCACGACGTGGCCCGCGCCGTGCGGCGGACCTCGGAGAGCGTCA
>NZ_DASZUF010000179.1:0-70890 GCF_035547795.1 Nocardioides sp.
AGCTGGCCTCCCTCAGCGAGCTCGTCGCCGGGTTCGGCAAGGACGAGGAGCCGGACGAGCGGGACGGCGAGTGACGCAGGCGGCGGAGGTCGGCCCCGAGCCGGAGGAGGAGCCTGCCCTCGGCGCCGGTCAGGAGGACGAGCCCGCTCTCGGCCGGCCCGGACCGGCCTTCGACCGCAAGGCGCCGTACGTCGCCGGGCTCCTCGCCGGACTCGGCCTACTGACCGCTGTGGCGGCTGGCAAGGTGCTGCTGACCATCAGCGGCGTGCTGGTGGAGATCGTGGTCTCGCTGTTCATCGCGGCCGGACTGGACCCGCTGGTCCGCGTCCTGGAGCGGCGCGGACTGCGCCGTTCCGCGGCGGTCGTGGTGGTCATCGTGGGCGTACTGGCGGTGCTGGCGCTGTTCCTGGTCGCCTTCGTTCCGGTGATCGCCGACCAGGTGACCGCGATCGGCCGCAATGCGCCCGGCTGGCTGGACGACCTCCAGCACAACCACCGGGTCCAGTCGCTGGACGACCAGTACCACGTGATCGAGAAGCTGAAGTCGTTCGTCACCGGCGGCGACTTCGTCAGCAAGGTCTTCGGCGGCGTGCTCGGCATCGGCCTGGCCGTGCTCGGCGCACTGCTCAACGCGTTCGTCATCACCGTCCTCACGCTCTACTTCCTGGCGTCGTTCCAGAGCACCAAGGCAGCCGTCTACCGGCTGGCCCCGGCGTCACGCCGTGACCGGGTGACCCGGCTGGGCGATCGGATCTTCGAGGGCATCGGCGGCTACGTGTCGGGCGCCTTCCTGGTGGCACTGTGCGCCGGCGTCTCCTCGCTGGTGTTCCTGCTCGTCGTCGGGGTGAGCCAGTACGCCGTCGCGCTCGCCTTCGTGGTCATGGTCACCGACGTGATCCCGATGATCGGCGCGACCATCGGCGCCGTGATCGTGACAGCGATCTGCTTCACCAACTCGGTCGAGACCGGCGTCATCGCGGCGATCTTCTACATCGCCTACCAGCAGTTCGAGAACTACGTGATCTATCCGCGGATCATGTCCCGCTCGGTCGACATCCCCGGCGTGGTGACGGTGATCGCCGCCTTGGTCGGCGCCTCGCTGCTCGGCGTGGTCGGCGCGCTCCTGGCCATCCCGACCGCCGCGGCGATCCTGATGCTGATCCGCGAGGTCTTCGTGCGGGCCCAGGACGAGCGCTAGCGCGACTCACCCGCGGGCAGCGGCACGCCGTCCACGGGATCGGACGCGCCGAGCGTCGGCTCGCCCGCCTTGACCGCGATCACTCCGGCCAGGATGAGCAGGCCGCCGACGAGCTGCACGACCCGCGGCAACTCGCCGAGCAGCGCCCAGGCGAACAGCACGCTGGCGACCACCTCGAAGAGCGCGACGAAGCTGGCCAGCCGCGGCCCGAGCACGCGCCCGGCGGCGATGCCGGTGGCGTAGGCCAGCGCCGCGGTCACCGCGCCGAGCACCAGGACCGCGCACCACCACGGCACCTCGGCGTGGGCCAGCGTGACCGTCCCGGTCGCCGCCTGCAGCGGCATCAGGTGTGCCGCCCCGAGGACCGCGAGCACGACGGCGCCGGCCACCAGGCCAAGCCAGGCCAGCGCCAGCGGCGGCAGGTCGATGCCGCCCTCGGCGTTGAGCAGGAAGTACGCGACCGCGCCCACCATCGCACCCAGCGCCCACAGCACGCCGACCAGGCTCAGCCCGGCTCCCCCACCGACCAGGTCGAGCACCAGCACCAGCCCGAGCGCGGCCACCACGGCACCGGTCACCGTGGTCATCGACGGACGCTGCCCGTGCCGCAGCCACAGCCACAGCACGACGGCGGCCGGTGAGGTGTACTCGACCAGAATCGCCGGGGCGACCTCCATGTGCTGGACGGCGGAGAAGTAGCAGAACTGGGTCGCCGCCACCGCCAAGAGACCATAGCCGGCGATCGCGGGCAGCTCCCTGCGCAGCACCACGACGCTCACCCGGCCACGCATCGCGCGCAGCCCGAACGGCGCGAGCACCGCCGCCGCCACGCCGACCCGGACCAACACCACCGCCCCCGGCGTCCAGCCGATCGCGAACAGGCTGGTCGCGATCGAGCCGGACATGCTGAAGCTCACCGCCGACACCGCCGCCAGCAGCAGGCCGACGCCGAGCCGCTCGGCCCGCGCCGACACCGCCTCGTCATGGGTGACAGTGCTCATGGAGCATGACTACGGCCGCGTCAGGTAACCTGTCAACGTGGTTTTCGCCCATGACACCCAGGTCGCGCTGCTGGCCGCTGTCGCGCTGGTCAACACGGCCGGGTCGCCCGACACGATGACGACGGTGGCCGAGCTCGACGCGTTCTTCGAGCGCTTCGACTACACCGGGCGACACGAGCGCACCCGTGCCGAGCTGGACCAGGTCCGCGCCCTGCGGCCGCGGCTGCGCGGGCTGCTCGTCGCCGGCCGGGACGAGGCGGCCGGCGAGGTGAACGCGATCCTGCGCGAGGCCGACGCCGTACCCCGGCTGGTGCGTCATCCCCCGCTGGACTGGCACATCCACGCGGTGCCGCCCGAGGCTCCGCTCGCCACCCGGATCGCGGTCGAGACTGCGATGGCGATGATCGACGTGATCCGCGCCGACGAGCACTCCCGGTTGGGGGTGTGCGCCGACGCCGAGTGCGACGGGCTGGTCCTGGACCTGTCCCGCAACCGGTCGAAGCGGTTCTGCTCGGTCGCCTGCGGCAACCGCAACGCGGTGGCGGCCTACCGGGCACGACAGGCCCGGTCCTGATTCTCACCGCGCGATGAACCGCCCCGGTACGTCGATCAGCGGGCTGGCATGCAGCACCGCGTTGACGCCGTCGACGGCCCAGGGCAGGACGTCGGCCGAGGTCAGCCGGTGCTGCTCCCCCGATGCGTCGGCGATGCTCGGGCAGGACATGTCGACCACGTAGTCACGACTCTGCGAGCCGGAGCCGGTGAGGTGCAGCAGCACCCACTCCCCGCCACTGGCGCCGTAACAGCTGTACTCGCCCATCGGCTTCGCCGCCGCGACCGCGTCGACCAGCTGCTTGGCCGGACCGAGCGGCAGGTCCTCGGCGTACAGCAGGCGGTAGCCGGTCGTGGTGGCGGCGCCGTCAGCGGACGCGTAGGCACAGACCGTCAGCGAGGACGGCACGAACCGCCCGTTGCCCCGGGCCGACGGTGTCGGCGGCAGTGCCAGACTCGCGGGGCATGCGGCCTGCTTGATGCGGTGCGCCGAGGACAGGATGCCCACCCGCAGATTCGCGTCGTCGCTGGCCACGGTCACGGTGGTGCCGGCGACCTTCCGGGTCTCCTGCACCCAGCCCCCGCCGAGGTCGACGGTGCCGACCGGTACGTCGGCACCCAGCCAGAGGTAGGGGATGCCCGACTCGGACAGCGTCGGCGTCGGGCAGGACGAGGCCTGGTCGATCGGCCTGCCGACGTAGCCCGGCAGCGGCTCGGTGCCGGTCAGCCGGTGGCCGTCGGCGTCGACGTGCGGCCCGACGCCGCACGCCTTCGGGGCACCGCCCCAGCCCCAGGTCGTCGGCACGTAGACGCCGACGTTCTGCCACACCTCGAGCCGGTAGCCGCCGGCGACCGTGGGCGCCTGCTGGGACGGGGGCGCGACCGGCGGCACCGTGGCGACTGGGGCGGCCCCGTGTTGGCGCAGCAGCAGGGTGCCGCCGCCGGCCACGACCAGGACCGCCAGCGCGGTGGCCCCCATCATCCTGCGGATACGGCGCCGGTGCGCCACCCGCACCCGCGGCCCGAGCGGGACCGCCGTCTCCGCCTCCTGGGAGATCCGCTCCAGGCCTTCGCGCAGGATCCGCGCGGGGTCGGTCGTCGGGTCACTCATCGTCGTCCTCCTTGCCCAGCTCGCCCCGCAGCGCCGTCAGCGCGCGGTGCACGTGCGAGCGCGCGGTCGCCTCGGCGCAGCCGAGCAGCGCCGCGATCTCGCGATAGTCCAGGTCCTCGTAGAAGCGCAGCACCACGGCGGCCCGCTGGACCGGCGGCAGCGCGGCGCACAGTCGCCGTACGACGTCGGCGCGGGCCACCTCCTCGGCCGGGTCGCCGGACGCGGTGACGCGCACCTCCCCCACCACGCTCACCCGTCGGCGCCAGCGCCGCCAGGCGGAGATGTGCTCGTGCACGATCATCCGACGCACGTACGCCTCCGGGTCGCCGGCGCGGGCGATCCGCGACCAGCGGGCCAGGGCGCGTTCCAGCGCGCTCTGCACCGCGTCCTCCGCCTCGCTCTGACCGCCGGTGAGCAGGTAGGCGAAGCGCAGCAGCGCCGGGGACCGCACCGCCACCCAGGCGTCGAACGACCCCGCGGCACGGGTCGGTCGATCGCTCACCTGCACATCCACGCACGACTCACGCTCCGGCGCGAGCGTTCGTTGCAGCCGGGAGGCGGATTTCTAGTCGACGAAGCGGCGCAGTACGTCGAGGAACACCTCGGGCTGCTCCGAGTGCACCCAGTGCCCGGCGCCCTTGATCGTGACCAGCCGCTTGCGCGGGAACAACCGGCCCATGGCCGCGTCGTACTCCGGCCTGACGTAGTCCGACTCGGCGCCGGCGACCCACAGCACCGGGCCGTCGTAGGGCCGCACCACCGCCGACTCGGGCCAGCCGGCGAGGAGGCCCAGGCTGGCGCCGAGCACGTCGAGGTTCATCTGCCAGCGCCAGCCGTCTTTGTCGCGGCGCAGGTTCTGCAGCAGGAAGCCGCGCACCGCAGGGTCGGGCACGGCCGAGGCGAGCGCGTCGTCGGCCTGTTGCCGGGTGTGGATGGCGGCCAGGTCCAGGCCGCGCATCGCGGCCACGAAGCCCTCGAAGACGGCGGTGCGTCGGTAGTCCACCGGCGAGATGTCCACCACGCACAACCGCTCGACGAGCTCGGGGCGGCGCAGCGCGAGCAGCATCGCCACCTTGCCGCCCATGGAGTGCCCGACCACGGCCGCCGGCCCCTCCTCGGCCAGCAGCGCGGCGACGTCGTCGGCCATCGCGGCGTAGTCGAACCGCTCCCGCCACGGCGAGCGGCCATGGTGGGGCAGGTCGACGAGCACGGTGCGGTGCGCGGGAGCGAGCGCCTTGGCGATCTGGGTCCAGTTGCGGCCCTGGCCGAAGAGGCCGTGCAGGAACACCACCCGGCTGCCACTCTCGCCGTACCGGAGCGTGGTGAGGTCGGAGCTCACCGATCGAGGCCGTCGCGCAGCAGGACCACTCCACCCATGGCGGTAACTCTAGAGTCAGGCCGACGACTCGGCGACGGCGCCAGCCGCCACCAGCCGCCGCCCGAGCTCGGCCGCGAGACCGCGCACCTCCTCCGGCTCGAGCACCTCGAAGGCGAACCCGAGCAGGGCGACGTGGAGCAGCACGAACGCGGGGTCGGCACCACCCGCCGACAGCACGCAGCGACCCTCCTCCGCCGGCTCGACCACGGCGACCGTCGCCGGCACCCGGCCGCGCACCGTGGCGGCGTCCGCGTGCAGCAGGATCCGCACCCGATGGGGGTACGGCGCCACGCTGATCGACCGCTGCACCAGCGCCACCGGGTCGGGATGGTCGCGCGGGCGGTAGCGGAACGTCGTCGCCCGGGCATCGTGCAACCGGTCCAGGCGGAACGTCCGCCAGTCCGCGCGGTCGAGGTCGTAGGCGACGAGGTACCAACGCCGCCCGGTCGCGACGAGACGGTACGGCTCCGCGCGGCGGACGCTGGCGGAGCCGGTCCGGTCGGCGTACCCGAACTCGACCCGGAGCCGGTCGCGGCACGCCCGCGCCAGCACGAGCAGCGCGTCGGCGTCCACCTCGACACGGCCGCCGTCGAGGGTGGCGATGGCGCCCTGCAGGGCGCGCACCTCCGCGCGCAGCCGCCCGGGCAGGACCTGGTCAAGCTTGGCGAGGGTGCGCACCGCCGCCTCGCTGGCCCCGGTGACGGTTCCGCCGGCCGCGAGCCGCAGCGAGACGGCCGTGGCGATCGCCTCCTCGTCGTCCAGCAACAGCGGCGGGAGCGCCTTGCCGGCGCCGAGCCGGTAGCCGCCGCCTCGGCCCGGCGCCGCGTTGACCGGATAGCCCAGGTCGCGCAGCCGGTCGACGTCACGGCGCACGCTCCGGACGGTCACGCCGAGTCGGCCGGCGAGCTCAGGCCCCGTCCACACCGGGCGCTGTTGCAGCAGCGCCAGCAGGCGAAGGACGCGTTGCGTCGTGCCGGTCTCGGGCATGGGGACATGCTCTCATGAGATAGCGGACCGATTCTGTCCTCATAGGACGGCAGAGTGAGTGCATGACCTTCTGGAACGAGCAGCTCCTAGACCAGTTCGACTTCCACTGGCAGCACCAGCTCCGACCGCGGCTGGCGGGGCTGAGCGATGACGAGTACCTCTGGGAACCGGTGCCGGGCGCCTGGAACGTCCGGCCGCGCGGCACCTCCACCGCACCCATGAGCGCCGGCACGGGGCCGTTCACCATCGACTGGGCCTGGCCCGAGCCGGTGCCGGCTCCCGTCACGACCATCGCCTGGCGACTGGGCCACGTGCTCGTCGGCTGCCTGGCGATGCGCACCGCCTCCCACTTCGGCCGGCCGCCGGTCGACTACGACAGCTTCCGGTACGCCGGCACCGCGGCCGAGGCGCTGGCCCAGCTCGAGGAGGAGCTGGCCCGCTGGCGTGACGGCGTCCGCGGCTGGGACGACGACGCGCTCCGGCAGCCGTGTGGGCCGGCCGAGGGGCCCTTCGCCGACGCACCGCGGGCGGCCCTCGTCCTGCATATCCACCGCGAGCTGATCCACCACCTGGCCGAGGTCAGCCTGCTGCGCGACCTCTACACCCACGCCCACCCGACCACCGAGGAGAACTGACATGCCCACCCACGCCGTGCCCGTCGCCGACGAGCGCTCCGCCATCATCGCCTTCCTCGGCCAACAGCAGGACGCCTTCCGCAGCGTCGCCTACGGGCTCACCGACGACCAGGCCGGCACCCGCTCCGTGCCGAGCTCCGAGCTGACAGTCGGGACGCTGGTCAAGCACGCGACCCAGGCACAGCAGAACTGGCTCACCACCGCCCTGAGCGCCCCGGAGCGGCGCCGCGACGACCGCTCCGAGGCCGAGCGGTTCGCCGAGCACCAGGACGGCTTCACCTGGCACGAGACCGACACGCTCGCCGAGGTCCTGGCGGCGTACGACGAGGTCAGCGCCGCCGTACTCGACGCGGTCGCCACCCTCGACCTCGACACGGCGGTCCCCGTTCCGGAGGCGCCGTGGTTCCCGAAGGACGTGGCGGCGTGGTCGGTGCGCTGGGTGTGGTTCCACCTCATCGAGGAACTGGCCCGTCACGCCGGCCACGCCGACATCCTGCGCGAGGCCCTGGACGGCGCCACCATGTACGAGCTCGTCGCGGGTCGCGAGGGCTGGCCGGCGACGCCGTGGCTCACGCCGTGGCAGCCGCCGGTGCCTGCGTGAGCGAGCCGCGATCGGCGGGTGGGGCTACGGCGTCTCCGAGCGCTGGGCCAGCCAGCGCTCCACTCGCCGGTCGGGCACCAGCCACATCAGCGCCACCGCGACGTACGGGATCTGGCCCAGCCAGGGCTGCACGAACGACAGTGCGATCCCGAGGACGTAGAGCGGTGGACTGATCTTCTCCTTCACGCTGCCGCCCAGCGCCTCCTGCAGGTTGCGGCCGCCCGGCAGCCGGCCGATCGTCACGGTGAGCAGGAAATAGGCGACGGCGGCGCCGAGCAGGTTGATCCCGTACGCCGCGGTCGGGTCGGTGGCGACGTGGGTCTCGTCCATCCAGTCGGTGGTCAGCGGCAGCAGCGAGAGCCAGAACAGCAGGTGCAGGTTGGCCCACAGCACCACGCCGTCGACCTCATCGACGACGTGGAACAGGTGGTGGTGGTTGCTCCAGTAGATGCCGACGTAGACGAAGCTGAGCAGGTAGCTGAGCAGGTTCAGCCCGGTCTGGTGGAAGAAGGCGCCGAACGTCTTCTCGTCAGGCAGGTGCAGCTCCAGCACCATGATGGTGATGATGATCGCGAGGACCCCGTCGCTGAACGCCTCCAGGCGGCTGCTGCGCATGGGTGTCATTCTCCCCCGGTTCGTCCTCCGCCGTCAGCGGCTGGGCGATGCTCTCCAGCGCCTGGCCCTCGGCCTTGACGCCGAGGAACGCCTCGACCAGCCCGCCGCCGACCATCAGGGCCGCACCGACGAAGTAGCCGACCGCGACCGGGGTGATGTCCTTCTGAGCCGAGGCGCGGTCGATCAGCCAGCCGAAGAACAGCGGACCGCTGATGCCGCCCGCGGCGGTGCCGATGGCGTAGAAGAACGCGATGCACAGCGCCCGGGTCTCCATCGGGAAGACCTCGCTGGCGGTGAGGTACGCCGAGCTCGCCCCCGCCGAGGCGATGAAGAAGACGATGGCGCCCATCAGCGTCAGCGTCACCGCCGACAGGCCGCCGAGCATCAGCCCGGTGACCGCGAGCAGCACCCCGGAGACGACGTACGTCCCGGTGATCATCCGGACCCGGCCGACCCGGTCGAAGAGCGGGCTGAGCAGCAGCGCACCGGCGAAGTTGCTGGCTGCGAACACGGCGAGATACCAACCGGTCTGCTTCACGCTCAGGAAGGTGGACAGGGTGTCGCCGTAGGTGAAGAAGAACGCGTTGTAGAGGAACGCCTGCCCCACGAAGAGGCTGAAGCACAGCACGGTACGGCGCGGGTAGCGGCTGACGACCGTGCGGGCGATGGTGCCGAATCCGATCGATCGCCGCTGCCGGATCGTGATCGTCTCGTCGACGTCCTCCAACTGCTCGCCGGTCTCCTCGGCGACGGTGTCCTCGACCTCGCGGACGATCCGCTCGGCCTCCTCGTCGCCGCCGTGGATGAACAGCCAGCGCGGCGACTCCGGCACGTTGCGGCGCACCAGCAGGATCCCGACCGCGAGCACCGCGCCGAGGCCGAAGGCCAGCCGCCAGCCGTAGCGGGCATCGATCACGCTGGGGTCCAGCAGCGGGATGGTCAGCAGCGACCCACCCGCGGCACCCACCCAGAACGAGCCGTTGATGGCGACGTCCACCCGGCCCCGGAACCGCGCGGGGATGAGCTCGTCGATCGCGGAGTTGATGGCGGCGTACTCGCCGCCGATCCCGGTGCCGGTGAAGAACCGGGCGATGAAGTACCACAGCGGGTTGAGCGAGAACGCGGTGAGCACGGTGGCGCAGGTGTAGACCCCGAGCGTGACCAGGAACAGCCGCTTGCGGCCGAACCGGTCGGTGAGCTGACCGAAGAAGAGTGCCCCGACGCAGGCGCCGGCGACGTAGGAGGCCCCAGCGAAGCCGATGTCCCAGCCGGACATGCCCAGCCCGGTGCTGTGTGGCTTGAGCGCGTCGGACATCGAGCCGACGATGGTGACCTCGAGCCCGTCGAGGATCCAGACGGTGCCGAGTCCGATCACCACCAGCCAGTGCCAGCGCGCCCAGGGCAGCCGGTCCAGGCGGGCCGGGATGTCGGTGGTGATCCGGCCCGTCTCGACGCTGCTCATGCCCCGGCTGGTACCCGTGCGCGGCTCCCGACATGATCGCCCGGGACTTGAGCGGTTCCTCCTGGAGTTGGCCCGATGTTCATCCGGGCGGGCTCACCCCGGAGCGCTGGGCACCGATGCAGCAGATGTGACCGAGGTGCCCCTGCCCGTCTCCGACCTGACCACCGTGCGGGTACCGACCCTGCGCGAGCTCAGCCTGCTCATCCCGGCTCTGACCGCCGACACGTCCCTGCGCGAGGTGGAGCAGCGCTTCCGCGAGGACCCCGACCTGCGCGCCGTCGCGGTCACGTCGCATCGCGGCCATGCGCTGCTCACCCGGTTGCGGCTGGAGTCGCTGCTCAGCGGCCGCCTCGGCTACGGCCGCGCGCTGCTGTCCCGCGCGCGCGTCGGGGACGTCGTGGAGTTCGGTGGCGTCTACCTCGACGCCGACCAGTCCCTGCGCGACGCCGCTTCCACACTCCTGGCCGGGCCGGAGAGCCTGCGCGAGGAGGACGCGCTGGTCCTGTACGCCGACGGCCGCACCGCGGTCGCACCCGTCGCGCGGATCTTCCGGGAGGTCGGCATCGTGTTTCGCGAGATCGCGCTGCGCGATCCGCTGACCGGCCTGCCCAACCGCCGCATGCTCGACGAGTGGGGCAATGAGCTGCTCGCCGCGGGCGGCGATCCGAGCCGGCTGGCCGTGCTCTATGTCGACCTGGACGGCTTCAAGGGCGTCAATGACACCCTCGGCCATCAGGCCGGCGACCTGCTGCTCCTGGCGTTCTCACGCCGCATCGCCCGTGCCGTGCGCCCGGTCGATGTCGTGGGACGGCTCGGCGGTGACGAGTTCGCCGTACTCCTCCACGAGGTCGACGAGGCCACCGCCACCGCCGTCGCAGACCGGGTCGTCCAGGCCGCGCTGCAGCCGTTCTCCATCCAGGATCGCCAGCTCTACCTGTCGGCCAGCGTGGGAATCGCGGTCGGCCGCGACCTGCCGGTGGCGCCCGGGCGGAGCCCACTGGATGCCCTGCTGCAGCAGGCCGACGCCGCCATGCTGCGGGCGAAGCGGGCCGGCAAGGCGCGCACCGGCCGACTGCCCAGCGCGGCGGCCACCGACGCCCGCTCCCGGCAGGCCCTGATCCGCGGCCGCCTGCATCACGTCCTGGAGCATGGCGGCCTGCAGCTGCACTACCAGCCCAAGCTCGACCTCCGCAGCGGCCGCATCGAGTCGGTGGAGGCGCTGCTGCGCTGGACCGACGACGAGTTGGGCCCCGTCCCACCGGACGAGCTGATCCCGGTCGCGGAACACACCGGCCAGATCACCGCACTCGGTGCGTGGGTGCTGCGTGAGGCGTGTGCCCAGGCACGAATCTGGTACGACGAGGGCCGCGACTGGGCCGTCGCGATCAACGTCTCGCCCGTGCAGCTCGCCGCCACCGGCCTGGTCCACAGTGTGCTCGAGGCGCTCGACGAGGCCGGCATCCCACCGCGCCTGCTCCAGATCGAGGTGACCGAGAGCAGCGCAGTGATCGACATGGCGCTGGCGGTGGAGCAACTGGCCGATCTGCAGGCCGCGGGGGTGGTGGTCCACCTTGACGACTTCGGCACCGGCTACTCGTCGCTGGCGATGCTGCGCCGGCTCCCGGTCAGCACCCTGAAGATCGACCAGAGCATCGTCGGGCGGATCGACTCCGACGAGGCCGACGCCCAGCTGCTCTCCGGCGTGATCGGCGCCGCCCACACCCTCGGGCTGACGGTCGTCGCCGAGGGGGTGGAGCGGGACGCGCAGCTGACCCGGCTGCGCGCGCTCGGCTGTGACGTCGCACAGGGCTATCTGATCAGCCGACCGATGCCGCCCGCCGAGCTCGTCGGGCGGGTGGGTCGGTAGCTGGATCAGGAGGTCGATCAGGAGGTCGATCAGTAGGTGTGGAAGCCCTCGCCGGTCTTGCGGCCCAGCTTGCCCTCGGCGACCTTCCGCTCGAGGGTTGCCGCCGGAGCCAGGCCGGGCTCCTTGAACTCGGCGTACAGCTCCTTCTCGATCGCCAGCGAGACGTCATTGCCGACCACGTCGAGCAGCTCGAAGGGCCCCATCGGGAAGCCGACCTGCTCCTTGATGGCCGCGTCGATGGTGCCCAGCTCCGCGCCGCTCTCGGCGAGCTTGATGGCGTCGTTGAGGTAGGGGAACAGCAGCGCGTTGACGATGAACCCGGAGCGGTCGCCGCAGCTGACGCCGACCTTGCCGACCTTGGCGGTCAATGCCTTGACGGTCTCGTCCACCTCGGCACTGGTGTGCACCGTCGTGACGATCTCGACGAGTTTCATCACCGGCGCCGGGTTGAAGAAGTGCATGCCGATGACGTCGCTGGGCCGCGAGGTCGTCTCCGCGAGCTGGGTGATCGGCAGGCTGCTGGTGGTGGTCGCCAGGATCGCGCCCGGCTCAAGGATCGCGTCGAGGTCCTTGAACAGCTCGGTCTTGATCGCCAGGTCCTCGGCGATGGCCTCGATCACGAGGTCGACGCCGGCCAGCGCGGCGCGGTCGGAGGAGCCGGTGAGGCGACCCAGCACCGCGGCCTTGTCCTCCTCAGTGCCCTTGCCCTTGGCGATGGCGCGGTCCAGGTTCTTGGTGATGTAGCCGACGACGCCGTCGAGCTTGTCCTGGCTGCGGCCGACGAAGACCACGTCGTAGCCGGCCTGGGCGAAGACCTGGACGATGCCACTGGCCATGGTGCCGGTACCGACCACGCCGATGGTCGTGATGTCGTGCTTGAACGCCGGGACGGGGGCGTTCGCGGCGCCGCCGCCACCGGTGAACGAACCGCCCTCGTCGGCGACCTTCTCCAGCAGCGCGACCGGCTTGTGCAGGTTGTCGCCGGTCTCGGCGAAGCGGGCGGCCAGCGCGTCCCGTACGACGGCCGGACCCACCGAGTCGAGGTAGGCCAGCGGGCCGGCCGGATAGCCGCAGCCGAAGCGCATGCCGTTGTCGATGTCCGTGGCGGTGGCGTACTCGTCCTGGAGGAACTTCACCGCCTGGTTCAGGTACGGGAAGACCAGGGTCTGGGCGATCTGCTCATTCGTCTGCTCGGCCATAGGCGAAGCCTGCCCGATCTCACTACTCGCGGGTAACCCCTTGCGATGTGACGCCCGCCACCATCAGGGTCCGGGTGCCGTAGCGATGCAGCCCCAGGCCGTATTCGAGCTTGACCGCGGCATCCTCGAAGGCGCACCGAGGCTGGATCGAGGTGAAGCCGAGCCGGGAGTAGAACGGCGCGTTCCACGGCACTTCGCGGAAGGTCATCAGGGTCATCTCCCGATAGCCGTTGCCGGCGGTCTCGCGCGCCGCTGCCTGGATCAGGGCGGTGCCGATGCCCTGACGCTGCCACTCCGGCCGCACCGAGAGCTGGTCCAGGTGGGAGCAGCCGTCCCACTCCAGCACGTGGGCGAAGCCGTACGGCGGCTCGCCCTCCTCGGCAGGCCCGGCCACCAACACGAAGCCCGGCGCCGCCGCCCGCTGCCTGCCGGCGGTGGGCTCATGCCACTCGGTCGCGCCGAAGTACTCGACGTAGAGGCTGTCCGCGGCATCCTCGATGGCCTCGAGCGCGTCGAGGTCCGCGCGGGTCGCCTTCCTGATCTCCATGGGGGCCACTGTAGATTCCTCGGCCGTGAGACTCGTCGTTGCCCGGTGCCAGGTCGACTACGCGGGTCGGCTGACCGCCCACCTGCCGATGGCGACGCGGGTGCTCATGATCAAGGCCGACGGCTCGGTGCTCGTGCACTCCGACGGCGGCTCCTACAAGCCGCTCAACTGGATGTCCCCGCCGTGCTCGCTGCGCGAGGGCACCGCCGAGGACGGCCGGGTGGAGTGGACGGTGACCTCGAAGACGGACGACCAGCTGCGGATCCTGATCGAGGAGGTCCTGCACGACTCCTCGCACGACCTGGGCGTGGACCCCGGCCTGCAGAAGGACGGCGTGGAGAAGCACCTGCAGGAGCTGCTCGCCGAGCACCCGGCCACGCTCGCGCCCGGCCTCACGCTGGTGCGCCGCGAGTTCCCGACCGCGATCGGCCCCGTCGACCTGATGTGCCGCGACGCCGCCGGACTGTCGGTGGCGGTGGAGATCAAGCGCCGCGGCGAGATCGACGGCGTCGAACAGCTCACTCGCTACCTGGAGCTGCTCAACCGCGACCCGCTCCTCACCTCCGGCGGCCCGGTGCGCGGCATCTTCGCCGCCCAGGCCATCAAGCCGCAGGCCCGGGTGCTGGCCGAGGATCGCGGCATCGCCTGCGCGGTGGTCGACTACGACGCGCTGCGTGGGCTGGACAACGCCGAGGACCGGCTCTTCTGACGACCTCGTGGTGATACTCGGGCTGGGCGCTCCTCGACCCCGCTCCTTGATCGTCTTGATCGTCGAGGTTCCTGGACCCGGCCGGCGCGGGGACGGCCTCCGGCCAGCGCCGTACCGATGACGCGACCGGCACTGGTGGCCAGCGAGCCGAGCGCGACGGCACCGGGCAGGTCCTCGGCGGGCACGAGTGCGTTGCCCAGCAGCGCCACGGCGGGACCGTCGACGGTGGCGATCACGCCGGCGAGCAGCGTCAGGGTGACGCGGCGGCGATGACGTACTCCAGGAAGCGGCCGGGCGGTCGAAGGCTAGCCGCCCTGGCGCGCCCGCCCCGTGCCGAGACCAGGGTCCCGGGCCGGCCGACGATCGGTCGGTTTCAACCGGCGGCGCGAGGGCATGCTCTGGTCACCGTCCATCCCCGTGAGGAGACCTCGATGCCCCGACCGACCCTGCTGCGGCTGCTGGCCGCCGCGATCCTCAGCATCGGGCTCGTCGCGGCAGCCCCCGGCACCAGCTCGCCGGCGAGCGCGCACGCGCCGAAGGCGAAGGGCACCACGAACGTCCTGGTGGTCCAGCTGTACTGGAAGGGCACCACCCCCACCGACACCACCGACTACATGCAGCAGGTCATCACCGGGCCCAACGCGTGGTATCGCACCGTCTCGCACGGCAAGTACGGCATTACCGGTGCCGTCACCCCGCCCCTGGCCGTCAAGCGACTCAAGTGCAGCGTGAAGAACAAGTGGACCTCGAAGATGGCTCACGAGGCGACCAAGGCCGCCGCCCACGCCGGCTACAAGCCGAAGCACTACGGCCGCCTGGTCGTGGTCGTGCCGTGCTCGATGAAGAAGTACGACGGTTGGGGCCAGGAGCCGGGCCACACCGTGTGGCTGTTCAACGTGCCGCCCGCGCAGCCGGTGGTCCCGCCGACGAAGCCGGCCGGCACGAAGGAGACCACCAGCGTCACCAACGTCGGCCCGGCGACGTTCTACAAGTGGACCTTCACCTGGCCCGACGGCTCCTACGAGTGGCACACCGCCGGCACCCTCAACGTGAACCCGATCGGCCGACCGGTGCATGAGATGGGCCACAACCTCGGGCTGGACCACGCCCACCTGCTGAAGTGCACCAAGAACGGCGTCGCGGTCTCCTTCGGCGGCCACTGCAAGACCATCGAGTACGGCGACCCCTACGACACCATGTCGAGCACGGTGGTGGCCGGCAGCTTCAGCGCCTACCGCCTACTCAAGCTGCACTGGCTCGACGGCACGGCCAAGAAGGTCAAGAAGCACAAGGGCACGTTCACCCTCTCACCGCTGGAGGGCGCGGGCGGCGTCAAGACGCTGGAGATCAAGGGGCACAAGCGGACGTACTGGGTGGAGTTCCGCACCAACCAGGGCGTGGACGCCCCGTTCGACCCCGCTCAGCTGGGTGTGCTGGTCCGCTACACCAAGCCCGGCTCGAGGGCGACCTGGCTGGTCGACGCGATGCCCGGCAGCAGCCGCGCCTGGGATCTGGACAACCACGTCTACGGCCTGACCGACGCCGACCAGTCCGAGCTCCTGCCCGGCCACACCCTGACCACCCCGGAGGGCATCAAGATCACCACCGTCGCCCAGGCAGGCGGCAGCGCCACCGTCCAGGTCACCCGGCCGGGGCATCACAAGAAGCACCACCACCACAAGAAGCACCACCACAAGCACTGAGGCGGTGCCGGGCGGCCAGGTCAGGCTCCGGCGACCCTCGGAGCGGTCGGATCCGTGCCGTCGGAGTCGGCGTTGCGGGCGACGTACTCCTCGATCTGCTCCACGTCGTGCTGATTGCGGGTGACCACCGCGAGCAGGTCGGACATGGTCGCGACCTCCTCGACCTGCTCCTTGATGAACCAGCTGATGAACTGCTCGGAGGCGAAGTCGACCTCCTCGCGCGCGATCCGGTAGAGCTCGTTGATCTGCTCGGTGACGCGCTTCTCCTGCTCCAGTGCGAGCGCCACCGGGGCGACGACGTCCTCGAAGGAGTTGAGCACGGCCGGTACGGCGGGGAACTCCACCGGCGCACCGGTGTCGAGCAGGTACTGCACCATCATCAGCGCGTGCTCGCGCTCCTCGGCCGCCTGGCGGTAGAAGAACGCCGCCATCTGGGGCAGCGTGAGCGCGTCGTAGTACACCGCGCAGGCGAGGTACTGGTTGTGTGCCGCCAGCTCGTTCCCGATCTGGACGTTGAGCTGGGCGGCGAAGCGGGCGGCTACCACGGGACTCCTCGGGTGGGGTGCTGCGGACGTGAGGGCTCAGGCTGCCTTGCGCAGCTGCTTCTTGGTCACCTTACGGCCATCGACGCGGACGAGCTTGCGCCTCTTGACGGTGTAGCCGACGGGCAAGGTGCCCTCCTTGAGCATGCGCAGCGGACAGCGGTCGCACCGCTTCTTCGACTCGCAGCACTCCGTCTTCGGCAGCTTCCGGGGCTTGGCCACGGCGGCAGCCTAGCACGAAGTTAGGCCAGGCTAACTTTACTTTGCGACGGCCTCGCGCAGCAGTCGCCGAGCGACCGCGAACGCGTTTCCACAGCCATCTCACCTCCGACTGACACCGCCTCGTCGGCCTACCTAGGCTGGGCTCACCCTCTCGGACACCCAGGAGCCAGCATGCCGATGGCGCCCTGGTCGAGATCCTGCGGTTGCCCGAGGCCTCGTGAGGATGTCTCACATCGCCACGGCGACTCAATCGAGTCCGTTGGCCTTCCGGATGACGTCGACGAAGCCACCCATGATCTCGGTCAGGCCGAAGTCCTTGGGGGTGTACACGGCCGCGACACCCAGCTCCTTGAGCGCCCTGCCGTCGGAGTCCGGGATGATCCCGCCGACGACCACCGGCACATCGCCGAGACCGGCCTCCGTGAGCTTGTCCAGCACGTCGGGCACCAGCTCCATGTGCGAGCCGGAAAGGATGGAGAGCCCGACGAGGTGGACGTCCTCGGCCACGGCCGCGGCGACGATCTGCTCGGGCGTGAGCCGGATGCCCTGGTAGATCACCTCGAAGCCGGCGTCGCGAGCGCGCACCGCGATCTGCTCGGCACCGTTGGAGTGGCCGTCGAGGCCGGGCTTGCCGATGAGCACGCGCAGCCGGCCACCCAGCTCCTCGCCGGTCCTCGCCACCCGCTCGCGTACGGCGGTCAGCTCGGCGCCCGCCTCCGCCACACCGACCGCGCCGGAGACGCCGGTCGGGGCGCGGAACTCGCCGAACACCTCGCGCAGGGTGGCGGCCCACTCCCCCGTGGTCGCGCCGGCGCGCGCGGCGGCGAGGGTATAGGGCATCAGGTTCTCGCTGCCCTTGGCGGCCGCGGCCAGCGCGGCCAGCGCCTCGTCCACCTCGGCCTGGTCGCGCTGCGCTTTCCAGGCACGCAGCGACTCCAGCGCGGCCGCCTCGGCCTTCGGGTCGGCGGTCTGGATCGCGGCGTCGAGGTCAGCGGTCAGCGGGGAGGGCTCGGTGGTGTCGAACTTGTTGACGCCGACGATGATCTCCGAGCCCTCCTCGATCGCGGCCCGACGGCGAGCGTGCGAGGAGACCAACTCGGACTTCATGTAGCCCGAGTCGACGGCGGCGATCGCGCCGCCCATCGCCTGGACCCGGTCGATCTCGGCCTTGGCGCCCTCGACCAGCTCGCGGACCTTGGCCTCGACGACGGGCGAGCCGTCGAAGAGGTCGTCGTACTCCAGCAGGTCGGACTCGTAGGCGAGCACCTGCTGCAGGCGTAGCGACCACTGCTGGTCCCACGGCCGCGGCAGACCCAACGCCTCGTTCCAGGCCGGCAGCTGGACGGCGCGAGCGCGGGCCTTCTTCGACAGCGTGACGGCCAGCATCTCCAGCACGATCCGCTGGACGTTGTTCTCCGGCTGTGCCTCGGTCAGACCGAGGCTGTTCACCTGGACGCCGTAGCGGAAGCGGCGCATCTTCTCGTCGGTGACGCCGTAGCGCTCACGGGTGATCTGGTCCCACAGCTCGACGAAGGCGCGCATCTTGCACATCTCCTCGATGAAACGGACCCCGGCGTTGACGAAGAACGAGATCCGGCCGACGACCTTCTCGAAGTCGCCGTCGGAGACCTGACCGGAGTTCTTCACCTGGTCGAGCACGGCGATCGCGGTGCACATCGCGTAGGCGATCTCCTGCACCGGCGTGGCGCCGGCCTCCTGCAGGTGATAGCTGCAGATGTTGATCGGGTTCCACTTCGGGATCTGGTGGACCGTGTAGGCGATCATGTCGCTGATCAGCCGCAGCGAGTGCTCCGGACCGAAGACATAGGTGCCCCGCGAGAGGTACTCCTTGATGATGTCGTTCTGGGTGGTGCCGGCGAGCTTGGCGGCGACCTCCTCCGGCGACAGGTCGGGGTTCTGCTCCTCGGCCACGACCTGGTACATCGCCAGCAGCCACATCGCGGTCGCATTGATCGTCATCGAGGTGTTCATCTCGGTGAGCGGGATGCCCTCGAACAGCTTGCGCATCTCCCCCAGGTGCGGCACCGGCACGCCGACCTTGCCGACCTCGCCCTTGGCGAGCGGGCTGTCGGGGTCGTAGCCGGTCTGGGTGGGCAGGTCGAAGGCGACGCTCAGCCCGGTCTGGCCCTTGGCGAGGTTGGTCCGGTAGAGCGCGTTCGACGCCTCGGCCGTGGAGTGGCCGGCGTAGGTACGCATGACCCAGGGGCGGTCCTTGGCCGGACGGCTCTGCTCGCTGCTGGTGGGCTCGCTCATGGGACGGAGACTAGGCCCTCGTTTACCCGCTGGTAACCCGTCTCCCGTGTGGAATATCCCACTCGGCGCCGACTCACGCCGTGGCGGCGGACCGCTCCACCTCGAGCACGCGGATCAGCCGGGACAGGTGCAGCATCCGGCGTACGGCGGGGCAGCAGCCGCGCAGCATCAGATGCTGCCCGCGCCCGGTGGCATAGCGGGTGGCGACGGCGAGCACCCGCAGCGCCGTCATGTCGATGGTCGTGACCTGACTCAGGTCGAGCACGACGTCCTGGTCGTGACCGTCGAGGTGCTCATAGATCGCGCTGCGCACCTCCCACGTGCTGCGAACGTCGAAGTCGCCGCTGAGCACCAGCGTGGGTCCGTCGGTGTAGATCTCCACGTGCGTTGCTCCCGTCTCCCGAGAAGTGAGCCGATCCCTCGGTACCCCAAAGTGACGAGGGACACCACTCACTATGACGCGACGAGAGCCCGATGGGTTGCACCACACTCGCCACTTTCGCAACAGATGTCGCCTCAGCCGCCGCCGAGCCGCCGCCAGACGTCGCGGGTGAAGGCGGCGTCCAGCTCCGCGAGCAGCTCGTCGGCGCGGTCGAGCACGTCCAGCCCGGTGGCCGCCCGGGAGTTCGTGGGCACGTCCGGATCGGCGGCGGGCTCGACGGGCAGGTCGCCGCGCATCCGGCGTCGTACCGCCCCGACCTGGCGGGCCCAGGAGCCGAGCACCCGGCGATGCGCCAGGAGTACGTCGCCGGGCAGCTCCGCCACCTCACCCAGCGCACGGCCCAGCGCCCGCAGCAGCGCGACGAGGTCCGCCGGATGCGCGGCCGGCCCGCGGTGCAGCGTCCGGCGATGGAGCAGGTAGGCCGGCTCGAGCAGCTCGAGCTGGGCCACCGCGAAGCGCAGCCCGTGGCCGGCCGCTTCGACGCCCTCGCCGGTGCGCAGCGCCCCGAGCAGCTCGCTCACCGCGGCGAGCCCGTCGGCCCAGCGGCGTCGGAAGGCGTCCCGGCTGCGCACCGGGAGCACCAGCCAGGACGCGGCCACCCCGACCAGTGCGCCCAGGGCCACCCCGAGGAGCCGGTCGCCCAGCTGGCCGACGCCGCCGATCCCGAAGTAGCCGTGCAGCAGCGCCAGCATCGCGGTGGCGGCACCGGCCCAGTAGGCATAGCTGACCTGCCGGGCCCACAGCGCGACCCCCATGACCGCGAACAGCAGCACGATCGCCCAGCGGTCACCGGCCGGGAACAGGTCGGCCACCAGCGTCGCCACCGCGGTGCCGACCAGTGCACCGCCGAGCCGCAGCACGCCCTTGTGCAGGACGTCGCCGCGGCCGCGGTTGCCGCTGCACACGACGTAGCAGCTCAGCACCAGCCATGGCCAGTGCTCGGGGAACAGCCACCGCCCAACCGCGTAGGCCGTCGCCAGTCCGACGGCGAGCTGGGCCGCCATCCGGGTGCTCGCCGACAACCGACCCGGTCGACCCGGCCGCGCGCGGGCCGGGTCGGTAGGCGTCGGTGCCACGAGCGGTGGCTCCAGGAAGCCCGTCACCCAGGCCAGCACATGGGCCGCCAGCGCCCATGCGAACGCGACCAGCGCGAACAGCGCCGGCCACAGCGTCCGGGCCGTGGCGGCCGACACCGGGACCGGCACCACCAGCAGCGCGATGAACGGCAGGCTGGCGATGGTGCCGATCCGGCTCCACGTGGCGCCGTACCGCCTGATCCAGATGGCGCCGGAGAGCACGGCCACGAAGACCGCGCCGCCGAGGACCTGGTGGTGGGCCAGCAGCCAGCCGACCGCCGTGGCGGCGAGCGCGATCACGGGCAGCGCGACCATCCGCAACAGGTACGGCGCGGCCGCCCGGGGCCGCTCCCGCGAGACCACCCGGCCCAGCGTCAGGGTGAGCACGACCGCGAGCACGACGACGTCCAGATGCAGTCCGGCCGCGACCTCGATCCGCCAAGCGGTCAACCAGCTGCCGAGGACGGCGAGCATCGTCACGGCCGCGGGCCGCCACGACGGCAGCGTCGTGCCTGCCCGGGCGCGCAGGGTGGTCGAGGTCATGGTGAGCCCAGTCTGCTCCATCTAGGCTCCGACCATGGTCAACCTGACGCGCATCTACACCCGCACCGGCGATGCCGGGCACACCCGGCTCGGCGACATGAGCGAGACGACGAAGACCGACCTGCGGCTGGCGGCGTACGCGGACGTCGACGAGGCCAACGCGACCATCGGCGTCGCGATCGCCGGCGGCGGGCTGGACGACGACGTCGTGGCGGTGCTGACCCGCATCCAGAACGACCTCTTCGACGTCGGCGCCGACTTCGCCACGCCGGTCGTCGTTGCGAAGCAGGCGGGGAGCGAAGCGACCGACGCCGAGAACCCGGAGTTCCCGCCGCTGCGCGTCAAGCAGGAGTACGTCGACCGGCTCGAGCAGCTGTGCGACCGGTACAACGACGACCTGAGCAAGCTGCGCAGCTTCATCCTCAGCGGCGGCACCCCGGCCGCGGCCCAGCTGCACGTCGCGCGGACGGTCGTGCGGCGGGCCGAGCGGGCCGCGTGGGCAGCGTACGAGGTGCACGGCGAGACCATGAACGACCTGGCCATCAAGTACCTCAACCGGCTCTCGGACCTGCTGTTCATCCTGGCCCGGCACGCCAACCGCGAGCGCGGCGACGTGCTGTGGGTGCCGGGCGGCGTCGCGACCGAGTGAGGCCGACGGCGAGCTCGCTCGTGCTGTCGTGCCGAGCGAGGGAGCAGCAGCGCGAAGCGCTGCAGCGCTGAGGTCATCCGCTCCGGTCGCTTGCCCAGCGCCGAGCGCATGACGTTGCGCTAGGCCCAGCCGCGCCGCGCCGCCTGGTGACCCAACTGCAGCCGGGTCTCCACCCCGGCGCGGTCCATCATCTGGCGCACCCGGCGCTGCACGGTGCGCAGCGACAGGCCGAGCTGCAGGCCGATCGACTGGTCGGTGAGCCCGGCGAGGAGCAGCGAGAGCAGCTTGCGGTCGACCGGGTCGAGGGCGTCCGCGTCGACCTCGGCGATCCCGCCACCGCTCACGACCAGCTCCGGCGCACCCTGCCAGACCGAGTCGAAGAGCGCGAGCAGGCCGTCGAGCAGCCCGCTCTGGTGGACCAGCAGCGCGTCGCGCACCGGCTCGCCGGCGTCGGCCGAGGCGAGCGGGATCAGCGCGAGCTCGCGGTCGACGGCGAGCAGCCGCAGGGGTACGGCGCTCGCCACTCGCAGCTCGACCCCGCCGGCCAGCGCCTCCTCCGCGGCGGCGTAGAACCCGGGCCGCTCGAACGCACTGCGTTCCAGCACCACCTGGTAGCGCACGCCGCGCGCCAGCGCCGCCCTCTCGACGTCTTCGTTGGCCTCGGCGGAGACCACCGCAACGTCGGCGCGCACCAGCGTCTGCACCTGCTGACGGGCCGCGCGCTGCAGCTGCGCGAAGCGCTGGCTGATCGCCTCCACGCCGTGCACCACGTCCACCACGTCGGCCACGTCACGCTGCGAGCCGGCGCCTCGGTAGACGCTGACCAGCTCGGCCATCTCCACCTGGGCGCGGTGCAACTCCTCCTGGCGCTGCACCAGCAGGGCGCCGAGTGCGACCGCCGGCGGCGAGGCGACGTAGCGGTCCCGATCGGAACTGGCCCGCGCGACCAGGCCCTTGCCCTCCAGCGTGGCCAAGATCCCCGTCACCTCACGTCGATCGAGGCCGGTGGCTCCGGCCAGACCGGCAGCAGTGCCTGCCGGGAGCCCGACGAGCTGTCGATAGACCAGCTCCTCGTGCTCGTGCAGGCCCAGTACGTCGAGCATCGCGTCTCGTCCCCCTCGGATCGCCGGTCGATCGCCCGCCACCGCCACGGTAGCCGGGCCCGCGCGAGGCCGCACTCAGCCGCGCTGCGGCGCCGGCGGCCGGGCCGCGAAGACGCTCAACGCGGCCGGAACCATCAGCGCCGCGATCACCAGCAGCGCCCGCAGCGTGCCGACGTGGTCGCCGACCGTGCCCAGCAGCGGTGGGCCGATCAGGAACGCGCCGTACCCGATCGTCGAGACGACCCCGACCCGAGCGGCGGCCCGGCGCGGCTCGTCGGCGGCGGCGCTCATCCCGACCGGGAAGCCCAACGAGGCCCCCAAGCCCCAGACCAGGATGCCGGCGCCGGCGACGGCGAGGTGGCCGCCGTACACGGTGGTCAGGATGCCCGCGAGCGCGGCGGCGGCGCAGGTCCACAGCACCGGGGCCCGGCCGAACCGGTCCAGCGCCAGCGGGCCGACCAGCCGACCCAGCGTCATGCAGACGACGAAGAGCGCGAAGCCGGAGACGCCGACCCAGTGCGGCTGGTGGTAGCCGTCGACGATGCCCAGGCTGAGCCAGTCGTTGGCCGAGCCCTCCACCGCGGCGTAGGCCAGCACCATCACGCCGATCAGCAGCGTGCGCGGTTCGGCCCAGGCCGAGGCCCGCCGCTCTCCCGCGGGCGTCGGGTCGGCGTGGGTCGCCACCGGCAGGAACCGTCGGCCGGCCCAGAGCACGCCGAGGTACGCCGGCACGCACGCCACGACCATGTGCACCAGCACCGGGACGCCCAGCGCTGCCATCGGGATGCCGATCGCGCTGCCCGCGATGGAGCCGATGCTCCACGAGGCGTGGAAGCGCGGCATGATCGTGCGGCCCAGCCGGCGCTCGACCTCGGCGCCCTCGACGTTCATGGCGACGTCCCACACGCTCATGCCACCGCCCTCCAGGAGCAGTCCGAGCCCGCACAGCGGCGCCCAGCCGATCGTGGTCGCGCCGAGGGCCGCGACCACCAGACCGGCGACCACGCTGACCGCGCCGCCGCGCACCACCGCCGCGGCGCCGAAGCGCTCGACCAGCCGGCCGGAGAACGGCAGCGCCCCGATCGAGCCGACGGAGGCGGCGAAGAGCAGCAGCCCGAGCTGACCGTTGGACAGCTCGAGCGCGGAGCGCACGTCGGGTAGCCGGGAGACCCAGGAGGCGAACAGCAGCCCGTTGAGCGCGAAGGCGGCGTACACCGCGACCTTGCTCTGCGTGAGTGGGATGCTCAGCGTGACCAGTCCGTTCCGGGATGGCGCGACTCGAGCCACGCCTGGAAGCCGATCAGCGAGGCGGCCGACATGGCCAGCTCGACGGCGCGGCCACGGGTGTCGCGGCAGACGACCACCACGTGGTCGGGATAGAGGGCCAGCGTCTCGGGCCCCTCGGGCGACCGGCTGGACTCATAGACCAGCTCGGTCCGCTCCCAGATCCGCTTCGGCAGCGGCGAGAGCGAGAAGACCCGGAACCACTCGAGCGTGGATCCGGAGTAGCGGCCCACCCCGAGGAGCCAACCGCGCCCGGGCCTGGTGGCCCGGACGCGGTGACTCAACTCGAAGGTTCCGCCGTGCCGGGAGATCACCCGGCGGCGCACCATCAGACAGGCGCCGTAGAGCAGGACGACGAGCAGGGCGAGGCCAGCCACATCGAGCAGCCACTCCCACCACGCCATCCAGGACCGACCTCTGCCCGCCTCAGGAGGCCTTCACCGCGGCGTCGAGCCGCGCCTGGGCCAGCCGTACGGCGGGATCGTAGTCGGCGCTCGCGCCGGCCTCGGCCTGGGCCGACTCGAGGTCGAGCCGGGCCTGTGCGGCGTCGATCTCCTCTCCGAGCGCGACGTGCTCGGACAGGATCGACACCCGGTCGTTCGCCACCGAGATGAACCCGCCGTCGACGGCGCCGTACACCTTGGCGCCGCCGCCGGCCGGAGTGATCTCCACCAGGCTCGGGCTCAGCAGCGAGAGCAGCGGTGTGTGACCGCGCAGGACGCCGAGGTCACCCTCGACGGTGCGGGCGCTCACCTGGGTCGCCTCGCCGGACCAGACGGTCCGGTCGGCGGCGACCAGCTCCACGTGCAACTGATCGGCCATGGCTCAGAGGCTCTTCTGGATCTCGGCCCACTTGCGCTCGACGTCGTCCAGACCGCCGCACATGAAGAAGGCCTGCTCCGCCACGTGGTCGTACTCGCCGTCGGCGATCTTGTTGAAGGCCTCGATGGTCTCGGAGATGGAGACCGTGGAGCCCTCGATGCCGGTGAACTGCTTGGCGACGTACGTGTTCTGCGACAGAAAGCGCTGGATACGACGCGCGCGGGAGACGATGATCTTGTCCTCCTCGGACAGCTCGTCGACGCCCAGGATCGCGATGATGTCCTGCAGCTCCTTGTTGCGCTGCAGGATCTGCTTGATCCGGATCGCGCAGTCGTAGTGCGCCTGACCGATGTACTGCGGGTCGAGAATCCGCGAGGTCGAGGTCAGCGGGTCCACCGCCGGGTAGATGCCGAGCGAGGCGATCTCACGCGACAGCTCGGTGGTGGCGTCCAGGTGTGCGAACGTCGTCGCCGGGGCCGGGTCGGTGTAGTCGTCGGCGGGCACGTAGATCGCCTGCATCGAGGTGATGGAGTGACCGCGCGTGGAGGTGATCCGCTCCTGGAGCGTGCCCATCTCGTCGGCGAGGTTGGGCTGGTAGCCCACCGCGGACGGCATCCGGCCGAGCAGCGTCGAGACCTCCGAACCGGCCTGGGTGAACCGGAAGATGTTGTCGATGAACAGCAGCACGTCCTGGTTCTGCACGTCGCGGAAGTACTCCGCCATCGTCAGCGCGGACAGCGCGACGCGCAGACGCGTGCCCGGCGGCTCGTCCATCTGACCGAAGACCAGCGCGGTCTGGCCGAAGACGCCGGCCTCCTGCATCTCGACGATCAGGTCGTTGCCCTCACGGGTGCGCTCGCCGACGCCGGCGAACACCGACACACCGCCGTGGTTGCGGGCCACCCGCGCGATCATCTCCTGGATGAGCACGGTCTTACCCACGCCCGCACCGCCGAAGAGGCCGATCTTGCCGCCGGTCACGTACGGCGTCAGCAGGTCGATGACCTTGATGCCGGTCTCGAACATGGTGGTCTTCGACTCGAGCTGGTCGAAGGCGGGCGCCTTGCGGTGGATGCCCCAGCGCTCGTTGATCTCGAGCTTCTCGCCCTCCTCGAGGTTGAGCACGTCACCGGTCGCGTTGAACACGTGACCGAGGGTGACGTCGCCGACCGGGACCGTGATCGGGCCGCCGGTGTCGGTCACCAGGGCGCCACGGACCACGCCGTCGGTCGGCTTCAGCGAGATGGCGCGAACGACGCCGTCGCCGATGTGCTGGGCGACCTCGAGCGGCAGAACCGTCTTCTCGCCGCCGAGCTCGACCTCGACCTCGAGCTTGTTGTAGATCTCCGGCATCGCGTCCACGGGGAACTCGATGTCGACGACCGGGCCGATGACCCGGGCGATGCGACCGGTACCGGCCCCGGAAGTCTGACGCTGTTCGTCGATGGTTGCAGTCATTTCTTTCTCACTCTTCTCGGGTGATCAGTCGTTCGCGGCGGTGGCGTCGGCGAGGGCGTTCACGCCACCGACGATCTCGCTGATTTCCTGGGTGATACCGGCCTGGCGAGCCTGGTTGGCGATCCGGGTGAACTTCTTGATGAGCTCGTCGGCGTTGTCGGTCGCCGACTTCATCGCCTTCTGACGCGCGGCCAGCTCGGAGGCGGCCGCCTGCAGAAGCGCGAAGAAGACCCGACTCTCGACGTACTGCGGAAGCAGGCCGTCCAGGACCGCCTCCGGCGAGGGCTCGAACTCGTACAGCGGCAGGACGTCGCCGGGCTCGGGCGCCTCGGTGCCCTCGACGACCTCCAGTGGGAGCAGGCGCACCGCGTGCGGCTCCTGCACCAGCATCGACCTGAACTGGGTGTAGACCAGGTGGACCTCGTGCACGCCCTCGGCGCCCTCGCCCTGACCGGCGAGGAAGGCCTCGATCAGCGTGGCGCCGATCTCCTTGGCCACGTCGTAGGTCGGCTGGTCACTGTGACCGGTCCAGGCCTGGACCACCGGACGACCGCGGAACTTGTAGTACGCATCGCCCTTGCGGCCGGAGATGTACAGGTCGACCGTCTTGCCCTCGCCCCGCAGCTTCTCCACCAGGCTCTCGGCCTCGCGCAGCACGCTCGAGGAGTAGGCCCCGGCCAGGCCACGGTCGCTCGTCACGACCAGGACCGCGGCGCGGTCGGGGGACTCCGGCTCGGTGGTCAGCGCGTGGTCGACGTTGGAGTACGTCGCCACGGCGCTGACCGCACGGGTGAGCTCACGCGCGTACGGCGCGGCCGAGTTGGCCCGCTGCTGCGCCTTGATGATGCGGGACGCAGCGATGAGCTCCATGGCGCGCGTGATCTTCTTCATCGACTCCGTCGACTTGATCCGCGCGCGGTACTCACGCAGCGATACGGCCATCCGTCAGCCCCGCTTCTGCTTGACGATCTGCTCCTGCGTGACGTCGCCGTCCTCCAGCGGAGCGTGCTCCTCGTGACCCGCCTTGATGAACGCGCCCTCCGAAGTCTGGAACTCGCCGAGGAAGGCGTCGTACGCCTCGGTCAGCGCTGCCTCGGTGTCGTCCTCGAACTTCAGCGACTCGCGGATCGTCGACAGGATGCCGGCGTGCGAGGTGCGCAGGTAGTCCAGGAACTCCCGCTCGAACTTGAGCACGTCGGTGGTCGGGATCTTGTCCAGGCGGCCGGTGGTGCCGACCCACAGGGAGACGGTCATCTCCTCGACCGGGTACGGGGAGTACGCCGGCTGCTTGAGCAGCGCCATCAGGCGCGAGCCGCGGTCGAGCTGCTGACGCGAGGCCGCGTCCAGGTCGGAGGCGAACATCGCGAACGCCTCCATCGCGCGGTACTGCGCCAGGTCGACCTTGAGCGAGCCGGTGACCGCCTTGAGCGCCTTGGTCATGGCCGCACCACCCACGCGGGAGACCGAGACGCCGACGTCGATGGCCGGGCGCTGGTTGGCCGCGAACAGGTCCGACTGCAAGAAGATCTGGCCGTCGGTGATGGAGATGACGTTGGTCGGGATGAACGCCGAGACGTCGTTGGCCTTGGTCTCGATGATCGGCAGCCCGGTCATCGAGCCGGCGCCCATGTCGTCCGACAGCTTCGCGCAGCGCTCGAGCAGGCGGCTGTGCAGGTAGAACACGTCACCCGGGTAGGCCTCACGGCCCGGCGGGCGGCGCAGCAGCAGCGACACGGCGCGGTAGGCCTCGGCCTGCTTGGTCAGGTCGTCGAAGACGATCAGGACGTGCTTGCCGTCGTACATCCAGTGCTGGCCGATGGCCGAGCCGGTGTAGGGCGCCAGGTACTTGAAGCCCGCGCTGTCCGACGCCGGGGCGGCGACGATGGTGGTGTACTCCAGCGCGCCGGCCTCCTCCAGGGCACCGCGCACGGAGGCGATGGTGGAGCCCTTCTGGCCGATGGCGACGTAGATGCAGCGAACCTGCTTGGCCGGGTCGCCCGACTCCCAGTTCTGCCGCTGGTTGATGATCGTGTCGATCGCGATCGTGGTCTTGCCGGTGGCGCGGTCACCGATGATGAGCTGGCGCTGGCCGCGACCGATCGGGGTCATCGCGTCGATGGCCTTGATACCGGTGGCGAGCGGCTCGTGCACGGACTTGCGCTGCATGACGGTGGGGGCCTGCAGCTCGAGCGCGCGGCGGCCGGTGGTGGCGATGTCGCCCAGGCCGTCGATCGGGTTGCCGAGCGGGTCCACGACGCGGCCCAGGTAGCCGTCGCCGACCGGGACCGAGAGGATCTCGCCGGTACGGCGGACCGACTGGCCCTCCTCGATCTTGTCGAAGTCACCGAGGATGACGACGCCGATCTCGCGGGTGTCGAGGTTCAGGGCGATGCCCAGCGTGCCGTCCTCGAACTGCAGCAGCTCGTTGGCCATGGCCGAGGGCAGACCGGAGACCCGCGCGATGCCGTCGGCGGTCTGGGCGACCGTGCCGACCTCCTCGGTCTTGGCGGCCTCCGGCTGGTAGTCGGCGACGTACTTCGCCAGCGCGTCGCGGATCTCCTCCGGACGGATGGTCAGCTCCGTCATCTCAGATGCCTTCTCTCTCGTTCCTTCAACGTTGGTGGGTTCAGCCCGCGAGCCGGCGGCCGGCCTCGTCGAGGCGGGTGACGATGGTGCCGTCGATGATGTCGTCGCCGATCTCCACCCGGATGCCGCCGATGACGGCCGGGTCGACGACGACGTTGGCGTGCACCGGTCGGCCGTACTGCTGGGCCAGGGCGGCGTCGAGGCGGCGGGCCTGCTCATCGCTGAGCGGACGCGCCACCCGGACCGTCGCGACGCTCTCACCGTGCACGTCTGCCGCGAGACGGCGGTACGACGCGAGTGCACCGGTGATGGTGCCGTAGGTACCGCCGAGCGCCTGCTTGGCCAGCGTCAGGGTGGCCGGCAGCGCCTTGCCACCGAGCAGGCGGTCGAGCAGCGCGGACTTGTCCTCGGTGCTGCGGGCCGGGTCGGCGAGCGCGTCGCGCAGCTCGGGGTTGTCCCCCACGACGCGACCGAGAGCGAAGAGCTCGTCGGACAGCTTGCCGCCCTCGGTGCCCGCGGAGAGGACAGCGGCGACCTCCGCGAGCCGCTCCACGCCGTCGGCGAGGTCGCCGGCGTGTGTCCAGCGGCGACTCACGGCCGCCTTGACGATCTCCAGGGCGGCCTCGTCGAGCTTGGCCCCGAAGACCTCGCCGACCAGACCGGTCTTGGCCTCCGCCGGGATCGACCCGTCGGTGGCGAAGCGGCGCAGCGCCGGCTCGGTCCGCAGAGTCCGTGCGACCGAGTACAGGGAGTCGGCCGCCGTCGCCGCCGCCGCCACCGAGCCGGAGACCGAGGCCTTCAGCTGGTCGGTGAGGGCGGCGACGGACTCGGCCGACGCACCACGCAGATCCATCACTCGGCGCTCTTCTTCCGGGTCCCGGCCTTGGTGAAGCCCGCGGCGATCGCGTCCTCCTCCGACCTGAACCAGTACTCGGCCTGGGTCGTGTCGTACCAGCGGCCGCCGGGAGCGTGGTAGAGCATCGACTCGGCGTTGCCCTTCACGATGTAGCCGTCCGGCTGGGAGCCGTCCGCCGGTGCCTTGACCGCGCCCGGGAACTCGCGCACGGGCGCCTCCGCCACGGCCGCCGCCTGCGGCTGCTGGGCGGGCGTGGCCTGGACGGCAGCGACCGGGTCACCGGTCTCGAGCTCGGCGAGGAAGCGCTCCACGACCCGGCTCTGCCGGGCGTCGTCCTCCAGGCTCTCGCCCACGATGCGGCCGGCCAGACCGGTGGCCAGCGCGCCGACCTCGGCCCGCAGCGAGGCGACCGCCTGCTGCCGCTCGGCCTCGATCTGGGTCTTGCCGTGCTCGACGATCCGGTTGGCCTCCGTCTGAGCCTGCTCGCGCATCTCGGCGATGATCGCAGCGCCCTGCTCACGGGCGTCCTCGCGGATGCGAGCAGCCTCCTTGCGGGCGTCGGCGATCTGGGCCTCGAACTCGTCCTTGGCCGAGTTCGCCTCCTCCTTCGCCTTGTCCAGGTCGGCGAACTGCTGACGGATCGCGTCCTGCCGCGCGGTCATCGCCCGGTCGATCGGCGGGACGATGTACTTGAACAGGAGGAACACGATGATCACGAACGCGATCAACTCCACGATGAACGTGCCGTTGGGCACGAGGAAGTTGCTCGCGAGCGGAATCACGTCGGTCACTGGTGTGATCATCTACCTCTTGATCCTTTGCCTAGTGCGGGTCGTACTGCCCCAGCGGGGCAGGATCACTTACCCAGGACGAAGACGAACAGGGCCATGAAGGCGAGGTTGATGAAGAACATCGCCTCGACCAGACCGACGGTCAGGAAGAAGATCGTCTGCAGGCGACCCTGGGCCTCCGGCTGGCGAGCCACGCCCTGGATGTACGACGAACCTGCCAGGCCGTCACCGACGCCGGCGCCGATCGCACCGCCGCCGAGGGCGAGCCCACCACCGACGAAGGCACCGGCGGTCTTGATGGCCGACTCAATGGTTGTTGCCACTGTCTCTCCTTGGTTCCGCGCCGAGGGTCGGCGCCATTGGGTTTACCTCTGGTACGGCGTGAGCGGTGCTCAGGCCGCGAGTTCGGGGGTCTTCGGGGTGTGGTCGCCGTGCTGGTGCTCGGCGTTCTCGACGTGATCGTCGCCGCCGTGGCCAGCCCCGGCCATGCCGAAGTAGAGCACGGTCAGCAGCGAGAAGATGAACGCCTGGATCACGCCGATCGCCATGTCGAAGAGCTTCCACAAGATGTCGCCGAGGACGGCGAGGATCCCGCCGAAGGGGAAGGCGCCGATCTTCCAGCTGACCAGCCCGGCGATCAGACCGAGCATGATGCCGCCGGCGAAGATGTTGCCGAAGAGTCGCAGCGCCAGCGTGATCGGCTTGACGAGCTCCTCGAGGATGTTCAGCGGCAGCAGCACCGGGTAGGGCTGGAGGAAGTGGCTGAAGTAGCCCTTCACGCCCTTCTCCCGGATGCCGTAGATCCACACGCCGACGATGGCAAGGATCGCCATCGCGTAGGTCAGGTTCGTGTCCGCGGTCGGCGCCACCAGGACCTCGCGGTGGTGCTCGTTGATCTGGCTGGGGATCATCTCGAGCCAGTTCGCGATCAGGATGAAGAAGAACAGCGCGACCGCGAGCGGCACCACGAACGGGTGCACCCGGCCGAGGTTGTCCTCCACCTGGGTCTGGACCTGACCGACGACGGCCTCCCAGAGGATCTGCAGCTTGCTCGGGACGTGGTCCTCGCTCCGCTTGGTCAGCGCGCCGCGCAGCACGAAGCCCATCACCAGCACGATCGCGCCCGCGATCAGGCTGCACCAGATCGTGTCGGCGTTGAAGGTCATGCCGAAGGCGTGCCACTCCGGGTGCTCGCCGGGGTGGATGTCGATCGCGAGGGGCAGAACGATGCCGCTCATTGGTTCTTCAGCTCCTTCAGCAGCGGGAGGGTGGTCATCACCAGGGCGATGAGGCGGAAGATGGCGAGCCCGAGCAGGACGCCGATCCCGTCGGGCCAGAACACCACGGCGATCGCGATCGCGATCACGGCGAGGATGCAGAGCCGGATGATGGTCGCACGGGTGATCTGGCCGCGGGTCGGCGCGTGACCGCCGGAGATCACCTTGAGCAGCCAGTACTCGGTGGCCAGGTGGTTGAGCAGGCCGAGCAGGATGCCGGCCGCGAGGCAGCCGGGCAGGACCCAGGAGCCCAGCTGGTAGAACCACAGGCTGAAGATCATCAGGCCGAGGGCGACCAGTTCGATCTTGCGCTGGTCGCGCAGCACGCGGCCGATCGAGGGGCGCAGCGGGTGATCGGCGGGCTGGGGAAGAACGTGCTCGCTCATCGGGTCACCTCACCCGTGCAAGGCGCGCCGTACCCGTGCCGCGAAGCCGACCGCACCGCAGACCATGCCGAGCGCGACCCCCACGATGACCCCGATCGGCGAGGAGCCGGCGAGATGGTCGACAAGGAGGCCGAGCAGGGTGCAGCCGACCACCGAGCCCGCGAGGAGGCCGCCGAGACCGAGCAGGTCGCGGCCACCGAGTGGCTGCGGCGTGCGGTCATCGTCCATCGACCGAAACTAACACAGCGCACGGCACCCACAGGAGCCAGGGACTGGCTCGTGAATGAGGCGCGGTGTGCGGTCGTCATCGTTGGCGGCCGTTCTGTGTCAAGGGGCTGTTTTGGCACCGGGGCGGGGTTCCCAGCCGGCGCTCGTGAAACCTATCACGAGCGCTCTGCCACGCTGAAATGGATCGATCAACCCCGGTCCAGACCATCGCCCGCGAGCGGTCCCTGAGCGGGATGTCCGGGCGTGGAGACCTTCGGCAGGAGGAACGTCAGCGCGAGCGTGAGCACGACCATCGCGCCCAGCGCGCTCCACATCCAGGGCCCGGTGTAGAGGCTGGCGAGCACCGACCCGAAGCCGATCAGGGCGGCCCACAGCCACATGATCAGCACCGCACGGCGCTGGGAGTGCCCGATCTCGAGCAGGCGGTGATGCAGGTGGAGCTTGTCGGGCGAGAACGGCGAGCGGCCGGCCCGGGTGCGTCGTACGACAGCGAGCACCAGGTCGGTGAACGGCACGATCAGGATGGTGACCGGCAGCAGCACCGGCAGCAACGTGGGCAGCAGGCTGGCCTTCGAGCCGCCGGCGCCCTCCGCGATCTGCTCGGGCGAGAACTGCCCGGAGAGGCTGACCGCGCTGGCCGAGAGCACCAGGCCGATGAGCATCGAGCCGCTGTCACCCATGAAGAGCCGGGCCGGGTGCCAGTTGTGCACCAGGAACCCACCGCAGGCACCGGCCAGCGCGATGCTGAGCAGCGCGGCGGTGGTGGCGTGGCTCAGCCCGTTGGCGCGGGTCAGCTCGAAGGAGAACAGGAAGAACGCCGCGGCGCCGATGCCGACCACGCCCGCGGCCAGGCCGTCGAGCCCGTCGACGAAGTTGACCGCGTTGACGGTGGCGACCACCACCAGGCCGGTCAGCAGCGCACCCTGGGCCGGGTCCAGAGTGAAGACCTGGCCCTCGGACCAGGTGATGAACGTGTACTGGATCCCGAACCAGATCAGCACCGCCGCCGCGAGGATCTGGCCGCCGAGCTTGGTCAGCGCGTCCAGCTCCACGATGTCGTCGACGACGCCGACCGCGCAGATCAGCGCTCCCGCGACGAGGACCACCCCGGCGTCGCGCAGCACGAACGGCTGGGTGTCGGTGAGGAAGGGCAGCTGCCGGGCCACCAGGTACGCCGCTCCCAGACCGCCGAGCATCGCCAGGCCGCCGAGGTAGGGGATCGGCTCGTCGTGCACGTCGCGGTCGCGCACCCGAGCCACTGCGCCGGTGCGCAGCGCGATCTCGCGGGCGACGACGGTGAGCAGGTAGGTGACGGCGCCGGCGACCAGGAAGAGCAGCAGGTAGGCCCGCATCAGGGCTCCTGGACCGACACTCCGTGCGGAGCCAGCACGGTGTTCAGCTTCTCGACCGGGAGCGCCCCCAGCCGCAGCAGCCGCGGCTCGGCACCGGTGGCGTCGATGATGGTCGAGGCCTCTCCCCCATCGACGGGGCCGGCGTCGATGATCAGGCCGACGTCCTCACCGAGCATCTGCTCGGCCTCGTCGGCGTCGAGCGCGGCCGGTTTGCCGGTCTTGTTGGCCGAGCTGACGGCCAGCGGCCCGGTCCGGCCGAGGATCTCCAGCGCGACCGGATGGTCCGGCATCCGGACGGCGACGGTGCCCCGGGTCTCGCCGAGGTCCCACTGCAGCGACGCCTGCTGGTGGCAGACCACGGTGAGCGCCCCCGGCCAGAACTCCACCAGGAGCGCCCGCACCCAGTCCGGGACCCGGGTGGCGAGGGCGTCGATGGTGCCGGGCGAGTTGATCAGCACCGGCGGCGGCATGTCGCGGCCGCGGCCCTTGGCGGCCAGCAGCCTGCGCACCGCCTCGGGGTCGAACGCGTCGGCGGCGATGCCGTAGACCGTGTCGGTGGGCAGGACGACGACCTCTCCCGCGCGCAGTGCTCGGGTGGCGGCGGCGACCGCCTGGTCGCGCTCCTCGTCGGTCCCGGTCGCGTACCGCATGCTCATGGGGGTCATCGTGCCAGCCTCGCGGTGGTGAACCGCGCACGCCCTGCCAGGTCGCGGTGATCGCGTACGTCGGACCACCGGCCGCCGGCGCTGAACACGGCCGGCGCGACCTCGCCCTGCTCGTCGGCGTGCTCGAACCCGACCGCCCCGCCGGGCCGCAGCAGCTGAGCCGCTCGGCGCTCGAGCCTGCGGATCGCGTCCAGGCCGTCCTGACCGGAGAACAGCGCCAGGTGCGGGTCGTGGTCGCGCGCCTCCACCGCGACCGACTCCCACGCCTCCAGCGGGATGTACGGCGGGTTGCACACCACCACGTCGACACCGCCCAGCAGGTCGTCGAACGCGGTGAACGCATCACCCAGGCGCAGGTCGACGCCGGTCCCGGCGAGGTTGCGCTCGGCCCAGGCGAACGCCTCGGGGCTCAGCTCGACCGCGTGCACCTCGGCGCTCGGCACCTCGTCTCGGACGGCCTTCGCGATCGCGCCCGAGCCGGTGCACAGGTCGACCACCACGGGTCGCCCCTCGATGGTCGGGCCGCCGAGCGCAGCGAGGCGTGTCGAGACCTCGACCGCCCAGCCGGCCAGCAGCTCGGTCTCCGGCCGCGGCACGAACACGCCCGGGCCCACCGCGAGCTCGACGTGCCGGAAGTAGGCGACACCGGTCAGGTGCTGCAACGGCTCGCGTGCGCTGCGCCGCGCGACCAGCTCCTCGAACTCGCCGGCCCGCGCCGGGGCCACCTCGTCGACGAGGGCGAGCTGTGAGCGGGTGGTGCCCAGGACGTGGGCGAGCAGCGTCGTGGCGTCGTACTCGGGACTGGAGACGCCGGCCGCCCGCAACCGTCGCGTCGCGTCGGCGACCAGCTCGCGCCGGGTGGGGGCGCTCACTTCTCCAGCGCCTCCAGCCGAGCGGCCAGGTCGGCTTCGACGCAGGACTCGATGACCGGGCCGAGGTCGCCGTCGAGCACCTGGTCGAGGTTGTAGGACTTGTAGCCGGTGCGGTGGTCGGAGATCCGGTTCTCCGGGAAGTTGTACGTCCGGATCCGCTCCGAACGGTCCACGGTGCGCACCTGGCTACGGCGCGCGTCGCTGGCCTCGGCGTCGGCCGCCTCCTGCGCCGCCTGCAGCAGGCGCGCGCGCAAGATGCGCAGCGCCTGCTCCTTGTTCTGCAGCTGGGACTTCTCGTTCTGACAGCTGACCACGATGCCGGTGGGCAGATGCGTGATCCGGACCGCGGAGTCGGTGGTGTTGACGCTCTGCCCGCCGGGCCCGGAGCTGCGGAAGACGTCGATGCGCAGGTCGTTCTCGTTGACCTCTACGTCGACCTGCTCCGCCTCCGGCATCACGAGCACGCCCGCGGCGCTGGTGTGGACCCGGCCCTGGCTCTCGGTGACGGGGACCCGCTGCACGCGGTGCACGCCGCCCTCGAACTTCAGCAGCGCGTACGGCGCCTGGCCCGGCTCCGGGGTGCCCTTGGCCTTGACCGCGACCGTGACCGACTTGTACCCGCCCAGGTCCGACTCGGTGGCGTCGAGGATCTCGACCTTCCACCCCAGCCGCTCGGCGTAGCGGGTGTACATCCGCAGCAGGTCGCCGGCGAACAGCGCCGACTCCTCGCCACCCTCCCCCGACTTCACCTCGAGGATGGCGTCCTTGTCGTCGGTCGGGTCGCGCGGCACCAGCAGCCGCCGCAGCCGCTCCTCGGCCTCGTCGCGACGGGGGGCGAGCGCCTCCGCCTCCTCAGCGAAGGCCGGATCGTCACCGGCCAGCTCCCTGGCGGCCTCGATGTCGTCGCCCAACTGCCGCCACTCGCGCCAGGCGCCGATGATGGCGTTGAGCTCGGCGTAGCGCTGGTTGAGCCGCTTGGCCAGGCGGGCGTCGGCGTGTGTCTCCGGCTCCGCCAGCCGCTTCTCCAGGCCGGCGTGCTCGGCGACGAGCCCCTCTACTGCCTCGAACATCCTGCTCCCGTCGAATCGGGGATTTCACACCCGCGAATCCGCAACTTTGCACCATCCAGAAGGGAAAGGCCCGCCGACTCCGGAGGAGCGGCGGGCCTTGAATCCGGATTCGGACGTGCGAAATCCCCGATTCGACTACTTCTTCTTGCCGTAGCGAGCCTCGAAGCGGGCCACGCGGCCGCCGGTGTCGAGGATCTTCTGCTTGCCGGTGTAGAACGGGTGGCACGCGCTGCAGACGTCGGCGCGGATGACGCCGTCGGCCTTGGTCGAGCGGGTGGTGAACGTGTTGCCGCAGGTGCAGGTGACCTGGGTCTCCACGTAGGTCGGGTGGATGTCAGCCTTCATGGTGTCCTCATCTCTTGGGGCGCCGGGTCGTCATCGCGTGTGCGGGACGTGAACCGGAGCCGACGGGCCATCCTACGAACAACGGCCGCCGGGAACCAATTCCCCCGGCGGCCGTCGTCGATGCTCAGATGCTGTCCGCGCCCGGGGTGGTCTTCTGCACCTGCATCAGGAACTCGACGTTGCTGTGCGTCTTCTTCAGCCGCTCCAGCAACAGCTCCAGGGCCTGCTGGCCCTCGAGCGCGGAGAGCAGCCGGCGGAGCTTCCAGATGATGGCGAGCTCTTCCTTGCTGACGATGAGCTCCTCGCGCCGGGTGCCGGACTGCACCACGTCGATGGCCGGGAAGAGCCGCTTCTCGGCGAAGTCGCGGCGCAGCCGGATCTCCATGTTGCCGGTGCCCTTGAACTCCTCGAAGATCACCTCGTCCATCTTCGAGCCGGACTCGATGAGCGCGGTCGCGAGGATAGTCAGCGAGCCGCCGTTCTCGATGTTGCGGGCGGCGCCGAAGAACTTCTTCGGCGGGTAGAGCGCCGCCGAGTCGACACCGCCGGACAGGATCCGGCCGCTCGCCGGAGCGGCGAGGTTGTAGGCCCGCCCCAGCCGGGTGATGCCATCGAGGAGTACGACGACGTCATGGCCGAGCTCGACCAAGCGCTTCGCGCGCTCGATCGCCAACTCGGCGACGATGGTGTGGTCGCTGGCCGGGCGGTCGAACGTGCTGGAGATGACCTCACCCTTGACCGAGCGCTGGAAGTCGGTGACCTCCTCGGGCCGCTCGTCGACCAGGACCACCATCAGGTGGCACTCGGGGTTGTTGGTGGTGATCGAGTTCGCGATCGACTGCATGATCATCGTCTTGCCGGCCTTGGCGGGCGAGACGATCAGGCCGCGCTGGCCCTTGCCGATCGGCGCCGCGATGTCGATGACGCGACCGATCAGGTTGGTCGCGTCGGTCTCCATCCGCAGCCGCTCGCTGGCGTAGAGCGGAGTCAGCTTGGCGAAGTCCACCCGGCTGACCGCCTGGCCCGGGTCCGCCCCGTTGACCGAGTCGATGCGCACCATCGGGTTGAACTTCTCCTTGCGCTCGCCCTCACGGGGCTGGCGCACCTGGCCGACGATGGCGTCGCCGCGGCGCAGGCCGAGCTTGCGCACCATCGAGAGGGAGACGTACACGTCGTCCGGGCCGGGCAGGTAGCCGCTGGTGCGGACGAAGGCGTAGTTGTCCAGCACGTCCAGGATGCCGGCAGCCGGCACCAGGACGTCGTCCTCGCGGATCTCGATGTCGATCTCGCCGCGCGGCGAACCGGTCCGGCCGCGGTCGCGATCCCGGCCACGACGGCGGCGGTTGCGACGGCTGCCACCGTCGGCGTCGCCGTCAGCCGCCGCGGCGTTGCGGTTCTGGTTCTGGTTCTGGCTGGCCTCGGTGCCACCCTGGGTGCCGCCCTGGTGTCCTTGGCCGCCCTGATGTCCTTGGCGGCCCTGGTTGCCCTGGTTGCCGTGGTTGCCCTGGCGGCCCTGGCGGCTCTCGCGCTGGGCATCCTGCTTCTGGGCGTCCCGGTCGGACTCGGTCTTCGCCTCGCCCCTCTCGACCGGCATCTCCCCCTGCTTGTCGCCCTGCTTCTCGCCCTGGGCCTTCTCGGCCTTGGGTGCGCGCTGCGGCCTCTCGGCCTGGGGCGACGGCGCCTCGCTCGCGGCGGAGCCGCCGGCGGAGCCCTCGGCGGCCGCGTCGGCCTTCGGCTTGCGCTGCCGCTGACGCGGCTTGCTCTCCCCCTCGGCCGGGGCGGCCTGGGCAGCCGGACGCTCGGCGGCGCGAGTGCCCTGCGCCGCCTTGATGGCGTCGATCAGCTGGGCCTTCTTCATCGACCCCGACCCCGAGATGCCCATGCCGCTGGCCATCGCCTTGAGGTCGGCGAGCAGCATGGAGTTGAGTCCGCCGGTCGCCCTCTTCTTCGGCGCAACCTCGGCGGATTCGATCGTTTCCGTCACGTGAGGTCCTTCCCACGTATCACAGCCGGGCACACCCTGACGGTGGAGCCGACGGCTTGTCTTGTCAGTTCTCCCCTCCCCGACGGTGGACCGGGCAGGCGGCACGGTCTCGCCGGTTGTGCAGAGCAGATCCACACGGGAAATGGAGGGGAGTCACACCCAGCGGTCGCATGAACAGGTCGCCATGCCTCGCGGGATGCTACGCCGAGATCACCGGCGCGTGATCAATGTAGCACCCGTCACGCCGGATTCATTCCACGACGTGCGCGCCGGACGGCTCGATGTCGAGCCCCCAGGCGAACCAGCCCGGCGGCGTACGCGCCAGGAGCGGCTCGGCGTCCTCGCAGAACGCGAGCACCGTGGGTCCGGCGCCCGACACCACGGCAGGTACGCCGTCGGCACGCAGCGTGTCCACCAGCGCCAGCGACTCCGGCATCGCCGGCCGGCGGTGCTCCTGGTGCAGGTAGTCACCGGTGGCCCGCAGCAACTGCGCCGGCTGGCCGGCGAGCGCGGCCACCAGCAGCGCGGCTCGGCCCGCGTCGGCGGCCGCGTCGCGGTGGGACACCGTCTCCGGCAGCAGCCCGCGGGCGACCTTCGTCTCGACGCCGGTCGGCGGCACGAAGACGACCGTGCGGATCCCGGCCGCGACCGGCGATCCGACGGAGTAGAAGCCGGCGTCATCACGGCCGGAGATGGTGAAGCCGCCGTACAGCGCCGGTGCGACGTTGTCGGGATGGCCCTCGATCTCGGCGGCGAGTCGGAACGCCGCGTCGTCGTCGAGCCGCCCGGCGCCGTCGGCGACCAGCGCCCGAGCCAGCACGATGCCGCCCACGATCGCGGCCGAGGAGGAGCCCAGCCCACGCGCGTGCGGGATGACGTTCTCGCAGGTCAGCCGCAGCCCGGGCGGCTGCTCCCCCAGCGCGGCGAAGGCGGCGCGCATGGCCCGCACGACCAGGTGCGACTCGTCCCGTGGCACCTCGTCGGCGCCGGCTCCGCTGACCACGACCTCCAGGCCGGTGGCGAGGACCTCGCCGGTCAGGGCGTCGTGCAGCGCCAGCGCCAGCCCGAGCGAGTCGAAGCCCGGGCCGAGGTTGGCCGAGGTCGCCGGCACCTGGACGGTGACCGGGCCGGTGACGAACGGCATCAGACCAGGCCGGCCGCGGCCGCGGCCGCGTCGATGTCGGCGTCGACCACGATCTCGGGCACCTCGCCGAAGAACTCCAGCGCGGTGACGGTGTCCTTCAACCCGTGTCCGGTGACGGTGATGACCACGACTTTGCCGGCGTAGGAGTCGCCGGCGGCCACGTCGTCGAGCAGGCCGGCGACGCCGGCCGCGGAGGCCGGTTCGACGAAGACCCCGTCGCGGCGGGCCAGCTCGGCCTGCGCGGAGAGGATCTGCTGGTCCGAGAGCGCCTTGAACCGGCCACCGGAGGCATCCCGCGCCGCCTCGGCGAGCTTCCAGGAGGCCGGGTTGCCGATCCGGATGGCGGTCGCCTTGGTCTCGGGGTGCTCGACCGGGTGGCCCAGCACCAGCGGCGCCGCGCCCTCGGCCTGGAAGGCCCGCATCACCGGAGTCCTGGTGGCGTTCCCGGCGGCGGCGTACTCGGTGTAACCGAGCCAGTAGGCGCTCATGTTGCCGGCGTTGCCGATCGGCATGAGGTGGTAGTCGGGTGCGTCGCCAAGCCGGTCCACGACCTCGAACGACGCGGTCTTCTGGCCCTGGAGCCGCACCGGGTTCACGCTGTTGACCAGCGCCACCGGGTAGTGCTCGGCCAGGCCGCGCGACATCTTCAGGCAGTCGTCGAAGTTGCCCCGTACCCGCACCACCTGGGCGCCGTGGACCAGCGCCTGGGCGAGCTTGCCGGCCGCGATCTTGCCGTCGGGCACGAGCACGATCGGGGTGATGCCGGCCTTCGCGGCGTAGGCCGCCATCGAGGCCGAGGTGTTGCCGGTGCTGGCGCACACGCACGCCCGCGCGCCCTCGTGGACGGCGACCGAGATCGCGGCGGTCATGCCGCGGTCCTTGAACGAGCCGGTCGGGTTGGCGCCCTCGACCTTGAGCCAGACCTCACCGTCGGTGACGCCGGAGAGCCAGGCCGAGCGGACCAGCGGCGTACCGCCCTCGCCCAGGGTGATCGACGGCGTTCCGGCCGGGATGTCCAGGAGCTCGCGATACTCCTCGATGACGCCGCGCCACTGCTGAGTGCTACTCATTCCTCCCCCTCCACGCGCATCACCGAGGTGACGTCGCGGACGATGTCCATGCCGTGCAGGCTCTCCACCGTCGCGCTCAGCTGCGCGTCGGTGGCGGTGTGCGAGACCACGACGAGCTGGGCGTCGGCGCCCCGGCCCTCCTGGCGGACCGTCTGGATCGACACGCCGTGCTCGGCGAACGCCTGCGCCACGGCGGCCAGCACGCCGGCACGGTCGTCGACGTCGATCGCCACGTGGTAGCGGGTCACGACCTCGCCCATCGGCAGGATCACCCGTGCGGCGTACGTCGACGCGCCGGCGCCCCTGGTCTCGGCGAGCCGGTTGCGGGCCACCGTGACCAGGTCGCCCAGCACGGCGCTCGCCGTCGGGGAGCCCCCGGCGCCGCGGCCGTAGAACATCAGCTGGCCGGCCGCCTCGGACTCCACGAAGACCGCGTTGTAGGCGTCGCGCACGCTGGCCAGCGGATGGCTGCGCGGGATCATCACCGGGTGCACCCGGGCACTGACCGCGTCGTCCCTCAGCTCGGTGATCGCCAGCAGCTTCACCACGCAGCCCATCTGCCTGGCGGAGGCCACGTCGGCGGCGGTGACGTCGGCGATGCCCTCACGGTGGACGTCGCTGGCGCTGACCCGGGTGTGGAAGGCCAGGCTGGCCAGGATGGCGGCCTTGGCGGCGGCGTCGAAGCCCTCGACGTCGGCGGTCGGATCAGCCTCGGCGTACCCGAGCTCCTGGGCCTCGGCCAACGCCTCGGCGAATCCGGTGCCGTAGGTGTCCATCTTGTCGAGGATGTAGTTGGTGGTGCCGTTGACGATGCCCATCACCTTGGTGACGCGGTCCCCCGCCAGCGACTCGCGCAGCGGCCGCAGGATCGGGATGGCGCCGGCGACGGCGGCCTCGTAGTAGAGATCGCGGCCGGCCTTCTCGGCGGCCTCGAACAGGGTGGCGCCGTCCTCGGCGAGCAGCGCCTTGTTCGCGGTCACCACGCTGGCGCCGTTCTCCAGCGCGGCCAGGATCAGGCCGCGGGCCGGCTCGATCCCACCGATCACCTCGACCACCACGTCCGCCCGGGCGACCAGACCCGCGGCGTCGGTGGTGAGCAGCTCGGCCGACACGTCCGCGTCACGGGGCGCGTCCAGGCGTCGTACCGCCACGCCGATCAGCTCCAGGGGTGCGCCCACCCGCGCGGCGAGGTCGGCGGACTGCTCATGCAGCAGTCGCACCACCTGCGAGCCGACGGAGCCGCAGCCCAGCACGGCCACCTTGAGGGGTTCGGTCACCGCACCAGGGTATCGGCGAACCCGGGTCGGGGTGGAACGTAGGCGCGCCCGTGGGACGGCCCCCACCCTCGGCCTCCATCCAAACTGTCACGGTGATAGTTCGCGCCGTGGGTGACACCTCTGAAATGTCACCCACGGCGCAAACTGTCACGGTGACACTTTGGAGTCAGCGCTCCGTCGTCACTCGAAGACGTCCTTCACCTTCTCGCCGGCCTGCTTGAGATCGGCCTTGGCCTGGTCGGTCTTGCCCTCGGCCTGCATGCTCTCGTCGTCGGTGGCGTCGCCGTACTTCTCCTTGACCTCGCCCTTGAGCTCCTCGGCCTTGTTCTCCAGCTTGTCGTCGAAACCCATCGGGTCCTCCTTCGGTCGGAGACGTGCAAGTACCCGGACGAGGTCAGCCCATGTCTCAGCCCAGATCGGTGGCGAGCAGGTCGTCGATCGTCTCGCGCCGCACGATGACCCGGAACTGCCCGTCCCTGACCGCCACCACCGGCGGCCGCAGCGCGTGGTTGTAGTTCGAGGCCATCGAGCGGCCATAGGCCCCCGTGGCAGGTACGGCGAGAAGATCGCCGGGGCCGACGTCACCGGGCAGGAACTCGTCCTTGACCACGATGTCGCCGGACTCACAGTGCTTGCCCACCACCCGGGCCAGCACCGGGGCCGCGGCGCTGTGCCGCGAGGCGAGCGTGCAGGAGTAGTCGGCGTCGTACAGGGCCGGGCGGATGTTGTCGCTCATGCCGCCGTCGACGCTGACGTAGGTGCGGGTGGCGCCGCCGTCCAGGGCGACCTGCTTGACCGTGCCGACCGTGTAGACCGTGCACATCGCCGGGCCGACGATCGCACGTCCCGGCTCGATCGACAGGTGCGGGACGTCGAGGCCCAGTGCCGCGCACTCGGCGGTGACGATCGCGGTGATCTGCTCGGCGAGGACGGCCGGCTCGGCCGGATCGTCCTGGGTGGTGTAGGCGATGCCGAAGCCGCCGCCGAGGTCGAGCTCGGGGAGGGTGTGCCCGAGCTCGGCCGCGATCCGGGCGTGCAGCGCCAGCACCCGCCGGGCCGCGACCTCCCAGCCGGAGGTGTCGAAGATCTGGCTGCCGATGTGGCTGTGCAGGCCGCGCAGCTCCAGGCTCGGCGCGGCGAGCACCTGCCGGGCCGCCTCGAAGGCGTCGCCGGTGCTGATCGAGAGCCCGAACTTCTGGTCCTCGTGTGCGGTCGCGATGAACTCGTGGGTGTGCGCCTCCACACCGGCGGTGACCCGCACCATCACCGGCTGGACGACACCGAGCTGGGCCGCCACGTCGGCGATCCGCTCGATCTCGACGAACGAGTCGACAATGATCCGGCCGACGCCGGCGTGCACGGCGCGACGCAGCTCCATCGCGGTCTTGTTGTTGCCGTGGTAGCCGATCCGGCCCGGGTCGACCCCGGCCCGCAGCGCGACGCTCAGCTCACCGTCGGAGCACACGTCGAGACAGAGTCCCTCCTCCTCCACCCAGCGGGCGACGGCGGTGCTGAGGAACGCCTTGCCGGCGTAGTAGACGTCGTACCCGTCGAAGGCGTCGCGGAAGGCGCGGGCCCGGCTGCGGAAGTCGTCCTCGTCCAGCAGGTAGGCCGGCGTGTTGACGTTGGCGACCACGTCGGCGACCGAGAGCCCGCCGACGTGCAGCACGCCGTCGGCGTCCTTGCATGCGGTGCGCGACCACAGCGCGGGCACGAGCGCGTTGACATCCTCCGGCTGGCGCAGCCAGACCGGCGAGGAGCCCGCGAAGTCACCGGGTGGGACCCGGCCGCTCATTCGGGGCCCCCGGCGCGGCGCGAGCGCAGCGAGCGGCGTGTGGGGGTGTTCACATCCGCTCCGGGGCGCTGACGCCGAGCAGGCCCAGGCCGTTGCGGAGGACGGTCTGGGTCGCGACCACCAGGACCAGGCGGGCCAGGTTCGCGGCCGAGACGGGCTCGTCGCCCTGCGGCAGCATCCGGCACTCCTTGGTGTCGTACCACTTGTTGAACACCGAGGCGGTGTCCTCCAGGTAGCGCGCGATCCGGTGCGGCTCGCGCAGCTCGGCGGCCGCGGCCACCACCCTCGGGAACTCCGCGAGCGCCCGCACCAGCTCGCCGTCGCGTTCGTGGGAGAGCAGGCTCGGGTCGAACGCGTCGCCGTCGGGCAGCTCCATGCCGAGGTCGGTGGCGTTGCGGACCATGGCGCAGGTCCGGGCATGGGCGTACTGCACGTAGTAAACCGGGTTGTCGTTGGACGCCTTGGTGATCTCGGCGATGTCGAGCGTCAGCGGGCTGTCTGCGGGATAGCGCGCCAGCGAGTAGCGCAGCGCGTCGACCCCGATCTCCTCGGCCAGCTCGTGCAGCGTCACGATCGTGCCGGCGCGCTTGGAGAGCCTGACCTCGGCACCGTCGCGCAGGATCTTGACCAGCTGCCCGATGAGTACGTCGAGGGTCTGGGCGGGGTCGTCGCCCACGCAGGCGGCCATCGCCTTGAGCCGGCCGACGTAGCCGTGGTGGTCGGCGCCGAGCAGGTAGAGGCAGCGGTCGAAGCCGCGGGCGCGCTTGTTGAGGTAGTAGGCGGTGTCGGAGGCGAAGTAGGTCAGCTCGCCGTCGGACTTGATCAGCACCCGGTCCTTGTCGTCGCCGAAGTCGGTGGTGCGCATCCACAGCGCGCCGCCGTCCTCGTACACGTGACCGAGCGACTCGAGACGCTTGAGCGTCTCGGGCACCTCCCCGCCGTCGTGCAGCGACAGCTCGGAGAACCACACGTCGAAGTGGGTGTTGAACAGCTCGAGCTGCTCCTGCTGCTCCTTGAGCTGCAGCTCGTAGCCCTTGGCCCGCACCGCCGCCCGGCGCTCGTCGTCCGGCAGCGAGAAGATGCCCGGGCTGGCCGCCTCCACGGCCTTGGCCAGGTCCTCGATGTAGGCGCCGGCGTACCCGTCCTGGGGCGTGGGCTGTCCGGTAGCCGCGGCGATGATCGAGTCGGCGAAGTGATTCATCTGCACGCCGCGGTCGTTGATGTAGAACTCGCGGACCACGTCGGCCCCGGCGGCGGCGAGCACCCGCGCGATCGCGTCGCCCAGCACCGCCCAGCGGGTGTGGCCCAGGTGCAGCGGCCCGGTGGGGTTGGCCGAGATGAACTCGACGTTGATCCGGCTGCCGGCGAGCACGTCGCTGCGCCCGTACGACGGACCGGCCGCGACGATCTGCGCCGCCAGGGCTCCCTGCGCCCCGGCGTCGACGGTGACGTTGAGGAAGCCCGGCCCGGCGACCTCGACGCCGGCCACGCCGGCGTTCTCGGCCAGCCTCGCGGCGATCAGCTCGGCCAGCGCCCGCGGATTGGTGCCGGCCTTCTTGGCCAGCTGCATCGCCACGTTGGTGGCGTAGTCGCCGTGCCCCTTCTGCCGGGGTCGCTCCACCGTCACGCTGGTCGGGACGCCGTCGGGGAGGGTGAGGGCACCCTCCTCCGTCAGCGTCGTCAGTACGTCGACGATCGCGGCGGAGAGCTGTTCTGGGGTCACCGCTCCAGCCTATCGGCGGGGCCCGGTTTCCCTCGCACCGATATCGCCCGGTAGTCTCACGCTTCGCGCCCTGTTGGACGCATGCCTCCGTAGCTCAGGGGATAGAGCACTGGTTTCCGGTACCAGGTGCCGCAGGTTCGAATCCTGCCGGAGGCGCCCTGTGATGTCTCAGGACATCGGAATAGCCCGGACCTGCGATGTGCAGGTTCGGGCTAGTTCTTTTTGGGGCTGGGGCCGGGGCTGGGGCTGGGCCGGGTGGGCGGCCGGTGGGCTGGTAGTCACGGCGTGGGTCGATGATCAGGTCGCGCAGGATCTCGCCGGTGGCGGCGTTGACGACGGTGACGTGCAGGTCGTGGACGAGCAGGATGACGTCGGTTCGGGCGTAGGTTCGCCCGACGCCGATGTGGCGCAGTTGCCCGGCCACACGCAGGGTGACGCTTCCGGCTTTGTCGATCTTGTCGTGGCGGACCCGGTCGTGGCTCTCAGCGGTGCGGTCGGTGCCATAGGTGCTGGGCGTGGCCTTGGGCCGAGTCGCGTAGATGGTCGCGTAGATGGTCGCGTAGATGGTCGCGGGGGTGGCGTGCAGCGGCAGGGATCGGTGTGGCCGGTGCTGGTTGTACTCCTTGGCGAAGGTCTGCAGCAGGGCGTCGAGCTCGACGATCGTGGCGGGCTGGCGGGGTTGGTTGCGTAGCCATTTCTTCATCGTCTGCTGGAAGCGCTCCACCTTGCCTTGGGTCTGTGGGTGGTTGGGCTGGCCGTTCTTCTGGACGATGTTGAGCTCTCGGTTGAGCTCTCGCAACTCGTACTCGAGGTGGTTGCGGCCGCGCTCCTTGGCCCTGCCACCGGCGAACCGGGTGGTGTAGACCATGCCGTTGTCGGTGAGTACGGATGCGGGATGGCCGTGGTGACCTGCGGCTTCACGGAAGGTGGCCAGCACGATCGGTCCGGTGATCCGGATGTGGGCGCTGAGGTGGAGGGCGTAGCGGGAGTGGTCGTCGAGCCAGGTGACGACCTCGCAGTCGGCGCCAGGTGTTCCGTCGACGCGGGTGAGCCGGTAGTGAGTGAAGTCGGACTGCCAACACTCGCAACACTCGTTGGGCTGGGCGGCCTCGAACCGGAGGTAGGAGCTCTTGGGCCGCTTGGACGGGTCTGCGGTGATCAGGCCAGCACGGACCAGGATCCGGTTGATCGTGGCCCGTGAAACCTCGGTCCTGTGGTGGCGTGCCAGGTGCCAGCCGATCGTGTCAGCGCCGGCGTCCAGGCCCGCCTCCTGGAGTTGTTTGCGCAACCTGAGGACCAGTTCGGCGGTCTGTGGCGGGGTAGCCCCGGGACTGGTCTTGGGGGCGCGTGAGCGCGGCTCGAACGCGGCCTCGCCCTCTGTCCGATAGCGGGCCATGAGCCGGCTGATCCAGCCCTGCGAGACGCCGTAGGTGCGGGCGACCTCGGACTGGGACTGACCGGCCAGGACAGCGGTGATGACAAGGCCACGTCTCGACACTCCCGAGCCTGAGCGGCCCGATCATTCCGAAGACCTGCGACACGCTATGCCGAAGACCCCAGACACCCCATTCCGATGTCCTGAACCAGGACACTGCCGGAGGCGCCCTGTGATGTCTCAGGACATCGGCGACAGCCGGACCAACCTTCGTAGGTCCGGCGGGAGTGGACCACGTCCGGGATCCCCGAGCCGAGCAGCGGCCCGATGCCCTGCGGCAGGCACGAGGCCAGAGCAGCGCTGACTGGTCCCGAGCGGCCGACAAGAGGATGATCGAACTCGGTGTCCGGGGCAACTGCGCGAGTTCGACGGGTTGGCGCTCTACGCCCGTCACCGCGTTCAACCCGACGGCAGCGGTAGTGTCCACCCATGGGCTTGGGCGCGACCGGCTTCGTCCATGCTGCGACCACGGACCGGGACCTGGCGGCGGCCGCGCACCTGTTGCACGACTTCAACCGCGAGTTCGACGAGCCGACGCCCTCGCCGGAGGACCTGGCGGGTCGGCTCCGTCGGTTGGTGGCGGCCGGCGACACCGTCGTCCTCCTCGCCGGGCGAGACCCCGTGGGGATCGCCGTCCTCCGTCTCCGCGCCGCGATCTGGAGCGCGGGCCTGGAGTGCTATCTCGCCGAGCTCTACGTCGTACCGCGGCAGCGAGGGCGCGGGATCGGCAGAGCGTTGATGCAGGCGGCGTTGCACGAGGCCCGCGCGCGCGGCGCCGACACCATGGACATCGGGGTCGACGAGCCGGACCTGGCGGCGCGCCGGCTCTACGAGAGCATGGGTTTCAGCCATCGCACCGGTGGCCCCGACGGCCCGCTGATGTACGTGTACGAGCGCGAGCTGTGATGTCACCGCCACCGGCGCGCCGCGAGTGGATCAGCGCGCCGCGGAGTCGCTCGCCCGTGCCTCGGCCAGCACCTCGAGCAGCCGCTCGCGCGGCATCGGCCGATGCAGCAGGTAGCCCTGCGCCATCGTCTCGGGCGCGTCCTGACGCACGACGTCGAGCTGGCTCTCGCGCTCGATCCCCTCGATGACCACCTCGAAGCCGAGGGTGCGGCCCATCAGCGCCACCGACCGCAACAGGGCGCGGGCCCGCGCGTCGGTGTCGATGTCACGGGAGAGCGCGGCGTCGGCCTTGATGATGCCGGCCGGCAGGTCGTGCAGATAGCTGATCGAGGAGAAGCCGACCCCGAAGTCGTCGATGGCGAAGACCACCCCGGTGTCGGCGATCTCGCGCATCACCGCCAGCGTCTCGGTGTTGAGGTCCACGCCCTGACGCTCGGTGATCTCCAGGATCAGCGTCGTGCCGGGCATCGCCTCGGCGGCGCGCGACACCGTGTCGAGGAAGCCGGGGTCGAGCAGCTGGTTGGCCGAGATGTTCACCGCGATCGACAAGGCGCCCCCGGCGGCCTCCTGCAGTGCCGGGGCGTCGGCGGCGACGGTGGCGAACACCCGGGCACCCAGCGGCACGATCAGGCCGCCCTCCTCCGCGGCTCGGATGAAGACCTCCGGCGACACCGGCGCACCGCCCCGGCTCCAGCGGGCCAGCGCCTCCGCGCCGACGATCTCGCCGGTGGCGACCGAGACGACGGGCTGGTACGCCACCTCGATCTCGTCGGCCGCCACCGCTCGGCGCAGGTCGTCGAGCAGCTCGAGCCGGTCCAGTCGCTGGCGGCCGATGGCCGGCTCGTACTCGACGCACCGGCCCTTGCCTCTCGACTTCGCCTCGTACATCGCCAGATCGGCGTTGCGCAGCAGTCCGGCGGCGGTGTCGGTCGGACGGCCGCCGTACGCGATGCCCACACTGGCGCTCAGCCGCAGCCGGCCGGCGCGAACGCTGACCGGCATCTCGATCGCCGCGAGCACTTCCTCGCACATCGCGGCCGCGGCCGCCCGGTCGACGCTCTCCACCAGGATCGCGAACTCGTCGCCGCCGAGGCGGGCGAGTGTGTCGTGCTCCCCCACACAGGCGCGCAGCCGCGTCGCCAGCTGCACCAGGACCGCGTCGCCGACGGCATGGCCGAAGCGGTCGTTGACCGGCTTGAAGCCGTCCAGGTCGATGAAGAGCAGCGCGAGCTCCGACCCCGCCGCCCGCGCCCGGGTCAGCGCCTCCCCCAGCCGGTCGACCAGGATGGCGCGGTTGGGCAGGTCGGTGAGCGGATCGTGCCGGGCGACGTGCACCTTCTCCTCGATGAGCTCGAGCCGGGCGACCGCGTCGGAGGCGACCGCGGCAAGCGCCCGCAGGCCCTGCTCGTCGGCGGCGATCGTGGAGCGGGCCCGGTTCATCGCGCGCGCCACCAGCCACGTGCGGTTGCCGCCCAGCTGCACCTCGACGGCGATCTCTCCGGCGGCCGGCGGCTCGGAGCGGATCGTGACGGACCGCAACCGCAGCAGCTCGCGCGCGTCGCTGACCAGCGCCTCGACCACCGCCTCCCGGTCCAGCAGCGTCTGCGCCCGGACGGCGGCGCCCAGGAGCACGGTCAGCCGGCGCGCGTTCTCGCCGCCGCGCGTGACCGCGCGGGTGGCGATCAGCAGGGTGATCAGCGGCACCCCGAGGAGGGTCAGCGTCCACCACGGCGTCGAGCGCACCACCACCGCGCCGAGGTAGCCCAGCGAGTCCAGCGGCACGAAGCAGGCGATGGCGAGCAGCGTCCCGCGCTGCAGGAGCTGCCCCTTGAGGGCCGCCCCGGAGGAGATCACCACCGAGATCGCCGAGAGCACGTAGTCGAGGACGAAGTACGACGCCGCCGCCAGCGCGACCGCGACCAGCTCCCGCGGCGTGCCGACCTGTCGGCCCCCGGTCACGGCGTAGACGCCGGTGGCCAGACCGCCGGCGAGGATGCCGACGCCGATGTTGAAGACCCGGGCCGAGGCCCGGCGGTCGAGCGTCAGCTGCGTGGCGATGACCCCGGCCGACCACACGACGAGCGCCTCGTAGCGTTCCTCGGTGCACACCAGGAACATCAGGATGCTCGAGTCGAAGCCCACCTCCACGCCGCCCCAGCCGCTGTCGAGCACCATCGGGAAGCGCGCCACGACGGCGATCAGCGGCACGCTGACCACGATGGCGACGATGAACTGCCAGTCGGTGGGGCCGTGGGTCACCACCTCGGCGACCGCCATGAGGGCGACGGCGACCCCGATGGCGAGCATCGCGAGGTGGTAGCACCAGGACCGCAGCTCGCCCGTGCGTTCGGATGGTGACGGCAAGGGCAACTCCGAGAGGTGGGACGACAGACAGCTGCCTGGTACCCATCGACCGGTGCGACGCGAAGCGGAGGCGTTCCGGCACCTGACATGAATTAGAACACGTTCTATAATTCTGCCATGGCCCTCCAGCTGTCGTGCCCCTGCGGCACCCGGATCACGGCGTACGACGACGACTTCGTCGCCACCGTCCAGGCCCACCTGGCCGCGGAGCATCCCGACCGCGCCTACTCCGAGGACGAGATCCTGGCGTTCGCGATGCCGGTCGACGACACATGGGTCGGATGACCCGCCCGCTGCGAGTGGCGGTGTGGGCGACCGGCACCGTCGGCCGCCACGCGATCGCCGGCGTGGACGCCCACCCCGATCTCGAGCTGGTCGGCGTATGGACCTCCACCCCGGCCAAGGAGGGCGTCGACGCCGGCGAGCTGGCCGGGCTGGGTCGCGAGCTCGGTGTCGCGGCGAGCACCGACGGCGCCGCGGTGATCGGACTGGCGCCGGACTGCGTCGTCCATGCCGCGATGACCGACGACCGGGTCATCGAGGCGATCGAGGATCTGACCGGCCTGCTTCGCGCCGGGATCAACGTCGTCTCCAGCGGCCCGGTGGTGCTCGTCCATCCGTGGGGCACGCTGCCCGAGAAGATGGTGGCCGACATCGTGGCGGCCGGTCGCGCCGGCGGCGCGAGTCTGCACGTCAACGGCATCGACCCCGGGTTCGCCAACGACCTCCTCCCGCTCTCCCTCACCTCGCTGTCTCGGCGCATCGACCACCTGCGGGTCAGCGAGATCGCCGACTATGCCACCTACGACCAGCCGGTCGTGATGCGCGACATCTTCGGCTTCGGCAGACCGATGGAGGACCGCCCGTTCCTCTTCGAGCCAGGCATCCTGAGTACGGCGTGGGGCCCCGTGGTCCGGGTGCTCGCGGCCGGACTCGGCGTCATGCTCGACGAGCCGCTGGTCGAGCACGTCGAGCGCCGCCCGGCCGCTCGCGACCTGAGCACGGCGTCGGTGGACATCGCCGCCGGCACGATGGGCGCGGTCCGCTTCCAGGTGGTCGGCACGGTGGCCGGCGAGCCGCGCATCACCCTCGACCACGTCACCCGAACCGACCCCGCCAGCGACCCGGACTGGCCCATACCGCGCCAGGGCGGCGGGTGCTACCGGGTCGAGCTCGCCGGCGAGCCGACGATGACGCTGGAGCTGGCCCACCACGGCGAGCACGGCGACCACAACGTGTCCGGGATGATCGTCACCGCCCAGCGACTGGTCAACGCCGTTCCGGCCGTGGTGGCCGCCGAGCCCGGCCTGGTCTCGCCGCTCGACCTGCCCCTGGTCGTGGGGCGAGGCCTGCGATGAGCATTCTCGAGCGCTTTCGGCTCGACGACCACGTCGCGATCGTCACCGGCGCCGGGCGCGGGATCGGCGCCGCGGTGGCGGTCGCGCTGGCCGAGGCGGGTGCGGACGTGGTGATCTCGGCGCGGACCCGGGCCGAGCTGGAGCTGGTCGCCGAGCGGATCCACGGCGCCGGCCGACAAGCCCTCGTCGTACCCGCCGACCTGGCCGACACGGACGCCGTCGCCACCCTGCCCGCGCGGGCGGTCGAGGAGTTCGGTCGCCTGGACGTGGTGGTCAACAACGTCGGCGGCACCATCCCGAACGCGTTCCTCGACACCGACGTCGCCTACCTGGAGGACGCCTTCCACTTCAACGTCGCCACCGCGCACGCGCTCACCCGGGCGGCGGTGCCGCACCTGCTGCGCGGCGAGGGACAGAAGTCGGTGACCAGCATCAGCTCGATGGTCGGCCGCACCGCCGCCCGCGGCTACCTCGCCTACGGCACCGCCAAGGCGGCACTGGCGCACTGGTCCCGGTTGGCCGCCACCGACCTCGCGCCCCGGATCCGGGTCAACGGTGTCTACGTCGGCTCGGTGATGACCAGCGCCCTGGCCTACATCGCCGACGACCCCGGGACGCGGGTCGCGATGGAGCGGGCGACGCCGCTGTGTCGGATCGGCGATGCCGAGGACGTCGCGGCCGCGGTGGTCTACCTCGCCTCGGCCGCCGGGAAGTTCGTCACCGGCAAGCTGCTCGAGGTCGACGGCGGCATCCAGCAGCCCAACCTGGACCTCGGTCTACCCGACCTGTGAGCTGTCGCGCAGATCACATCAGGGCGCGGCCTCGGACCGGCATACGGAGACACCCTCCGCCGTTACCCGGGATGAAACGCTTGACGCGCCCAAGGTGAGCGCGCCAGAGAGCAGCATGGAGGTTCTCATGGGCAAGCAGTTCATCCTCAACGGCTTCGCGCTCGTGGCCAGCATCGTGGCCATCGTCTGGAGCCGGATCTTCACCGGCGCGGCCCTCGAGTGGGTCGTCTTCGGCATCGGCGCCGCAGTCGCGGTCACGGCCGTCGCGGGGCTGAAGCTGGCCACCGACCACCGCACCGAGACCGGCTTCGGCGTACTCGGCCTGGTGGCTGCCTGGACCGCCGTCGCCGCGCTGGTGTTCGGCGGCGCCGTGGCCGGCTGGCTGGCCTTCGCCGACGCGATCGCGATGGCCGTGATCGCCGGTGCGGCTCTGGCCCTGCACGAGATCAGCACCGAGCGGGTGGTTCACACCCTCGAGGTGCGCGAGCCGCAGTACCGCTCGGTCGCCTGACCGCGGCACTTGACTCACCCGAACGGCCGGCCCCGCCCCCGGGCCGGCCGTTCGCTCCTCACCCCAGGTGAGGGCCGGAATCCCACTCCTTGAGAGCAAGGGTGTGGTTCCCGCAACACCCGGGCCGAAAGACACCCCTGGGCCACGCATTTGCTTCGGCGTAGGGCTAGCCTTGAACCCCGGAAGAAGTCCCACACGCGTGCGCATCCGGAAGAGGCGAACCAAGCCGTGTCCTCAGGCAACACATCCCCCAACGCAGCCGACGTCCCCGCGGAGTTCGGCGCCAACGAGTGGCTGGTCGAGGAGATGTACGACCAGTACGCCAAGGACCCGAGCAGCGTTGATCCGGTGTGGGTGAAGTTCTTCCAGACCAACGGCTCGCCGAATGGCACCGACAGTGCGGCGAGCGCCGCCAACGGCACCACGGGCGGCACCACGACCACTGCCACCGCCAACAGCACCAACGGCACCGCCCCTGCGAGCAAGGGCGTCGCGCCCGAGCCGATCCCCGCGGGGTCCACCGGGTCCGCTGGGTCCGCGGCTCCCTCGACGCCGACCACCGGCGTCACCCCGGTCGCCAAGCCGCGACCAAGCGACAGCAAGGCGGCCGAGCCGGCCAAGGGCACCACCAGCCCGGTGCCGAAGGAGTCCCCCAAGCCCGAGACGCCGGCCGCGAACGACCAGCCGACGTACACGGTGCTGCGTGGCGCCCCGGCCCGCACCGCCGCGAACATGGACGCCTCCCTGACCGTGCCGACCGCGACCAGCGTGCGCGCGGTCCCGGTGAAGCTGCTGTGGGACAACCGCACCGTCATCAACAACCACCTCGCCCGCGCCCGCGGCGGCAAGGTCAGCTTCACCCACCTGATCGGCTACGCGCTGGTGCAGGCGGTCAAGGCGATGCCCAGCATGAACGTCGGCTACGACGTGATCGACGGCAAGCCGAACCTCATCACTCCGGCTCACATCAACCTCGGCCTGGCGATCGACATCCCGAAGCCGGACGGCAGCCGCCAGCTGCTGGTGCCGAGCATCAAGGGCGCGGAGTCGATGGACTTCGCCAGCTTCTGGGCCGCCTACGAGGACCTGGTCAAGAAGGCCCGCGACAACAAGCTCACCGTCGAGGACTTCCAGGGCACCTCGATCAGCCTCACCAACCCCGGCGGCATCGGCACCGTGCACTCGGTTCCGCGGCTGATGAAGGGCCAGGGCGCGATCATCGGCGTCGGCGCGATGGAGTACCCCGCCGAATGGCAGGGCGCCTCCGCCGAGACGATCGCCAAGAACGGCGTCAGCAAGGTCATGACGCTGACCTCGACGTACGACCACCGCGTCATCCAGGGCGCCGGCTCGGGCGAGTTCCTCAAGCTGATGCACGAGCTGCTGCTCGGCAAGGACGGCTTCTACGACGACATCTTCCGCTCGCTGCGGATCCCCTACGAGCCGATCCGCTGGAACCGCGACGTGGCCACCAGCCACGACGACCAGATCAGCAAGCAGGCCCGGGTCCTCGAGCTGATCCACGCGTTCCGGGTGCGCGGCCACATGATGGCCGACACCGATCCGCTGGAGTACAAGCAGCGCAGTCACCCCGACCTGCAGATCGAGTCGCACGGCCTGACCCTGTGGGACCTCGAGCGCGAGTTCCCGACCGGCTCGTTCGGCGGCGCCGACCGGCCGTTCATGAAGCTGCGCGACATCCTCGGCGTGCTGCGTGACGCCTACGTGCGCACCACCGGCATCGAGTACATGCACATCCAGGACCCGGAGCAGCGCCGCTGGATCCAGGAGCGGGTGGAGCGGCCCTTCGACAAGACCCCGCGCGACGAACAGCTGCGGATCCTGGAGAAGCTCAACGAGGCCGAGGCCTTCGAGACGTTCCTGCAGACCAAGTTCGTCGGCCAGAAGCGCTTCTCGCTCGAGGGCGGCGAGACCACCATCCCGGTGGTCGACGAGATCTGCGAGGCGGCGGCCCAGGCCGGCCTCGAGGAGGTCGCCATCGGGATGGCCCACCGCGGCCGGCTCAACATGCTGGCCAACATCGTGGGCAAGTCCTACAACCAGATCTTCCGCGAGTTCGAGGGCAACATCGACCCGCGCACGGTGCAGGGCTCCGGCGACGTCAAGTACCACCTCGGCGCCGAGGGCGAGTTCGTGGCGGGCAGCGGCGACACCATCAAGGTCTCGATCGCCGCGAACCCCTCGCACCTGGAGACCGTCGACCCGGTCCTGGAGGGCATCGCCCGGGCGAAGCAGGACGTGCTGGACCAGGGCGCGGCGTACCCGGTCCTTCCGCTGCTGGTGCACGGCGACGCCGCCTTCGCCGGCCAGGGCGTGGTCGCGGAGACCCTCAACCTCTCCCAGCTGCGCGGCTACCGCACCGGCGGCACCGTCCACGTGGTGATCAACAACCAGGTCGGCTTCACCACCTCGCCCGGCTCCTCTCGCTCGTCGCTGTACGCGACCGACGTGGCGCGGATGGTGCAGGCGCCGATCTTCCACGTGAACGGCGACGACCCGGAGGCGTGCGTGCGCGTGGCGCGGCTGGCCTTCGACTACCGCCAGGCGTTCAACAAGGACGTCGTGATCGACCTGGTCTGCTACCGCCGTCGCGGCCACAACGAGGGCGACGACCCGTCGTTCACCCAGCCGCTGATGTACGACCTGATCGAGCAGAAGCGCTCGGTGCGCAAGCTCTACACCGAGTCCCTGATCGGCCGTGGCGACATCACGCTCGAGGAGGCCGAGGAGGTGCTGCGCGACTACCAGACCAAGCTGGAGCGCGTCTTCACCGAGGTCCGCGACGCCGACAAGCAGCCCGAGGCGTGGACCACCGTCCCGGACTACCCGGAGAAGCCGGTCGGCGAGGCCACCACCGCCGTCACCGACGAGGTGCTCAAGCGGATCGCCGACGCCTACGTCACCCCACCCGAGGGCTTCACCGTCCATCCCAAGGTGATGCCGCAGCTGCAGCGCCGCGCGACCTCGATCACCGAGGGCGGCATCGACTGGGGCACCGGCGAGCTACTCGCGTTCGGCTCGTTGCTGATGGAAGGTCGCCCGGTCCGGCTCGCCGGCCAGGACTCGCGCCGTGGCACGTTCGCCTCGCGCTTCGCGACCATCATCGACCGGCACAACGCCGACGAGTGGACGCCGCTGGCCAACCTCACCGAGGACCAGGCGAAGTTCTACGTCTACGACTCGCTGCTGAGCGAGTACGCCGCGCTCGGCTTCGAGTACGGCTACTCGGTCGCCCGACCCGAGGCGCTGGTGCTGTGGGAGGCGCAGTTCGGCGACTTCGTCAACGGCGCCCAGTCGGTGATCGACGAGTACATCACCTCCGGCAAGACCAAGTGGGGCCAGGACTCCGGCGTCGTGCTGCTGCTGCCGCACGGCTACGAGGGCCAGGGCCCGGATCACTCCTCGGCCCGCATCGAGCGCTGGCTGACCATGGCCGCCGAGGACGCGTTCACGGTGGCACAGCCGTCGACGCCGGCGTCGTACTTCCACCTGCTGCGCAAGCAGGCGCTGGGCGACGAGCACAAGCCGCTGATCGTCTTCACCCCGAAGTCGATGCTGCGCCGCAAGGAGGCCGCCTCCCAGCCGAGCGACTTCACCAGCGGCACGTTCCGCCCGGTGATCGGCGACGCCACCGCCCCGAAGGAGAGCGTCGAGACGCTGCTGCTCGTCTCGGGCCGGCTCACCTGGGACCTCGTGGTCGAGCGCGGCAAGCGCGGCCTGGAGAGCAGCCACGCCATCGCGCGCGCCGAGCAGCTCTACCCCTGGCCGACCGAGGAGATCAAGGCCGAGATGGCCAGCTACCCCAACCTCAAGCGGGTCAAGTGGGTCCAAGACGAGCCGCTGAACCAGGGCCCGTGGCCGACGTTCGCGCTCAACGTGGTGCCGCAGCTGGGCGTCCCGGTCGAGGTGGTCTCGCGGCCGGCGTCCACCACGACCGCCGTCGGCACCTCCAAGCGGCACCTCGCCGAGCAGAAGGAGCTGCTGGAGAAGGCCTTCGGCTGATCGCCCCAGCGGCCGCAGACCCAGCCCTCAGGGGCTGGGTCTGCGTCATTTCCGCCTCGATTTTCGGCGTCGATATGGTGCTGCCATGTACTTCACCGACCGCGGCATCGAGGAGCTGATCAGCAGGCGCGGCGACGAGCAGGTCACGCTGGCGTGGTTGGCGGACCAGCTGCAGGCCTTCGTCGACGTACACCCGGAGTTCGAGACGCCGGTCGAGCGGCTCGCCACCTGGCTGGCCCGACTCGACGACCCGGAGGACTGACAGGTCGCCGATCGGCCGTCGGGCCCAGCAGCTACTCGTCGTCCTCCCCGCGGGCCCGTCGCGCCGCCTCGCGCAGCTCGAAGAGCTCGGTGGCCAGGCCGCCGACCGAGGCGACCACGTCACGCACCGCGCCGGCGATGATCGTGCTGACCTCGCCGACCGTGCCGGCGGTCGCGTCGACGACGCCCTGGAGCACGTCCTTGCGGATCTCGAGCTTGCTCAGGCGAGGCGTCGGACTCATGACCACAGTCTCCCCTGCCACCGCTCAGGCCGCCACCGCGGGCTCGGCGGCCGGGCTCACCTGCGCCGCACGCCGGCGACCTCGGCCCGGCAGCGCGAGCCGGCCGATCTTCACGAAGACGCTGCCCAGCTGCCGGCTCAGCGAGCCGGTGTTGTAGGGCAGCCCGTAGCGCCGGCAGATGTCACGCACCTCCGCGGCGATCTCCGGGTAGCGCCGGGCCGGCAGGTCCGGGAACAGGTGGTGCTCGATCTGGTGCGAGAGATTGCCGGTCATGACGTGGAACAGCTTCCCGCCGGTGATGTTGGCCGAGCCGAGCAGCTGGCGGTAGTACCAGTGGCCGCGGGTCTCCTCCTCGCAGTCCTCCTGGGCGAACGTCGCCACCCCGGTCGGGAAATGACCGCAGAAGATGATGTTGAACGCCCAGATGTTGCGGATCAGGTTCGCGGTGGCGTTGCCGGCGAAGGTGAGCGGGAACAGCGGGCCGGTCAGCGCCGGGAAGAGCAGGTAGTCCTTGAGCACCTGGTTGCGGATCTTGCGGATCAGCCCGGCATGCAGCTTCTTGGTGTCGGCCCAGGTCTTGTTGCCGGCCACGATCTCGTCCACCTCGAGGTCGTGCGCCGCCACGCCCCACTCGAAGAGCACCATCAGCAGGAACGCGTAGAGCGGGTTGCCCAGGTAGTAGGGCCGCCACTCCTGCTCCTCGTCCATCCGCAGGATGCCGTAGCCGATGTCGCGGTCCTTGCCGAGGATGTTGGTGTAGGTGTGGTGCAGGTAGTTGTGGGAGTACTTCCACTGCTCGCTGGGACACACGTTGTCCCATTCGAACATCCGTGAGTTGTAGTCCGGATCGCCCAGCCAGTCGTACTGACCGTGCATCACGTTGTGCCCGATCTCCATGTTGTCGAGGATCTTGCTCACGCTGAGCGAGGCCACGGCCAGCGGCCAGGCCGGCGGCAGGTAGAACAGCGCGCGGCCGGCGGCCTCGAAGGCGCGCTGGGCCTTGACGACCTTGCGCAGGTACGCCGCGTCGGCCTCGCCGAGGTCGGCGATGATCCGCTGGCGGATCGCGTCGAGCTCGGCGCCGAACTCTTCCAGCTGCTCGGGGGTGAGGGTGGTGGTGTGGGTCATGAGGTCCTCCTAGAGGTCGATCGCGCAGTCGCCGTCGGGGGCGCTGACGCAGATCCGGATGTCGTCGTCGGGCAGCGAACTGGTCTCGCCGCTGAGGATGTTGCGGGTGACGCCGTCGCTCTTGCGGGCCGTGCAGGAGAAGCAGATGCCCATCCGGCAGCCGTACTCCGGCGTCAGCCCGGCGGCCTCGGCCTGCTCCAGCACCGGGGCGCCGGTGTTGGGCACGGTGACGCCGCTGCGGGTGAACGTGAGCGAGCCGCCGGCCGTCCCCGAGACGCGCGGCGGCTTGAAGTACTCCACTCGCAGCGCGTCGCTTCCGTCGTACGCCGCCCGGGCGGCCTCGATCAGCGACGCCGGCCCGCATGCCCAGGCGGGCACGTCGCGATAGCCCGGCACCAGCCGCTCGAGGAACGCCGGCGAGAGGTAGGGGTCGCCCTGTCGCGGGTGCAGCACGTGCACGTCGATGCCGTGGCCCGAGCGGGCTACCTCGGCGAGCTCGGCACCGAAGATGGTGTGCTCGGGGCTCTGCGCGAAGTGCAGGAACGTGATCCGGCCGCGGTGGGTACGCCGCTGCAGCGACCGCAGCATCGCCATCACCGGCGTGATGCCGGAGCCGCCGGAGAGCAGCAGCACGTGTTCGGGCATCCGGTCGGGCAGCACGAAGTCGCCCTCGGCCTGGGACAGGTGGACGAGCTGGCCCGGCCGCGCCCGCTCGGTGAGGAAGGTCGAGACGCTGCGCTCCCCCGCCTCGGGGTTGGCCCGGATGGTCAGGGTGAACCGGTCGCCCGGGTGGGAGTCGGGGCTGGAGATCGAGAAGACCCGCGTCGTACGGCGGGTGCCGTCGACCTCGACGCCCACGCTGACGTGCTGTCCGGCGCGGTGACCGGCCCAGGTCGAGGTCGGCTGCAGCGTCACCGTGGCGACCGTCGGGTGGCCGGCCACCGCGACCTCCCGCTCGACCGAGACGATCCGGGCGCGCACCTCGTGCGCGGCCCACATCGGGTTGATCTGCTTGAGGTACCGGTCGATGCCGTGTGGCGAGGCGAGCGCGGCCACCGTCCGTGAGCGCAGGACGCGCCCGGCGAGGTCGATGCTCATGCATCGCTCCTTTCAGTGCACAACTGTTCACTGACACGATGTCGGCTCACGCCCCGTGCGTCAAGGGTGATGCGTAACACGTGTGCACTAAGATCGCGGGCGTGACCGAGGTGGAGAGCCGCGCCGACCGCAAGGAGCGCACCCGCCGTGCGTTGCTCGACGCCGCGCTCGAGCTGGCCGAGGAGTCCAGCCTGACCGGCGTCTCGCTGCGCCAGATGGCCAAGGAGGCGGGCATCGTCCCGACCGCGTTCTACCGGCACTTCGGCTCGCTCGACGACGTCGGCCTGGCCCTGGTGGACGAGTCGTTCGTGTCCCTGCGCGCGATGCTGCGGGAGGTACGCCGCCCCGGGGCCGCCGACGGCGCCGGCGAGATCGTCGACAGGTCGCTGCGCATCCTGCTCGACCACGTGCATCGGCACCGCGCACACTTCGCGTTCATCGCCCGCGAGCGGGCCGCGGGGCCGCCGGTGGTGCGCGAGGCGATCCGACACGAGATCGAGCTGTGCGAGCACGAGCTGGCCACCGACCTGGCCCGGCTGCCCGGCACGCAACAGTGGTCGACCGACGACCTGCACGTGCTGGCCGGGCTGCTGGTGAGCACCGTGGTCGCCACCGCCGAGGAGATCCTGGCCGCCCGTCCCGAGCAGGAGACCCGGCTGCTGGCCACCGCTCGGCGGCGGCTGCTGATGGTCTTCGTCGGCGCCTTCAACTGGCGCTCGAGCTAGGCACGCCTAGTTCGGCCGGACCGACACCTCGGGCAGCTGCGCGTCGCGGGACAGGTCCAGCACCCCCACGATGACCTCGGCGACGGTCTCGGGCCGGATCCAGCGCCCGGCGTCGTACTCCCTGCCCTCCTGGCGGTGCACCTTCTCCTGCATCGCCGTGGCGGTACGGCCAGGGAAGACGCTGGTGACGCGGAGGTCGGGCTCCTCGGCCCGCAGCGCGTCGGCGAGAGCCCGCAGGCCGAACTTCGAGGCCGCGTACGCCGCCCATTCCGGGTTGGCCCGCAGCCCCGAGCCGCTGTTGACGAAGACGACGGTGCCGTATGCCACCCGAAGCTGCGGCAGCACGGCCCGGGTCAGCAGAGCGGGTGCGACCAGGTTGACGGCGACCTGCTCCTGCCATGCCCGGGCGCCTAGGTCGGCGACCGGGCCCAGCTCCACCACCCCGGCGGCGTGGACCAGCCCGTCGAACGCCTCCGGCCACTCGCGCAGCGACTCGATGGCGGCCGCGTCGGCCAGATCGGCGACGACCTCGACGCAGCCTCGGGGCGCGCGACCGGGGCGGCGTACCACTGCCCACACCTCGTCGCCGCGGGCCAGCAGCCGCTCGGCGAGGACGCGGCCGATCCCCGAGCCCGCGCCGGTGACCAGGTGACGCATCAGCGGGTGAAGACGATCTTGCCGAACAGCTCGCCCGCCTCCATCGCCTCGAAGCCCGCCCGGGCCTGCTCCATCGGCAGGGTGCGGTCGATGAGCGGCTTGGTGCCGGTCGCGTCCAGCAGGGAGGCCAGCGAGGCGAGCTCGCCGCGGGTGCCCATGGTGGAGCCGATCACCCGCAGTTGCAGGAAGAAGATGTGGGTCACCATGGCGTCGTCGAGCTGCGGGCCGGACGTCGTACCGCTGATCACGATCGCGCCGCCGGGCTTGAGCGAGCGGATCGAGTGCTCCCAGGTGGCCCGGCCGACGGTCTCCATCACCGCGTCCACCTTGGCCGGTAGCCGTTCGCCGGAGGGGTGCACCTCGTGCGCCCCGATCTCCAGCGCGCGGGCCCGCTTGGCCTCGTCGCGGGACGTGGCGATCACCCGCAGACCGGCCGCGCGGGCCAGCGTGATCAGTGCGGTGGCGACGCCGCCGCCGGCACCCTGGACCAGCACGCTGTCGCCGGCCTTGAGGCCACCTTGGGTGAAGAGCATCCGGTACGCCGTCAACCAGGCCGTCGGCAGGCACGCCGCCTCCTCGAAGGAGAAGCCCTCCGGCAGCGGAATGACATTGCGCCGGGGCACCGCGACCTTCTCGGCGAAGGTGCCCTGGTGCAGCTCGGAGAGCAGCGACCGCTTGGGGTCGGTGGTCTCGTCGCCGGCCCAGTCCGGATCGCTGATCACGGCGTGCACCACGACCGGGCTGCCGTCCTCGTCGTACCCGGCCGCGTCGCAGCCCAGGATCATCGGGAGGCGGTCCTGCTTCAGCCCCTGACCGCGTAGCGACCACAGGTCGTGGTGATTGAGGCTGGCGGCCTTGACGGTGACGGTGGTCCAGCCGTTGGGGACGACGGGGTCGGGGCGCTCCCCCACCACCAGCCCGCCCAGCGGGTCCTCACGGCTGATCTTGTCGGCGTAGACGGCGAACATGGCTCCAACCTAGGCGTCGAACGGTCAGTTGCGGGCGACGCCGTCGCGACGGGCCGCCTCGGCGACCGCGGCGGCCACGGCCGGGCCCACGCGCGGGTCGAACGGCGCCGGGATGACGTAGTCCTCGGCCAGCCTGTCGCCGACCAGGCCGGCCAGTGCCTGCGCAGCGGCCAGTTTCATGCCCTCGGTGATCGCGGTGGCACGTGCGTCGAAGGTGCCCCGGAAGATTCCCGGGAACGCCAGCACGTTGTTGATCTGGTTGGGGAAGTCGGAGCGGCCCGTCGCCACCACCCGCGCGTGGCGGTGCGCGACCTCGGGGTGGATCTCCGGGTTCGGGTTCGCCATCGCGAAGATGATCGCCTCGGGCGCCATGGTGGCCACGATCCCCTCGGGCACGGTGCCACCGGAGACGCCGACGTACACGTCGGCGCCGGCCATCGCCTCGGCGAGGCCCCCGCTGCGACCGGTGCGGTCGGCCGTCACCGCGGCGAGCGCCTTCTTGGCCGGCGTCAGGTCCTCGCGGGAGCTGTGCAGGATGCCCTTGCGGTCGAGGACGACGAGGTCCTTCACGCCGTACTGGAGCAGGATCTTGGCGACCGCGACACCGGCCGCACCGGCGCCCTGGATCACCACCCGGGTGCTCTCCGGGGTCCGGCCGGTCAGCGTGAGCGCGCTGGTCAGCGCGGCGAGCGTGACCACCGCGGTGCCGTGCTGGTCGTCGTGGAAGACCGGGATGTCCAGGCGCTCCTTGAGCCGCTCCTCGATCTCGAAGCAGCGCGGCGCGGAGATGTCCTCCAGGTTGATCCCACCGAAGCTCGGTGCCATCCGCACCACCGTCTCGACGATCTCGTCCACATCGGTGGTCGCCAGACAGATCGGAATGCTGTCCACCCCGCCGAACTGCTTGAACAGCACCGCCTTACCCTCCATCACCGGCATCGCGGCGTCGGGGCCGATGTCGCCCAGGCCCAGCACCGCGGTGCCGTCGGTGACGACCGCGACCGTGTTGGGCACCCAGGTGTAGATCTCCTTGAGCGCGGGATCCTCGGCGATCGCGGTGCACACCCGGGCGACGCCCGGCGGGTAGGCCTTCGACAGCGACTCGCGGTCGTCGACGGCTGCGGTCGCGGCGATGACCATCTTGCCTCCGACGTGGAGGTCGAAGACCGGGTCGCCGGCGTAGGGATGCGTGTTCTCAGTCATGGCGCAACAGCTTCTCGGGAAGACGTGTGGGCGGGCGTCGCGTCGAGGTGGTGTCGCGGGGACCATCCGGCGCGGGGTGTGCACCATCGGGTTCCGGCCAGTTTCGCACAGCCCGGCGGCCGCGTTGAGAGGGTGACGGCTATGGGCTAGGTCACAGCCGCCCTCGGTCCAGGGGCCGCGGTCGCGGCCACAGGCGCAGCAGGGGTACGGCGATGACGTCGGCGTCGGCGACTACCCCCCGGTGGCGTGAGTCCACGCCGCGATCGGGATTGTCGCTGAGCAGCCACCAGCCGCTCGCGCCGGTGCGGGTCCGGCGTCGCTCGACGGCCCGCTTGACCGCGACGGTGCCATCGGCGAAGCGGGCCACGACCAGCCCGCCGGTCCGCGGCGTACGGCGGTAGGAGACCAACAGGACGTCGCCGGGACGCAGTGTCGGCAGCATCGACTCCCCGCTGACACGGGCGAGTCCGATCCGTGGAACGGGTACCAGTACGGAGCGCTGCGGCACGCGAGTAGTGTCGCAGTCAGAACGCACCCGTTCGACGATCGAGAGGATCAGCATGTTCGCGCGCTTGTTCGCCCCCACGCTCCAGGTCTCCGCCCACTGCGACCTGCCGTGTGGCGTCTACGACCCGGCTCAGGCCCGCATCGAGGCCGAGTCCGTCAAGGCCATCATCGCGAAGGCCAACGACAGCTCCGACCCCGACTTCCGCACCCGCGCGGTGCTCATCAAGGAGCAGCGCTCGGAGCTCGTCAAGCACCACCTGTGGGTGCTGTGGACCGACTACTTCAAGGCCCCGCACTTCGAGAAGTACCCGCAGCTTCACACCCTCTTCAACGAGGCCACCAAGCTCGCCGGCGCCTCCGGCACCAAGGGCACCCTCGACGAGGCCGTGGCCGACCAGCTGCTCGCCAAGATCGATGAGATCGCGGAGATCTTCTGGGAGACGAAGAAGGCGTGAGCCTTCCGGGCAGATCGCCTGCCCGCTGAAACGCCGCTTCGACGCCGCCTCGGTCCGCACGGAGTCCCCAGGACTCGGCGGACCGAGCGCGGCGTCGACGCATGTTGCGGGGCGCATGGGGCGAGTCGATCCTCGTCGCGCTCGAGTGAACGATGGGGCGGCGATCCGGGATCCGGGCACGCGGATCGAACGATCGTGCAACAGCCCACCGTCCGTCGCCGGCCCCGCCGATCAAACGATCGTGCAGCGATGCGTGGATCCGGCCCGCCGATCGAACGATCGTCCGATCCTGCCGATCGAACAGTCGTCTCATGATTCGCGGCGTGGCGCACGGATCGAACGCCTGTCGGAGGCCGCACAGCCGTTCAATCGGCGAGAAGCGGGCCCCGGAAGCTGGACGGACGTTCAGATCGCCCACCAGCAGATCGCTCACCAGGCCCGCGCCGGCCGGACCAGATGCTCCGCCGCCACCGCCCACGCAGCGCGCCCCTGACAGGATCCTCGGACATCGATGCCCGAGGTCACGGCCGCCCATGTCCCGTGCCGTCCGTGCCGTCCCTTGCCGCATCGTTGCAGGTCAGGGCAGCATCGTCCGAGGAGTCCTGTTACCGTCAAGCGTGGCCCTCACCGAGACGCGAAGGCCACAGTGACCTCGTTTGGCGGGGCCGGTCTCGGGGTAGGACCCCGGCGACCGGCCCGTCAGCACATCCACGGTCTGCAGAAGGAAGTGACCATGACCCACAGCGGTCCCGGCGCGGGCGATTCGCCTCGCGCCGACGTCGAGCTCCGGGTGCCGGCCGACTCCGCGTACGTTTCCGTGCTGCGCACCACCACTGCTGGCCTGGCCGCCCGGCTCGACTTCACCCTCGATGACATCGAGGATCTCCGGATGGCGGTCGGCGAGGCCAGCGCCATCGTGCTCGACGCGGCCGCGGAGGGGGCCGATCTGACCGCCAGGTTCTGGCTGGGCCAGCGCACCATCACGGTGCGGGTCGAGGCCCCCGGGACCGGTTCGGAGCTGGAGCAGGAGGACGACTTCGCCTGGCAGGTGCTGACCACCCTGGCCGACGAGGCGAAGACCGAGACGGTGGCGGGCACGTTCGCCATCACCCTGCTCGTGACCGCCGCGCCGCTGGAGTCCGGCGTCTGACATGTCCACCCACTCCGTCCGGGACGGCGATGCCGACGTTCCCCGAAGTGCCGCCGTCGAGGAGACCCGGCGTCGGAGCGCGGAGTTGTTCGAGACCCTGCACGGCAGCCCCGCCGGCAGCCCAGCCCATCGCAGTGCCCGCGACGAGCTGATCGCGTTGCACCTGCCGCTGGTGGAGCACTGCGCCCGGCGCTTCCGCAACCGCGGTGAGCCGCACGAGGACCTGGTGCAAGTGGGCACCATCGGGCTGTTGAAGGCGGTCGACCGGTTCGATGCCGAGCGCGGCGTGGAGTTCTCGACGTACGCGACCCCCACGGTGATCGGTGAGATCAAGCGCCACTTCCGGGACAAGGGCTGGGCGATCCGGGTGCCGCGCCGGCTGCAGGAGCTGCGGCTGCAGCTCGGCACCGTCAGCGCCGAGCTCACCCAGTCGCTGGGCCGCTCCCCGACTCCTCGCGAGCTGGCCGAACGGATCGGCTGCACCATCGAGGAGATCGTCGAGGGGCTGGAGTCCGGCAACGCCTACGCGACGCTCTCCCTCGACGCCGGCGACGACGCCGACGACGGGGGACCCGCCAGCATGCTCGACGCGATGGGCGCGGAGGACGAGCACCTGGAGCACGTCGAGATCCGCGAGTCGATCAAGCCGCTGCTGGACGCGCTCGAGGCCCGAGAGAAGAAGATCCTGATGCTGCGGTTCTTCCGCAACATGACGCAGTCACAGATCGCCGAGGAGGTCGGCATCTCGCAGATGCACGTCTCCCGACTGCTCAGCCGCACCCTGGACCAGCTGCGTACGGCGCTCGACCAGGACTGACAAGGTCAGGCGGACTCGTCGGGCTCCAGCGCGTGCAGGCTGGCTGGATGCAGCACGCAGCCGAGGGTGGCCAGCGCGATCACCGCCAGGCCGATCGCGACGGCCACGTTGGCGTCGCGGGAGTCCCAGGCCAGCCCGAGCGCGATCAGCTGGGTGAGCATGATCGGTGCCCGCGCCCAGGAGTGCAGATGCCACAGGCCGAAGGCGCACAGGCCGAGGGCGACGGCGTACGCGAGGAAGAAGATCGCGCTGGTCACCGACATGGTGGAGACGTTCACCAGCACGAGGAACGCCCAGACCAGCAGGACCAGGCCCTGCAGGGCGGCGAGGACGGCGGCGATCGTCAGGTACGGCGGGCGGTGCACCGCGTCAGCCTACGAGGCGGGGCGACGCGGTGAGGAATCCCACCCCGGCAGGCCCTTGTTTAACGCTCCAATAGTTGGAATCCTTGGCAGAGCGCGCGTGAAGGCGTTCACATTCTCGCGCCCGTGCGCATGCGTCAGACGCCGATCGCGTCTGTGCCCAGACATTGAAGGAAGTAGGGATTCCCCGGCCATGGATTGGCGCCACCGTTCCGCCTGTCTCGACGAGGACCCGGAGCTGTTCTTCCCCATCGGGAACACCGGCCCGGCGATCCTGCAGATCGAGGAGGCGAAGGCTGTCTGCCGTCGCTGCGAAGTGCGCGAGCAGTGTCTGCAGTGGGCGCTGGAGGCCGGCCAGGACCATGGGGTCTGGGGCGGCCTGTCCGAGGACGAGCGCCGCGCGCTGAAGCGCCGCAACGCCCGGGCTCGGGTGCGTAGCTCCGTCTGATCACTCCAGCGGTACGTCGATCATCGCACGGGCACCGCTGCCGTGCGGCCGCGGACCCAGGCGCAGAGTGCCCTTGAGCTCGGACTCCACCAGCGTCTTGACGATGGAGAGCCCGAGGTTGGTCGATCGCTCCAGGTCGAAGCCCGGCGGTAGGCCGCCGCCCTCGTCCTCGACGGTGACCTGCAGCCGACCCGCGGGCCGGCGTACCCGCAGGTCGATACGGCCCGGCCCGTCCGCGGGCGGCTGGGCGTAGCCATGCTCGACGGCGTTCTGGAGCAGCTCGGTGACGACCATCGCGAGCGCGGTGGCCACCTCCGAGGGAAGCGACCCAAAGGACCCGTCGCGCTGCACCCGGATCACGGCGCCGACGGCCGAGACCTCGCCGACCATGGTGCCGAGCCGGTCGGCGATCTCGTCGAACTCGACGTACTCCTCCACGGCCTGCTGGCTGAGGATCTCGTGCACCAGGGCGATCGAGCCGACCCGGCGTACCGCCTCGTCCAGGGCGCCCTTGGCGGCCGGCTCGGCGATCCGGCGCGACTGCAGCCGCAGCAGCGCGGCGACGGTCTGCAGGTTGTTCTTCACCCGGTGGTGGATCTCACGGATGGTGGCGTCCTTGGTGACCAGCTCGCGGTCGCGGCGCCGCAGGTCGGTCACGTCCCGGACCAACACCAGCGCGCCGATCCGACCGCCCTGCGGCGCCAACGGGATCGCCCGCACGATCAGCGAGACGCCGTCGGTCTCGATCTCGGTGTCGCGGGAGGCGCGCCCACCCAGGACGGCGCTGAGCGTCTCCTCGTCGGGGCGGTCCCGCGGCGGCACCAGCGCGCGGGTGGTCTCGGCCAGCGACGAGCCGGCCAGGTCGCCGGAGAGGCCGAGCCGGCGGTAGACCGAGAGGGCGTTGGGGCTGGCGTACTCCACCACGCCCTGTGCGTCGACCCGCAGGAAGCCGTCGCCGACCCGCGGGGTGTCGGCGTGGTCGCTGCGCTGCCCAGGTGAGGGAAAGCCACCGGTGGCGATCATCTGGGTCAGGTCGGAGGCGGTCTGCAGGTAGGTGAGCTCGAGCCGGCTGGGGGTGCGTACGCCGAGCAGGTTGGTGTTGCGGCTGAGCACCGCGATGACGCGGTCCTGACGGCGCACCGGGATGGTCTCCACCCGCACCGGCACGTCGTCGCGCCACTCCGGGTCGCCCTCGCGCACCAACCGGCCCTGGGCCAGTGCCTCGTCCAGCACCGGACGACGGCCGGAGGGGATGAACGTGCCGACCACGTCGTCGACGTACGCCGTGGGGCCGGTGGTCGGCCGCATCTGGCCCGCCGCCCAGAAGCCCTTGCCCTCGTGGTCGGGCAGCCACAGCACGAGATCGGCGAAGGACAGGTCGGCGACGATCTGCCAGTCCGCCATCAGCAACTGCAGCCACCCGACGTCGTCGGCGTCGAGATCGGTATGGCTGCGGGCGAGCTCGGGCAGCGAGGGCACGGCGACAGCGTAGAGCGCGCGATCTGAGAGGATGGAGGCATGTCCGGGTCCTACTGGGAGCAGGTGCGCGCCACGGGCCTGCTCGTGCCCGCCGACCGGCCGCTGGGCGACCTCACCGCCGAGCTGACCCGGATGCTGGGCGATCCGGACCCGGACGTCCGCGACGGTCTCGCCTACCCGACCCTGGCGACCTGGATCTCCCGCGGCGTGTACGACGACCTCCTCACCGGCCTCGGCGACGGCATGGCGGCCGGGCTGCGGGTCGGCCTGGGCGAGAGCGGGACCGACACCGTCTTCCGGCGCAGCTTCTCCGCGCTGGTGCTCGCCGAGTGCATCGCTCGGGACAACGACCGGCCGCTGGTGCCGGGCGGCAAGGTGCTGGAGTGGGGTGACCGGATCGCGACCTGGCTACTGCGCGAGCGCGACCTGCGCGCCTTCGTGCCGAAGCGCGGGTGGGCGCACGCGGTCGCCCACGGCGCCGACGCGCTGGCGACGCTGGCCGCCTCGCCGCACGTGGCCACCCCGGAGCTCACCGTGATCCTCGACGTGGTCGCCGACCGGGTGCTGACGCCCACCTCGACGCCCTATGCCCACGGCGAGGCGGACCGGCTGGCTCGCGCCGTACTGGCGGTGCTGCAGCGGGAGAAGGTGCCGCTGACGGTGCTCGAGCCGTGGGTGGCCCGGGTCGGTGCGCCCACCACCTCACCCTCCCCCGACGCCGGCAACGCCGAGGCGTTCCTGCGCGCGCTCTACCTCCAGCTCGCGCTCGGCCCGCGGCCGCCGGCGGTGCGCGCCGACCTGCTGCTGGTGCTGGTCGACGTACTCCGGCAGCGCAACGCCGACTTCCTGGCCCGCGCCTGAGATGCAGCGAGCCCCGGACCGGTGACCGGTCAGGGGCTCGGTGCGATCAGCTGAGCTCAGCTGTTGGGGCGCTTGCCGTGGTTCGCGCCCTTCTTGCGGCGCGCGCGGCGCTTGCGGCCGGTCTTGCCCATGGTGTCCTCCTGGGATCGGTACGTCTCGCCCACGAAGGGCACGGACCAGTCTCTCAAACGACCAGCCGGATCGGCGAATCAGGCCTCGCGGATCTCCACCCGCACCTGCTCCAGGCGCAGCATGATCTTGGCGCGCAGGTCGCCCGGGGCCACCTCGGAGCACGAGCGCGCGACGACCTGCTTGACGGTGCGCTGCAGGTCGTACTTGGCCAGGCACGGGTTGCAGGTGTCGAGGTGGGCGCGGACCGCCGAGCAGTCCGCCTCGTCGAGCTCGTTGTCGATGAAGTAGACGATCTGTTCGAGGTAGTCGGCGCACTCGGCCGGCGTCACCTCGGTGTGCTCGTGCGCCATCACTTGCTCCCGTCCCGACCCGCGGACAGCAGGTCGTTGGCGCGGACGTAGTCGGACAGCAGGTCGCGCAGCTGGCGGCGGCCGCGGTGCAGCCGCGACATGACGGTCCCGATCGGCGTGTCCATGATCTCGGCGATCTCCTTGTAGGCGAAGCCCTCGACGTCGGCGAGGTAGACCGCGAGCCGGAACTCCTCGGGCAGACGCTGTAGCGCCTCCTTGACCTGGGAGTCGGGCAGGTGCTCGAGCGCCTCGGTCTCCGCCGACTTCAGGCCGGAGGAGCTGTGCGACTCGGCACGCGCGAGCTGCCAGTCCTCGACGTCCTCAGACATCGACTGCTGGGGCTCGCGCTGCTTCTTGCGGTAGCTGTTGATGAAGGTGTTGGTGAGGATCCGGTACAGCCAGGCCTTGAGGTTGGTGCCCGGCCTGAACTGGTGGAAGGAGGAGTACGCCTTGGCGAAGGTCTCCTGCACCAGGTCCTCGGCGTCGGCGGGGTTGCGGGTCATCCGCATCGCCGCCGAGTAGAGCTGGTCGAGGAAGGGCAGCGCGTCCCGCTCGAAGCGCGTCGCGCGCTCCGCGTCGGTCTCCGTCGCCGGGTCCACGACAGCATCCGCGGACCGCTCCTCGTGGGAGAGCCCGGCGGTCAGGTCATCGAAGGTGTCACTCATCGCACCCCAGCCTACGCGGCCGGGCACGTCGACACGCGACGTCTCCGAGGGGCGGTCGAGGCAGGCGATCATGCCGGTGGAACGCGTGCGCACCGCGGCTCATTCCCCGCTCACGCGCGGGCGCCGACGACCTCACGCACCAGCCACTCGAGTGTCGACTCGACCAGGATGGCGTCCGCCTCCTCCTCGGTCACGCCCCCGCGCTTGGGCACCCTCAGGCCATGATCGGCACCCGGTACGACGACCAGATCGACCCCGTCCAGGTCCGGCGGGAACTCCTCCGGCCGGCCCATCGGATCCCGCTCCCCCTGCACCACCAGGGTCGGTACGCCGACGCCGGCGAGCTCCTCCACTCGACTCTTCTTGGCGCCGGTCGCTGCGCTCCCCGCCTGCTTTGCAACCGACTTGCCCGGCGGGTGCAGCGGGAAGGCCAGCGCCAGGCAGCCGGCCGCGCCCAGCGACTTCGCGGTCCGGGCCGCGGAGCGGGCGCCGGCGGAGCGACCGCCCACCACCAGCGGGGTGCGGATCCGCAGCTGGTCGACCACCGCGGTCAGGCCCTCGTCGAGGGTCTTCGGCGCCGAGGCGACCGGTCG
>NZ_DASZUF010000180.1:0-14306 GCF_035547795.1 Nocardioides sp.
CGACGTACCCGTCCCGCCGGGGCCGTGCAGCCCCACCACCGCCCACCTCACCGTGGTGGGCCGCGCCACGCCCCGCGGCGTGGTCGTCCTGGTGCTCGTCCGCGACGTCGGCGAGCCCGGCGATCTGACCTCGGCGGAGGCCGACCGCATCGTCGGCTCGATGGTCGTCTCGCGATAGGGTCCGGGTCATGTCCGGCCTCGATGAACTGCTCCTGCCGCCGGGCGGCCGGCTGGTCCACATCGGCCCGCACAAGACCGGCACCACCGCCATCCAGGCGGCCTTCCACGCCAGCCGCGCGCTGATCGCCGCACACGGCGTCCACTACGCCGGCGAGACCATCCAGGCCTACCGCCCGGCGCTGGCGCTCACCGGCCGTCCCGGCCAGCGCGGCACCGGCCGGATCGCCGCCGACGCGTGGGAGCGGCTGGTCGCCGAGGTCGAGGGGTACGGCGAGGACCGGGTCGTGATGAGCTCGGAGTCGTTCAGCAGCGCCGACGCGGCCGCCATCGAGCGGCTGCAGCGCGACCTCGGCCCGGAGCGGGTGCACGTGGTGCGGATGCTGCGTCGCTACGACACCCTGCTGCCGTCGTTGTGGCAGCAGCGGGTGGTGGCCGGCTACGGCCGCAGCTGGGAGCAGTACGCCGAGCGGATCCTGGGCAACCCCGGTCACAAGTTCTGGCAGCGCTTCGGGTTCGCATCGCTGACCCAGCGCTTCGTCGACGTGCTCGGACCGGAGCGGGTGACCGTGGTGGTGGTCAACGAGCGCGACCACGACTGGCTGCTGCGGGTGATGCGGGCGATGGTCGGTCTGCCCGAGGACGCGCTCACGCACGGCGGGACCGCCCGCGACGTGAACCGCTCGCTGACCTGGGCCGAGGCGGACATGCTGCGCCGGGTCAACCAGGACTTCAACCACCGGCCCTGGTCCGACGCCGCGCTGCGCTACTACACCCGGTTCGGGGTGAAGGCGGCGCTCAAGCCGTTCCCGGCCGACGAGACCGAGGGTCGGCCGCGGGTCCCACCGGATCGGCTATCGGCGCTGGCCGAGGTCACCGAGCAGCACTGGACGGCGCTGCGGGACCTCGGGGTGCGCGTGGTCGGCGAGCGAGACTGGCTCCAGCCGGCCGCGGCCGCCGCGACCGAGCCGGCCGGAGGTGAGCGCCGGGTGGCGGTGGCCAAGGTGGTCGCCTCGACCCTGTCGATCGTGGCCCGCTCCGCATCCGAGTCGGCGCCCTCGCTGGATCCGCAGGGCGACGTGGCGCCGCCGCCGAGCGGGTTCGCCGGTACGGCGTCGCCTCCCGCGCCGGTGCGGCCCGTCCCGGACCTCGTCGGCGTGCAGCCGGTGGGCGAGATGGTGGTGGCGGCGCTGACCGCGGCGCAGATCGTCGCCGCGCCGGGTGGCACGTCGCGGTCGCGACGCCGCAACCGGGTGCTGCTCGTCGTACCCCCATGGCAGGAGCTGTTGCTGCGCTGGCAGGGCACGCTGCTGGCGGGTCGGCGGATCAACCCGGCCGACTTCGTGCCGATCATCGACGGCCCGGGCGCACCGGAGGAGGCGGACGCGGTCGTGGTGGCGTCGCTGGAGCGCCCGGTCGAGACGGCGGAGCTGCTGGCGGGAGCGCTCGGCGTACCCGTGCCGCACGACCTCGCCGCCCCGCGCGCACTGACCGCCGAGGAGCTCGTGCTGCTACGGGAGCTGAACGACTCGCGGGAGTGGCCGCACGAGGACTACAGCCGCTACGTCACCGGCGGATTGGTGCCCTGGCTGCGGGCCGCGCGCCCGGCGCCGGCCGCCACCCTGCCGGCCGAGGTGCGGCCGTGGGCCGCCGGGCAGGCCGCGGCGTGGCGGGCCTGGATCGACCGCACCGGCGCTGCGGTGCTCGGCGACCTCGCCTGGCTGGACCCTCCCGCCGAGGGCGACCCTCGGCTGCCCGCCGAGCTGGCCGGCCTGGCCCTGGCCGGCGTGATCTCACGGCTGCCGTAGCCCCGCCGTCGGCACGGGCCTACGGTCCGACGGTGCGCACCAGACTCCTCTCGGGACTCCTCGCCGTCACCGCTGCCCTGTCCGTCGTCGTCGCGGCGGCACCGGCCCAGGCGGCGAAGCCCCGGCCCGGCTTCACGATCAGCGGCCTCGGCCGGGTGGCCACCGGAACCGGAGCCGACGGCGCCCTGGTGATCGACGGCGCGCACCGCAAGCACGTGCTCGCCGCCGACGTCGCCGGCGGCCGGGTGCGCTACACCTACCAGGTGCGCGGCGGGGGCACGGCGAGCCGCACCCAGACGCTCCGGCTGCCCACCTCCGGCCCCAAGCCGCATCTGATCGAGACGCTGAGCGCGTCGGGCCGCCAGGTCGATGCCGTGGTGGCCGCCTGCAACGGCGTCTGGGTCGGCCACGGTCACGCCTCGGGGCACCGGCTCGGCCACTTCACCCGGGCGTTCCCCGGCACCAGGACCTGCCCGGACGGCGGCTTCCGGGCCCAGCTCGTCGCGGCGGTCCCGCTCTCCGGCGGCCGTCTCGCGCTGCTGGCCAGCCCGGCCTACCCGCGTGGGTCGGGGCAGACCCTCACCATGCCCGAGATCTACGTCGGGAAGCCGGGGCATCGCTTCCGGCTCGCGCAGAGCCAGCCGCAGCAGGAGTACGACGGCTCGCTGGCCGGCACGTCCGGCCTCGCCCTCGACGCGTCGACGGGGCAGCTGGTCTTCGCCCGTGTCACGGCCGGGACGACCGGCCAGGAGACGGTGCGCGTCCAGGTCGGCGGTCCCGACACCGGCTGGTCCTCGCCGGTCGTGGTGGCGACCGTGCCGTCGGCGTACTCCGACCTCGCGGTCACCGCCGCCGCGGGCGAGATCGCCATCGCGGTCTCGCGCCACGCGGACTCCGTCACGCCCGTCGACGCCTCGCCGCTGCCCGGGATCCTGCTCGTCGAGGGGACCGAGGCAGGTGAGTGGCAGCCGCCCGCTCCGGCGCCGTACACCGACAATGCCGACGTCCAGCCACAGCTCGGCCTCGCCGCCGACGGCCGCCTCTCGCTCGCCTTCGGACGCTGCACCGACAAGCCCCGGCGCAACCGGGCTCCCGGCGTGGTCTACACCGAGGTGCGGAACGAGGGTGGGGTGTGGTCGCGACCCCGGGCGAGATCGGCCAAGCAGCGCATCTCGATCGAGTGGGTCCTGCCCGGGAAGCAGCGCGTCGGCTTCCGCACGTTCGCCGCGAACGCGCCGGGCAAGTACCACGGCGCCTGCGCCTGAGTCAGAGCTTGCGCAGCCGCACGTAGCGCACCGAGTGGTCGCGGTCCTTGCGCAGCACCAGGGTGGCGCGAGAGCGGGTGGGCAGGACGTTCTCGATCAGGTTCGGGCCGTTGATGGTGTCCCAGATCCGGGTCGCCTCGGCGACGGCCTCGTCGTGGGTCAGCGAGGCGTACTTGGCGAAGTACGACGACGGGTCGCGGAAGGCCGTCTCGCGCAGCCGCAGGAAGCGGTCGACGTACCACTGCCGGATGTGGCTGGTGCCCGCGTCGACGTAGACGGAGAAGTCGAAGAAGTCCGACAGGCCCAGGCCGGGGCGGCCGTCCTCGCGCACCCGGGCGGGCTGGAGGACGTTGAGGCCCTCGATGATGACGATGTCGGGTCGCTTGATGACGACCTTCTCGTCGGGGACGACGTCGTACACCAGATGGGAGTACGTCGGCGCCTCGACCTCCTCGCGGCCGGACTTGATGTCGATCACGAACTTCAGCAGCGCGCGCCGGTCGTAGGACTCGGGGAACCCCTTGCGCTGCATCAGCCCGCGGCGCTCGAGCTCGGCGTTGGGGTAGAGGAAGCCGTCGGTGGTCACCAGCGCGACGTTGGGGTGCTCGGGCCAGTGCGCCAGCATCTGCTGCATCACGCGGGCGGTGGTGGACTTGCCGACCGCCACCGAGCCAGCCAGCCCGATCACGAACGGCGTGCGCGCCGGGATCTCCTGGTGCAGGAACTCCTCCTGCGCCCGGTGCAGCCGGCCGGCCGCCTCGATCCGCAGGCTGAGCAGGCGGGAGAGGGGCAGGTAGACCTCCTCGACCTCGCGCAGGTCGATCGAGTCGCCCAGGCCCTGCAGGCGCGCGATCTCCTCGGCCGAGAGCGGGTTCTCGGTCTCGGAGGCGAGCGCCGCCCAGGTCTCGCGATCCAGTTCCAGGTACGGCGAGGCCTCCTGCGGCGCGGCATGCCCGTGAGTCGGCCCGGTCGTCGACATGCTGGTGATTGTGGCAGCACTCGCCGATCGCGGTCGGGCGGGGTCCACGCCGGTAGGATGAACCGCTATGTGCGGCATCGTGGGCTACGTCGGCAACCGTTCGGCTCAAGAGGTCGTGGTCGAGGGGCTGCGCCGGATGGAGTACCGCGGCTACGACTCGGCCGGGATCGCGCTGGTCGACACGGCGGCCCCGGTGCTCGCCGTTCGGAAGAAGGCCGGGAAGCTGGCCAACCTGGAGAAGCTGATCGGCGAGGACCCGCTGCCGGGCGCCACCAGCGGCATCGGCCACACCCGCTGGGCCACCCACGGCGGCCCGACCGACAACAACGCCCACCCCCACCTCGGCGCCCGGGACCGGATTGCGGTGGTGCACAACGGCATCATCGAGAACTTCGCCGAGCTGCGGGCCGACCTCGAGCGCGCCGGGCACGCGCTGCGCTCGGAGACCGACACCGAGGTTGCCGCCCATCTGTTGGAGATCGAGCTCGACGGCGGGGCCGACCTCACCACCGCGATGCAGCGGGTGTGCAGCAGCCTGGAGGGCGCGTTCACGTTCGTCGCCGTCGACGCCCGCGATCCGGAGCGGATCGTCGCGGCCCGGCGCAACAGCCCGCTGGTCGTCGGCATCGGCGAGGGCGAGAACTTCCTGGGCTCCGACGTGGCGGCGTTCATCGAGCACACCAGCGAGGCGCTGGAGCTCGGCCAGGACCAGGTCGTCACCATCACCCGCGACAGCGTCGCGGTGACCGGCTTCGACGGCACCCCCGCGGAGGGCAGGCGCTACCGGGTCGACTGGGACCTCTCGGCCGCGCAGAAGGACGGCTACGACTGGTTCATGCGCAAGGAGATCTTCGAGCAGCCGCGCGCGGTCGCCGACGCGCTGCTGGGCCGGCGCGGCGTCGACGGGCACCTGCAGCTGGACGAGATGCGGCTCTCGGACCAGGAACTGCGCGACGTCGACAAGATCATCATCGTCGGCTGTGGAACGGCGTACTACGCCGGTCTGGTGGCCAAGTACGCGATCGAGCACTGGTGCCGGATCCCGGTCGAGGTGGAGCTGGCCTCGGAGTTCCGCTACCGCGACCCGATCCTGGACCGCGACACCCTGGTGGTGGCGATCTCCCAGTCCGGTGAGACCGCCGACACCCTGCAGGCGCTGCGGCACGCCCGCACCCTGAACTCCAAGGTGCTCGCCATCTGCAACACCAACGGCTCCACGATCCCGCGCGAGTCCGACGCGGTTATCTACACCCACGCCGGCCCCGAGATCGGGGTCGCGTCCACCAAGGGCTTCCTGACCCAGCTGGTCGCCTGCTATCTGCTGGCGCTCTACCTGGCGCAGGTGCGTGGCACCAAGTTCGGCGACGAGATCACCCAGGTGCTCGAGCAGCTGGAGGGGATGCCCGACGCGATCACCCGGGTGCTCGACCAGGCCGAGCCGATCTACGCGCTGGCGCGTCAGCACCTCGACTCGCCGACGTTCCTGTTCCTCGGCCGGCACGCCGGCTACCCGGTGGCCCTCGAGGGTGCGCTGAAACTCAAGGAGCTGGCCTACCGGCACGCCGAGGGGTTCGCGGCCGGCGAGCTCAAGCACGGCCCGATCGCGCTGGTGGAGAACGGCCTGCCGGTGTTCTGCGTCGTACCCCCGCAGGGGCGCGACCATCTGCACGACAAGATGCTCTCCGGCATCCAGGAGGTCCGTGCCCGCGGCGCCCGCACGATCTGCCTGGTGGAGGACGGCGACGACTCGATCGCGCCGTACTCCGACGAGGTGATCGCGCTGCCCAGGGTGCCTGTGCTGCTCCAGCCACTGGTGGCGACCGTGCCGCTGCAGCTGTTCGCCTGCGAGCTGGCCACCGCGATGGGTCACGACGTCGACCAGCCGCGCAACCTGGCCAAGTCCGTCACGGTCGAGTAGTGGCCATCCTCGGTGTCGGGATCGACGTCTGCGACCTCGACCGGTTCGCCGCGTCGCTGTCCCGGACGCCGGGACTGGTGGAGCGGCTCTTCGTCGGCGACGAGGTGGGTCGGCCGGTCGCGTCGCTGGCGGCGCGGTTCGCCGCCAAGGAGGCGCTGGCCAAGGCGCTCGGCGCCCCGGTCGGTCTGGCCTGGCACGATGCCGAGGTGGTCTCCGAGTCGACCGGCCGGCCGCGCTTCGTGCTGCGCGGCACGGTCGCGGCCAGTGCCCAGCAGCTGGGAGTGGTGAGCGTGCACCTGTCGCTGTCCCACGACGCCGGAGTGGCCTCCGCGATGGTCGTGCTGGAGGGCTGATGCGGCGCGCGCACACCGTCGACCAGGTCCGGGAGGCCGAGGCTGCGCTGATGGCGACGCTGCCGCCCGGCACGCTGATGCAGCGCGCCGCCACCGGGCTGGCCTACGCGGTGATCGACCTGCTGGGCGGCGCGTACGGCCGCCGGGTGGTCCTGTTGGTGGGCAGCGGCGACAACGGCGGCGACGCCCTGTACGCCGGCGCCCTGCTGGCCCGCCGCGGCGCCGCCGTCGAGGCGTGGCTCCTCTCCGACCGAGCCCATCCGGCCGGCCTGGCCGCGCTGCGTGCTGTTGGCGGGGTAGTTCGGGGGGAAACGGTCCATTTACTGGCGAGTAATAGACCGTTTCCCCCCGAACTACCCCGCCAGGCGGCCCGACCCGACGTGGTCATCGACGGGATCACCGGGATCGGCGGGCGGGGGCCGCTGCGCCCGCCCGCCGTGGCCGCGCTGGAGCGGCTGCACGGTGTGCCCGTGGTGGCGGTGGACGTGCCCAGCGGCATCGACGCCGACACCGGAGAGGTCACCGGGCCACACGTGCGAGCGACACTGACCGTCACGTTCGGCACCCACAAGATCGCCCACCTGGTCGCGCCCGCGGCGCGCGCCTGCGGCGTCGTGGAGCTGGTCGACATCGGGCTGGACCTGCCGCCGGCACCGGTGGAGTCGCTCCAGGCCGCCGACGTGGCCCGACTGCTGCCGCGGCCGGACCGCGAGGCACAGAAGTACTCCCGCGGCGTGGTCGGCGTCCGCGCCGGCAGCGAGACCTACCCCGGGGCGGCCCTGCTCAGCGTCGCCGGCGCGTCGTGCGGGCTGGCCGGCATGGTCCGGTACGTCGGCACCGCCGCCGCGGTCGTCAAGCAGCGGCACCCCGAGGTTGTCGGGGCCGGCCGGGTCCAGGCCTGGGTGGTCGGCTCCGGCGGCGGCGAGCGGGCCGGTGCGGAGCTGGCCGCGGCACTGGCCGACGGCGTACCCGTCGTGGTGGACGCCGACGCCCTCCCGCACCTGACGGCACCGGCCACGGGGGCGGTGCTCACCCCGCACGCCGGCGAGCTGGCGGCCCTGCTCGGCGTCGAGCGTGCCGAGGTCGAGGCCCGGATGCTGCACCACGCCCGCGCCGCGGCGAAGCGCTACGGCGCCGTGGTGCTGCTCAAGGGCGATCGCACCCTGATCGCGCACCCCGACGGCCGGGTCCGGGTCAACGCCACCGGCACCCCGTGGCTGGCTACCGCCGGTGCCGGTGACGTGCTCGGCGGGCTGATCGGCAGCCTGCTGGCCGCCGGGCTCGCGCCGTACGACGCGGCCAGTGTGGGGGCGTGGCTGCACGGCGCCGCTGCCACCGCGGCCAGCGGCGGCGGACCGATCGTCGCTTCCGACGTGGCGCGGTCGCTGCCTGCCGTGATCCGCGAGATGAAAGACTGAACCCATGTCCCGCGCCGAGATCGTCGTCGACCTCGCCGCGATCAGGCACAACGTGCGGCTGCTCAAGCGGCATGTCGGCGTGCCGATGATGACGGTGGTGAAGGCGGACGGGTACGGCCACGGCATGCTGCCCAGTGCCGCGGCCGCCCGCGAGGCGGGTGCCGAATGGCTCGGGGTCGCGACGCTCGACGAGGCGCTGGCGCTGCGCGCGGCCGGTGACACCGGGCGGGTGTTGTGCTGGCTCACCGTGCCGGCCGACGACGTGGCGCCGGTGGTCGCGGCGGACGTGGACGTGACGGCGTACACCGTCGAGGAACTCGACCGGCTCGCGGCGGCGGTGGCCCGTGCGGGTCGGCCGGCGCGGCTGCAGCTCAAGGTCGACACCGGCCTCTCCCGCGGCGGCGCCACCATCGAGCAGTGGCCCGCCGTGGTCGCGCGCGCCCGTGCCGGCGAGCTCGCCGGCACCTGGACGGTGACCGGGATCTGGTCGCACCTCTCCACCAGCGAGGTGCCCTCCGACCCGGTCAACGACGCCCAGGAGAAGGCCCTGCGCGAGGCCGTCGACCGCGCCCGCGAGGCGGGTCTGGACCCCGAGGTCGTCCACCTGGCCAACTCTGCCGCGGCGATCCTGCGCCCCAGCAGCCGTTTCGACCTGGTCCGCTGCGGTATCGCCAGCTACGGGCTCGACCCGGCACCCGGCCTCAGCGACCTCGACCTCGTCCCGGCGATGACGGTCCGCGCCGACCTGGCCCTGGTCAAGCACGTCCCGGCCGGGGCCTCGGTCTCCTACGGCCACACCTGGACCGCCAGCGAGCCGACCACGCTGGGCCTGGTCCCGATCGGGTACGCCGAGGGCATCTCCCGACATGCCGGAGCTGCGCAGCACGAACAGGGCGCCGAGGTCCAGATCGCCGGCCGGCGCCGGCCGGTGCGCGGGATGATCTGCATGGACCAGTTCGTCGTCGACCTGGACGGCGACACCCCCGAGCCCGGCTGCGACGTACTCCTGTGGGGGCCGGGCACGCACGGTGAGCCCACGGCACACGACTGGGCGCGGGCGAGTGGGACGATCAGCTACGAGATCGTGACCAGGATCGGAGGCCGGATGACCCGGCGGTACGTCGACAGCGGGTTCGACCGGGGAGGGGCGGACGGATGGGAGTGACGAGCAGGATCGTCGGCGTGGCGGCGACCGCTGCCGGTGCGGCCGCGATCGGGGGCGTCATCGACGTCGCCCGGCGGCGCCGCCGGCTGGCGCGACGGCCGGCCCAGGAGACGCCGTTCGGCACCCTGCACGCTCCCGCCCGCACGCTGGTCACCGACGACGGCGTGCCGCTGCACGTGGAGATCGACGAGGCCGAGAGCGAGCTGACCCTGGTCTTCGTGCACGGCTACACGCTCAACCTGGACTGCTGGCACTTCCAGCGCGCCGCCTACCGGGGCCTGGTCCGCAGCGTCTACTACGACCAGCGCTCGCACGGTCGCAGCGGCCGCGCCAGCGGTGAGGTGAGCATCGACCAGCTCGGCCGCGACCTGCTCGCGGTGCTGGACGCGTTCGTGCCCGAGGGGCCGGTCGTCCTGGTCGGGCACTCGATGGGCGGCATGACGATCGTCGCGCTCGCCGAGCAGCACCCGGAGCTGTTCCGGCCCCGTAGCGAGGGCGGCCGGATCGTCGGCGCATCGCTGATCGCGACCACGGCCGGCGGGCTCGACCCGGCCCGCATCCTGTTGCCGATGGTGCCTGCCCGGATCGGCGCCGGGCTGACCGGTGGCGCCCTCAAGACGCTCGCCCGCGGCCACCGGATGGTCGACGGCGTACGCCGGATGGGACACGCGGTCGCGACCGTCGCCACCGACACGTTCGCGTTCGGCGACGACGTGCCCTCGACCTACGTGGAGTTCGTCGACCAGATGATCAGCCAGACGCCGTTCCAGGTGGTGGCGGAGTTCTTCCCCGGCTTCCGCGAGCTCGACAAGTTCGACCACGTCGGCGTGCTCGGCCGGATCCCCGCCACGATCATCTGCGGCACCGAGGACAAGCTCACCCCGATCGGGCACAGCCGCAAGCTGCACAGCCGCATCCCCGGCTCCACGCTGGTCGAGTGCGATGGCGCCGGGCACATGGTGATCATGGAGCGGCACGGCCAGGTCAACGCCGCCCTCGACCAGCTCATCTCCGCGGCCGAGAGCGCATGAACACGACCACGACTCTCGACGTCGACGTACGCCGGATCGGCCCCGAGGCGGCCGGCGACGTGCTGCGCATCGTGCGGGCGGCGTTCGGCGCCCGCCAGCCGCTCGATCCGCCCGCGGACGCGCTGCGCGAGACCGAGGACACGATCGCGGTCAAGCTGGCGTCGTACGGCGGGCTGCTGGCCTTCCACGACGACGAGCCGGTCGCCACGCTCATCCTCGACCCGCTCGGTCACTCGGTCTTCCTGCGCCGCTTCGCGGTGCTGCCCGACCGACAGCACCATGGCGTCGCCCACGCGATGGTGGCCGCCGCGGTCGCGGCCGCCGACGGGTACGCCGACCTGACCGTGCTGGCGCGCGAGGAGCTGCCCCGCACGGTGCGGTTCTGGGAGCGGCAGGGCTTCCGCGAGGTGGCCCGTCGCTCGCCGTACGTCGAGCTGCGCCGGCCGCTGCGCACCGCTGTCGCCGAGGTCGCCGACGCCGAGGCGATGCGCGCCCTCGGCCACCGTCTGGCCGGCCAGTTGCGGCGCGGGGACCTGCTGGTGCTCACCGGCGAGCTGGGTGCGGGCAAGACGACCTTCACCCAGGGGCTCGGGGAGGGGCTGGGGGTGCGTGGGCCGGTCACGTCGCCGACGTTCGTGATCGCGCGCGTGCACCCCTCCGAGGTCGGCGGCCCGGAGCTGGTGCACGTCGACGCCTACCGGCTCGGCGGAATGGCCGAGCTCGACGATCTCGACCTGGACACCGACCTCGAGGACGCTGTCACGGTGGTGGAGTGGGGCGAGGGGCTGGCCGAGGGACTCTCCGACTCGCGGTTGGAAGTCCGGATCGTGCGCGCCCTCACCGTCGACGAACTGACCGGCGAGGAGGACCCGCGGCGGGTCGAGATCACCCCGGTCGGGCCGCGCTGGCACACGCTCTCCCTCGAGGAGCTGGCATGACGCTCCTGCTCGCCTTCGACACCGCCACCCCACAGGTCGGCGTCGCGCTGTACGACGGCAGCGACGTCCTGGCCGAGCGTGTCTCCGACCGCGCTATGAAGCACGGCGAGCAGCTGGCCCCGCTCATCGCCGCCGTCCTGGAGGAGGTCGGTGCGGTGCGCCAGGACCTCACCGCGGTGGCCGTCGGCGCCGGCCCGGGGCCGTTCACCGGGCTGAGGGTGGGGCTGGTGACGGCGCGCACCCTCGGGTTCGCGCTCGACATCCCGGTCTACGCCGCCTGCTCGCTGGACGTGATCGCCGTCGAGGCGGTGGGGCACGTGGCGGGTGACTTCGCGGTCGCGACCGATGCCCGACGCAAGGAGGTCTACCTGGCCCGCTACGACGCGGATGGGCAGCGCCTCGGCGGTCCCGTCGTCGCCCGGCCCGCCGACGTCGCCACCGACCTGCCGGTCGCGGGTGAGGGGGCGCTGCTCTACCCGGAGGCGTTCCCGCACCCGGTCGGCCCGACCCGGCCGAGCGCGGGCTGGCTGGCCCGCGCGGTCGCCGCAGAGCTGGTCGAGCTGATGGACCCCGAGCCGCTCTATCTGCGCCGGCCCGACGCGGTCGCCACCGCCGACCGGCGATGACCATCCGGCCCGCGACGGCCGCCGACGTGCCGGCGATCGCCGCGCTGGAGGCGACGGCATTCCCCGAGGACGCCTGGCCGGCCGGTTACCTGGCCGACGCCATCGCCGGGGCGTTGCTCGGCACCGGCGTGCTGGTCGCCGAGCTCGACGGCGACGTGGTGGGGCACGCCATCACCAGCGTGGTCTTCGAGATCGCCGAGCTGCAGCGCATCGCGGTCGCCGTGGAGCACCGTCGGCGGGGGGTCGCCGGGCTGCTGCTGGCCGCCGTACGCGATCTGGCGGCGGCGCAGGGTGCACCCGCGCTCCTGCTCGAGGTCCGAGAGACGAACGCCGGCGCGCTCGCCTTCTACGAGCGCGCCGGCTTCGCCGAGATCGATCGACGGCCTCGCTACTACCGCAACGGGGACACCGCGATCGTGATGTCGCTAGCCCTTCAGGGCAGGTAGTACGTCGGATTCGGCAGCTTGATCTTCTTCTTCGCGTGCCCACCCTTCAGGTCGGAGAACTGGTCACCGAAGTTGGCCACGATCGTGTAGTGCCGGGTCTTCTCCAGGTACTTCCGGGTGCCCAACTTGTACTGCACGGTGGTGCAGGTCTTCTTGCAGCCGATGTACTTCGGGTACTTCTTGCCGGTGTTCGGCTTGAGGAAGAGGTTCCTCTTGGTGAAGCCCTTGTAGCCGACCTTCTTGAGGTTCTTCAGGGTGGCCTTGCCCTGGTTCTTGGTGCGGCCGGTCAGCCCGACGATGGTGCAGCCTGCCTTCTTGGCCTTCTTGACCACCTTGGTCATGCCGGGCACGGCCGGGAACTTCTTGCCCTGCACCCACTGGTTCTGCAGCGCGGGGTCGAAGTTGAACCCCATCGCGCCGTCCTCCATGTCGTAGGTCCACAGCGTGGTGTCGTCGACGTCGAAGACGACCGCCGGCCGCTGGTGGCGGTGAGACGCCTTCTGGCAGGACGTGGCGAGCTTCTTCTTCCACTTCTTCGCCAGCGCCTTCATCTCGGAGATGTACGGCGAGGTCGCCTTGTTGGCGATGCCGTTGGTTGCGTTGTAGTAGGCGCGGATGGTGGCCTTGACCGAGTCGAGGTTCGGGATGTTCTCCCCGCCGACCGTCTTGCCGCTGGAGCCGTCGGGCTTCATCGTGAACGTCGTGTTGGGCGAGAGGCCCGGCACGGTCGTGGTGCCCGACGGCAGGTAGTACGTCGGGTTGGGGATCTTGTAGTCGCCGCTGGCCGCCGGCGTACCGCCCTGCAGGTCGCTCCACTGGTCACCGATGTTGGCCGCGATCGTGTCACCGGTGTTGGTCTGGATGTACTGCCGGGTGAGCGACTTGAACTGGACCGTCGTACACGTCGTGCCGCACGTCAGGTACGCCGGGACCGCCGACGGGTTCGGCTTCGTGAAGAGGTTCGAGGTGTTGAAGATGGCCGGGCCGGTCGACGTGCCGTCGGTGGTGAAGCCCTGCTGCGTCAGGTTGGCGATGGTGTCGTCCTCCTGCGTGTTGGGCCGTCCGGTGATGCCGAAGATCGCGTAGCCCTCCGTGTAGAGCGTCTTCACCAGGGCGGGCATGCCCGGCACCGCCGGGAAGAGGTGACCCGTGACCCACGCGGCGTTGAGGGAGGGGCTGTAGTTGAAGTTCATCTCCTCCTCGTTGGCGTAGTCGGAGAGCAGCGTGGAGTCGACGTCGAAGACGACGGCCGTGTTCGCCGGCGCCGGGTTGGGCAGCGTGGCGAGGATCTTGTTCTCGATGCCCTCCACCTCGGTGGCGTATGGCGAGGTGGAGAGGTTGGGCAGGTAGATCGTCTTGCCCGGGTTCGCCGGGTCCTGGCCCTTGGTCGCGCCGTAGTAGGTGCGGATGGTGGCCTTGACCGAGTCGATGTTGGGGATCTGCGATCCCTTGTCGGTCTTCCCGCTGGAGCCGTCCGGCTGCATCGTGAAGCTGGTCGCCGGCTTGAGCGCTTTGGCTTCGGCGGTGCCGGCGGTGCCGGTCACCAGTCCGGCGCCGAGCGCCACGGTGGCCACGAGGGCGAGGGATGCGCGTAGGCGCGGTGATTTCATGCGTGACTCCCGAGTTCTCCGAGTTCCGAGACAGCCAGCAACGTATGCCCGATGAGCGGGACGGCACAATGGTCGCCATGCCCACCGATGCGCCTGTCGTTCTCGGCATCGAGACCTCCTGTGACGAGACCGGCGTCGGCATCGTGCGGGGGCACGCGCTGCTCGCCGATGCAGTGGCCAGTAGCGTCGAGGAGCATGCGCGCTTCGGTGGTGTCGTGCCCGAGGTGGCCTCCCGCGCGCATCTGGAGGCGATGGTGCCGACCATCTCGCGGGCCTGCGACCAGGCCGGGATCGAGCTCACCGACGTCGACGCGATCGCCGTCACCGCGGGCCCCGGACTCGCGGGTGCGCTGCTGGTCGGCGTGGCCTCGGCCAAGGCGCTCTCGCTGGCCCTCGGCAAGCCGCTGTACGGCGTCAACCACCTCGCCGCTCATGTGGCGGTCGACCAGCTCCAGCACGGCGCCCTGCCGGAGCCCTGCCTGGCGATGCTGGTCTCGGGGGGCCACTCCTCGCTGCTGCGGGTCACCGACGTGACCTCGTCCGTGGAGCCGATGGGCGCGACCATCGACGAC
>NZ_DASZUF010000181.1:0-66980 GCF_035547795.1 Nocardioides sp.
GACCTGGTGCACGACCAGGCGTTCAACGTCGGCCGCGACGAGGACGTGGTGCAGGTGCGCGACATCGCCGCGGCGGTCGCGGAGCGGTTCGGCGCGCCGATCAGCATCGCCGACGGCGCCGGCTCCGACGCCCGCGACTACCGGGTCAGCTTCCTCAAGGCCAGCCGGATGCTGCCGGCCTTCCGGCCCACCTGGACGATGGCCGAGGGGATCGTCGAGCTGGCCGAGGACATGGCGGCGTACGGCTTCGACGCCGAGGCGCTCGAGCGGCGCCACGTGCGACTCCAGCAGATCCAGCGCCAGCAGGCCGAGGGGCGCCTCGACGACCTGCTCCGCCGCCATTGAGGCGGCCGTCGTGGACCCGATCCGCGAACGCCTGGAGCGGCTCTATCCGCTGTGTCGCAGCCTGACCGGCGACGGCGTACGCCGCACGTTGGCGATCCTGGCCGAGTCGGTCCCGCTGACCGTGCACGCGGTGCCCTCCGGCACACCCGCCTTCGACTGGACGCTGCCGCCGGAGTGGAACGCCCGTGCCGCCTGGATCGCCGACGCCGAGACCGGCGAGCGACTGGTCGACCTGGCCGACCACACCCTGCACCTGGTCTCCTACAGCACGCCATTCCACGGTCGGATCTCCCGCGCCGAGCTCGAGCCGCACCTGCACTCGCTGCCCGAGCATCCGGACTGGATCCCCTACCGGACGTCGTACTACCACCGCGACTGGGGCTTCTGCCTCACCCAGCGGCAGCGCGACGCGCTCGGGGACGGCCTCTTCGACGTCCTGGTCGACACCACCCTCGCGCCCGGTGAGCTGGTCTACGGCGAATTGGTCGTGCCCGGCACCAGCACCGACGAGGTGCTGATCAGCTCGCACGTGTGCCACCCCTCCCTGGTCAACGACAACCTCTCCGGGCTGTCGGTGGCCGTCGAGCTGGCCCAGCGGCTGGCCGAGCGCGAGCATCGGCTGACCTACCGGTTCCTGTTCGCGCCCGGCACCGTCGGCTCGCTGACCTGGCTCTCTCGCAACGCCGAGGTGCTGCCGCGGCTGCGGCACGTGCTGGTGCTGACCGGGCTGGGCGGCGGCGGGCCGCTGACCTACAAGCGCACCCGGCACGGCGACCGGCCCCTGGACCGGGCCGCGATGCACGTGGTGGGCCGCCGCGAGGGCCGGGTGGTGGACTACTCGCCCTACGGGTACGACGAGCGGCAGTTCAACGCCCTCGGCTTCGACCTGTCCGCCGGCCGGCTGACCCGGACGCCGCACGGGGAGTACCCCGAGTACCACACCTCCGCCGACGACCTCGGCTTCGTGACCGATGCCGAGCTGCGCGAGTCGCTGACCGCGATCGAGGAAATCCTCGAGGTGCTGGAGGAGGATCGGACGCTGCGCAACCTGGCGCCGTACGGCGAGCCGCAGCTGGGCCGCTACGGCCTCTACCCGACCACCGGCGGCCGGTCGGCCGACGACGCGGTGATGGCGATGCTGTGGCTGCTGGCCTGCAGCGACGGCGCCACCCCGGTGCTCGCCATCGCCGAGCGGGCCGGCCTGCCGTTCGGCGTCCTGCGCCGGGCGGCCGACGACCTGGAGAAGGCCGGGCTGCTGGGCTGATGCTCAGTACGCCCCGCGGTGCCGCAGCACCGCGCCCAGGGTGCGCATCACGATCGCGAGGTCAAGGCCCAGCGACCAGTTGTCGACGTAGGCCAGGTCGAGGCGGACCGCCTCGCTCCAGGGCAGGTCCGAGCGGCCCGAGACCTGCCACAGCCCGGTGATGCCGGGTGCGACCGCGAGCCGACGGTGCGGGTCGGCGTCGTATGCGGCGACCTCCTCGGGCAGCGCCGGCCGCGGGCCGACCAGCGCCATCTGTCCACGCACCACGTTGATCAGCTGCGGCAGCTCGTCGAGGGAGTAGCGGCGCAGAAAGCCGCCGACCCGGGTGATCCGCGGGTCGGCGCGCACCTTGAACAGCGGCCCGTCGCACTCCGAGGCCAGCTCGGCCCGGCGCTGTTCGGCGTCGGCGGTCATGGTGCGGAACTTGAGCATCGTGAAACTGTGACCGTTGCGGCCCACCCGGGTCTGACGGAACAGCGCCGGGCCCGGCGAGTCACACCTGACCGCGACGGCGATGGCGAACAGCAGCGGCGCGGCCAGCAGCAGACTGGCGGCCGCGAGCAGGCGCTCGACGACCTGTTTGGCCACGCCCCGCCAGCCGCGGCGCGCGGCCGGGCGCACGTGCACCAGGCCGACCCCGCCGACCCCGATCCCGCCGACCCTGAGCGGGGCGACCCGGCCCGCGGCCACGTCCTCCAGACCGGTCGCCACCAGCAGCGGCGTCCCGGCCGACTCCAGCGTCCAGGCGAGCCGCTGCAACTGCCGCGCGGACGGCCCGGGGAGCACGATCACCGCGTCGACGCTCCCGGCCGCCAGCACCCGGATCACGTCGGTCGGCTCGGCCGGGCAGACGCCGGCCACCTCCAGCCGACCGCGGGCCAGCGCGGCGAGGTCGACCGGCGGCTGCGCCGCGACGACCACCACGCGCAGCCGGCGAGCCAGCCGGCCGCAGGTGAGTCGCCCCACCGCCGATCCGGTCACCGCCACGGCGATCGCGGCCAGCAGCCGGGCCGGGCTGGACGGGATCGCCGTACCCGCGATCCAGCAGCCGGTGACGACCAGCGCGCCGGCGGTCCACACCGGCCGCACCCGTGGCCCGGTCGGGCACCTGTCGTCGCCGAGCACGTGCAGCAGGACCGTCCAGCACAGCGCCAGCGGCAGCGCCAACACCCAGGCGCCGGCGAGTACGGCGGCGGCCAGGCCGGCCACCGTGTCGACGAGTACGGCGGCGGTCCGCTGTGACAGCGGCAGCCGCGAGCGCATCCAGCGACGCCCACGGGTGCGCAGGTGCGGCGGCACCGAGGCCAGCGATGTCACGTGCACACCCCCTCGGCGATTCGCTTGTCACCTGGCGGATCGGGCGCTGGGCCCCGATGAGGCCCAGCGCCGGTCCGAGTTCAACCTAGGGGTGGGTCCGCGGCGACGGCATGCACCAAATCGGGCAAGAAACCGGCGCGGCGCGACTGGTCCAGACCGTCTAGCCGGACGGCCGTCGCCAGCCGACGTGGTGTGCCATCCCGACCGCGGCGATCTGGGAGGAGACCTCCAGCTTGGCCAGGATCGACTTCACCTGGGTGCGCACGGTGGCCTCCGAGACCACGCTGAGGGTGGCGATGTCGTGCACGGTGTGGCCCTCCATCAGGTGCCCGAGCACCTGGGCCTCGCGCGGGGTGAGCAGCTCCAGCCGGCGCTCCAGGTCGGCCAGCTCGGACCGCCGCTGGTGCCAGAGCCGAAGCAGCTCCTCGCGCTCCTCGACGTCCATCACCGGCAGTCCGTGGGTGATCCGCCGCACGGCCGCCAGGATGTCGTTGAGCGGACGCGACTTCGACAGCACCGTCCGGGCACCGTACCGCAGTGCCTCGCCCCATCGGGGCCGCTCGCTGGAGGCGGTCACCACCACCACGTTGATCCCGGCCTTGGCCAGCGGCGCGACCATCCGCAGCCCGTCCCCGAACCGGCCCAGGTCGAGGTCCAGGAGCACGATCCGGGGGTGCTGGCGCACCACCGCGGCGATCATCGTCCCGGGGGCGTTGCCGTTGTCCGGCACCGTCATCCGCCGCACGTCGTACCCCTCGACCGTCAGGGCCAGCTCGAGGGACTCGGCGAAGAGGACATGGTCCTCCACGATGACGATGCGGATCTGGCTACGCGAGGTGGGCTGGCTCATCGTCGTCCCGCCTCGCCGCGGGGAGCCCGACCACGAAGGTCGCGCCGCCGACGTTGCCCTCGCGCAGCCGCAGATAGCCGCCCTGCTTGCGGGTGAGGTCGGCCGCGATGTTGAGACCGATGCCCTGGCCGCGCGAGCGCGGACCGCGCGCGCCCCACTCGAAGAGCTGGGAGCGCAGCTCGGGAGCCACCCCCGGTCCGGTGTCGGAGACCAGGATCTCGATCGCGTCGGCCACCTCCTGGACGGTGACCGACGCCTCCGCGGAGCCGTGCTTGGCGGCGTTGTCGAGCAGGATGTTGAGCACCTCGGCCACGTCGTCGGGCTGGCCGGTGACCCGCGCCCCGCTCGGCAGCCACTTGATCCGGTTGCCGCGGGCCTCCTGGGCCAACACCAGGTTGCTGATGGTGTGGTCCAGGTCCACGGTGCGCGGCCGCGGTACGACGAGCGGCTCGTTGAGCAGGCGCTCCAACCGACTGAGCTCGGCGTTGATCATGCCCTCGAGCAGCCGGCGCCGCTCCGCACCGATCGCCGCGTCGATCTCCGGTGCCGACGCGACCTCCTGATCGGAGGCACCGCCCTGCAACAGCCGGGTGGCCGAGAGGACGCCGGCGATCGTGGAGTTGATCTCGTGGATGCGAGCCCGGTCCTTGCGGATGCCTGCCTCCATCTCGTCCAGCCGCACCTGCAGGTCGTCGGCCCGGGCCTGGTCGTCGTTCATCACCTCGCGGACCAGCGCGACCGATCCGGCGACCAGCAGGATCGCTCCGGCGAGGTCGGCGACGATGGTGACCAGACTGCCGGGCACCGTGCGGGAGGGCCCGTCGAGGTACGTTGCGACATGCCCGGTGCTGAACAGCGCCACGCTGCCGGCGATGCGCCAGCGTGCCCACAGCGGGATCGTGCGCACGCGGGCCAGGCCCCAGATCGGCGGGATGGAGAAGGCCAGCCAGCAGAGCACGATGCCCCACCAGCCGAACATCCACAGATCGACCCGGCCGAAGTCGTTGACCGCCACCAGCCGGCCCAGCCCGAGCGTCAGCCCGGCCAGGATGCCGATGACCGCCGGCTCGCTGTTGCGCGCGCCGCGGCCGACCGGCACGGCGAGCGCCAGGATCGCCAGCAGCACGCTGACGTCGGCCATCGCCATCCAGAACGCCTGGCCGGCGGCCTGGTGCGCGTCAGCCAGCTGGAGCCCGGCCATGGTGAGCCCCTGTAGGCCCGCCACGGTGGTCCCGGTCGCCAGCCAGGCGAGCGCCGAGCGGCCGCTCAGCTTCCAGCCGAGGTACAGGCACATCGCCGACACCGTGGCGGCGGGTGCGAGTGCCAGGCCGTCGATGTTCGCGGTGGCCTGGAGCCACCCCTGACCATCTGCCAGCAGCACCGACAGCGACAGCAATGGCGTTGCTGCCACCAGTAGAGCGAATGCTGAACATCTCCAGTCCCACAGTTCTGGAGGTATACGTGTAGTTGTCATTGTGCCCCCGTGCAAAGACCAGCCATGCACAGCAGGGAGCCGTTCCCCCAAACGCCCCGAGTATCCCCGCGTCCCCCACCAATGAAGAGGCGGTGCCTGGTCGCTTCGTTGTCCGACTCACCGGACCGTAGGCGAACGCGACGACCGCGTACCCAACAAGGTGGACGCTATACCACATTTGGGCGAGATATCCCCTTATCGACACGCCGCCCGGGGGTGGACTAGTCCGGGGCCCACCGGCCTGGCCCAGCGCCAGCAAGTGGGGGCGCGGCGGCAGCCGGCACCTGGCACGACGCCGTCTGGGACACACGACGACGCCGCCACCAGGCCGATGGGCGGTCCCGATGGCGGGACCACTACGAGCATCTGCGCGCCGCTCCCTGCGCGGCAATCCCCAAATGTGGGGGAGATCACCCGGGGTCCTGCCCCGGTTTCACCTGCCGAGCAAGGATTCAGAGGACGGGAGGGCCGTCGATGACGTGATCGACGTGGGGTGAGGCGATGACAGGCTCACGCCGACGCAGCCGGCTGCGGGTGGCCGTCGCCTCGGACCAGTCGCTGGTCAGCGACGCCGTCCGGACGGCACTGGCCGAGCGTGGCTTCGAGCCGGTCGTGCTGCGCTGGCCCGGTGAGGTCCTGCCCCGCCCGCGCCAGCCGGTACGGCGCGGGCCCGTCGACGTCGGCCTGCTCGTCAGCGAGCTCGACCGGCGGGCCCGGATACGCGCCGCCGGGCTGGTGATGCGGCGCGGCAGCGCGCCGTGGGCGGTGCTCACCGGGGCGCCCCGCGGACCGCTGTGGGGAGCCGCACTGGAGGGCGGCGCCGGCGTCGTACTCTCCAGCGAGACCTCACTGGAGGACGTGATCGCGACGCTGCAGCGGCTCGCCCGCGGGCAGACCACCATGCCCGAGGCGGACCAGCGGGTGCTGCGGGCGGCCTGGGACGAACAGCGCCATCGCGACCAGGTGCTGCGCGAGCGGGCCGGGTCGCTCACCCCGCGGGAACGCGAGGTGCTACTGCTGCTCTACAGCGGCGAGCCGGTCGGCCGGATCGCCGCGCTGTTCGACGTCTCTCCCGCGACGGTGCGCAGCCAGGTGAAGTCGGTGCTGCGCAAGCTGGAGGTCAACTCCCAGCTCGCCGCGGTCGCCGCGGTCAGGGCGCTGCTTGACGACGCCGCCGACGAGGTCAGGAGTTGAACCGCTGCTGGGTCTTCTCCAGGCCGTCGGTGACCAGCGACTCGACGGCGTCGGCGGCCGTGTCGACCTGGAACGGCAGCACCTTGCGCTCGGCGCCGGAGTAGTTGGACAGGACGAAGTCGGAGACGTCCTGTCGGCCCGGCGGACGGCCGATTCCAACCCGCACCCGGTAGAAGTCGCCGGTACCCAGCGAGCCCCGGATCGACTTGAGGCCGTTGTGGCCGTTGTCGCCGCCGCCGAGCTTGACCCGCATCGTGTCGAACGGGATGTCGAGCTCGTCGTGGATCGCGATGATGTGGTCGGCGGGCACCTTGTAGAAGGTGGCCAGCGCCTTGGTGGGCCCGCCGATCTCGTTCATGTACGAGCGCGGGCGCGCCAGGACCAGTCGAGGGCCACCCGGCATCAGGCGGCCCTCGATCACGTCGGCGCGGCCGGTCTTGTGGCTCCGCCAGTGCACACTTGCGGCTCCGCCGCGGGAGACACCCAGCCGCTTGGCCAGCTCGTCGACCACGAGATAGCCGATGTTGTGGCGGTGCCCGGCGTACGTCGGCCCGGGGTTGCCCAGGCCGACGACCAGCCAGACGCCGTCCTCGGTCATGCGGTCACTCGGCCTCGGTCGCCGCGGCGGCCTCGGTCTCGGCCTCCGAAGCCTCGTGGACGATGCCGGCCTCGGCCTCGGCGGACTCGAGCTCGGCCTCGACCTGGGCCGCGGTCGGCGCGGCGGTCACGTTGACGACCAGGGTGTCGGCGTCGAGGACCAGCGTGACGCCCTGAGGCAGCGCGATGTCCTTGGCGTGGATCTGGGTGCCGGCCTCGGCGCCCTCGACGCTGATCTCCAGGCCCTCGGGCACGTGGGTGGCCTCGGCCTCGACCGCGATGGCGGCGTGGTCGGTGACGACCAGCGTGCCGGGGGCAGACTCGCCGACGACGTGCACCGGCACCTCGACGGTGACCTTCTCGCCCGCCTTCACGGCGACGAAGTCGACGTGCTCGATGACGCGGCGGATGTGGTCGATCTGGACCTGCTTGGTCAGCGCCAGCTGGGTCTTGCCGTCGATGTCGAGCTCGAGCAGGGCGTTCTGGCCGTGGTGCTTGAGCGCCATCATGGTGTCGTGGCCCGGCAGGGTCACGTGGATCGGCTCGGCGCCGTGGCCGTAGATGACGGCGGGGATCTTGTTCTCCCGGCGGATCCGGCGCGCCGCGCCCTTGCCGAACTCGGTGCGCTTCTCGGCGGTGATCTTCTCGCTGGACATGGGTGGCTCCTTCGTCTGTGCATCGGGGCGCCCGGCCGAGAGACCACGAACGCCGCGAGCCCCAGGGCGCGCGGCGTCTCAGCCAGCCCTGTCGATCACGGAGTCGGTGCTCCCTCGCCGAGGCAACCCGGGAAGTCTAGGGCGTGACCGCGGGCTCGGCGAAATCAGTGACCAGAGACTAGGCGTGGCCGTCGAACATGGAGGTCACCGAGCCGTCCTCGAAGACCTCGCGGATGGCGCGGGCCAGCATCGGGGCGATGGAGAGCGTCGTGAGCTTGTCGAACTGCTTCTCCACCGGCACCGGCAGCGTGTTGGTGATGACGACCTCGGCGGCGGGGCTGTTCTTGAGCCGGTCGACGGCCGGGTCGGAGAGGATCGCGTGGGTGGCGGCGATGATCACGCCGGCGGCGCCCGCTTCCATGATCGCCTCGGCCGCCTTCACGATGGTGCCGCCGGTGTCGATGATGTCGTCGGTCAGCACGCAGACCTTGCCGGCCACCTCGCCGACGACCCGATTGGCGACGGTCTCGTTGGGCCGCTCGATGTTGCGGGTCTTGTGGATGAACGCCAGCGGTACGCCGCCCAGCCGCGCCGCCCACCGCTCGGCGACCTTGATCCGGCCGGCATCCGGCGAGACCACGCACAGCTGCTGGTCGCCGTACTTCTGCCCGATGTAGTCGGTCAGCACCGGCAGCGCCATCAAGTGGTCGACCGGGCCGTCGAAGTAGCCCTGCAGCTGGTCGGCGTGCAGGTCGACCGAGATGATCCGGTCCGCGCCGGCGGTCTTGAACAGGTCGGCGACGAGCCGGGCCGAGATCGGCTCGCGGCCCTTGTGCTTCTTGTCCTGGCGGCTGTAGCCCCAGAACGGCATCACCACGGTGATCCGCTTGGCCGAGGCGCGCTTGAGCGCGTCGACCATGATCAGGTGCTCCATGATCCACTGGTTGATCGGCGCGGTGTGGCTCTGGATCACGAAGCAGTCCGCTCCGCGGACCGACTCCTGGTAGCGCACGTAGATCTCGGAGTTCGCGAAGTCGTACGCCGAGGTCGGCACCAGTGCGGTGTCAAGGATCCGGCTGACCTCCTCGGCCAGCTCCGGATGGGCCCGGCCACTGAAGACCATCAGGTGCTTCTCAGTGGTCCGCTTGATGTCCGTCACAGGCGCTGCTCCCTGGATGGTGTCCGCCGAAGGGCCTTACGTCAGGATTCTGACCTACCGGGGTCTGCTGCCCCAACCTCGGGTCCCCCGGTGTGAGACGCCTCATGGTCACCCGACTGTTCACCCGGATGTTCATCGGGGGTCCCCGCGGCGTCCGGTCGGCCGACCACGAGGACGCCGGCCGCACGGGCGGCCTCGGCCGCCGCCGCCTGCGCCGTACCGGCCCGGCGCTCCTGCGCCCAGCCCTCGAGCAGCCGCTGCGGGCCGGCCGAGAGCGCCATCGCGCCCGGCGGGACGTCCTCGCGCACCAGCGTGCCGGCGCCGGTACCGGCACCGTCGCCGACCGTCACCGGAGCCACGAACGTCACGTTGGAGCCGGACTTCACCTGGGCCCCGATGGTGGTGTGGTGCTTGGCGACGCCGTCGTAGTTGGCGAAGATCGTGCCGGCGCCGATGTTGCTGCCCTCGCCGATGGTGGCGTCGCCGACGTAGGACAGGTGCGGCACCTTCGCGCCATCGCCGATCCGGGCGTTCTTGGTCTCCACGAAGCCACCGATCTTGCCGGTGCGGCCCAGCACGGTGCCGGCGCGCAGATGCGCGAACGGACCCACGTCGGCGCCCTCGCCGATCACCGAGAGCAGCGCCTGGGTGCGCACCACGTGGGCGCCGTCGCCGACCTCGCAGTCGGTGAGCGTGCTGTCCGGGCCGATCCGCGCGCCGCGCCCGATCGACGTCACGCCGAGCAGCTGCACGCCGGGCTCGATCGTGGTGTCCTGGCCGATCTCGACGTCCACGTGGATCCAGGTGGTGTCCGGGTCGACCACCGTCACGCCCTCGCGCATCCACCGCTCCACGATCCGGCGGTTGAGCTCCTTGCCCAGCGCGGCGAGCTGGACCCGGTCGTTGGCGCCCTCGGTCTGCAGCCGGTCCTCGAGCAGGAAGGCGCCGGCGCGCAGCCCGTCCTCGGCGGCGAGTCGGGCCGCCTCGGTCAGGTAGTACTCGCCGCTGGCGTTGGCGTTGCCCAGCCGCGGCAGTGCCGCGGCGAGGAAGGCCGCGTCGAAGGCCAGGATCCCCGAGTTGATCTCGGTGATCGCCTGCTCCTGCGCGCTGGCGTCCTTCTCCTCGACGATGGCCCGCACGTCGTCGCCGTCCCGCACGATCCGGCCGTAGCCGCGGGGGTCGGGCACGTCGGCGGTCAGGATGCTGACCGCGCGGCCACCGCCCCGGTGCCGTTCCATGAACCAGACCAGCGTCTCCCCGGTGAGCAACGGGGTGTCCGCCGTCAGGACGAGGACGTCGCCGCCGACGGTGCCGGCCGCCTCCAGGCCCACCCGGGTGGCGTGGCCGGTCCCGAGCTGCTCCTCCTGGACGGCCACCTGCACGCCCGGGAAGTGCTCGTGGAGGTGGGCGGTGACCTGCTCGCGGCCGTGGCCGACGACGGCGACGACCCGGTCGGCGCCGAGCGCCTCGACCGCGGTGAGGACGTGGCCGACCATGGTGCGCCCGCCGAGGGGGTGCAGCACCTTCGGCAGGCTGGACTTCATCCGCTTGCCCTGGCCGGCAGCGAGCACGATCACCGTCAGTTCGCTCATGGCACGAGCCTAGGTGCTTGCGGCCGGTCGGGCGCCACGGCCTGTCCGGAGGAGCTCGCGGGCGCATCAACCCCGCCGCCGCGGGTAAGCGGTGGGACATGACCGACCCCATCGGCCGCCGCATCGTGGCCGACCTCAGGCGCTGGTGGCGCGAGACGCCGGCGGTGTCGAGCCTGGCCGTACTGCGCTGGACCAACGGCAGCCTCTACCTGTTCGGAGGCCTCACCCTGGTGCCCGGCAACCTGCTCCTGACCTCGCCCGGGGTGGACCACGTCGGCATCGGGATCGTCAGCGCGGGGGTGATCGCGATCGGCGTGCTGATCTTCGCCTGCGGGCACCTGATCCCGCGCCGGGGCTACCACGCGCTCGCCGTGCTCGCGACCCTGATCATCTCCGCCCTGGTGCTGATGGGCGGGCACGGCTCGGCCTCGGTGGCGCTGGGGTCGCCGTACATCTTCGTGGTGGTCAACTCCATGCTCGTCTTCGCCCTGCGCGAGGCGCTCGCCGAGGTGATCTTCGCCGAGGTCGCCTGCGCGGTCGCGATGTCGCGCAGCAGCATCGCCGCAGGCGCCATCGTGATCATCGAGGGCTGCACCGTCGGGATGGCGGTGGTGGCCGCCTGGCTGGCGCGGCTGTCCGACGCTGCCGAGGAGGACCCGCTCACCCTGCTGCTGAACCGGCGCGGCTTCACCCGCCGCCTCCAGACCGCCCTGCGCGAGGCCGACCAGGGCGGCGGTGGGCTCGCCGTCACCCTGCTCGACGTGGACTGGTTCAAGGAGGTCAACGACCTCCACGGCCACCCACACGGCGACCAGGCCCTGATCGCGTGCGCCCAGGCCTGGTCGCGACTGGTGCCTCCGGGCGCCTGCCTGAGCCGGTACGGCGGCGACGAGTTCGCGCTGCTGCTCCCGGGCCAGCCGCTGGGTCGGGCGGCCGATCTCGCCGACGCGCTGCGCGCCGCGACCCCGCCGGGGCTGACCGTCTCGGCCGGGGTGGCCGCCTGGGAGCGGGGCGACTCCGGCTCGGTGCTGATGGGCCGGGCCGACGTCGCGCTCTACCAGGCCAAGACCTCGGGTCGGGACCGGACCTCGGTCTACGGCGACCCCGAGCGGGCCGCGAGCGCCCTGGAGGCGGCGATCGAGCGCGGTGAGCTGTGCCTGCTCTACCAGCCGGTCGTCAACCTGGCGAGCGGCGACGTGGCCGGCTACGAGGCGCTGGTCCGGTGGCGGCGACCGGATCGCGGGCTGCTGGGCCCGCATGAGTTCATCCCGGACGCCGAGCGGACCGGCGCGATCCACTCCCTGGGCTCCTGGCTGCTGCACGAGGTGTGTGCCTTCGTCTCGACCGAGGACCACGGCTTCACCATCGGCGTCAACGCCTCGCCGGTCGAGCTGCGCACCCCCGACTACGCGCAGATGGTTCGCGAGTGCCTGGAGACCCACGGCGTACCCGGACGACGGATCGTGCTCGAGGTCACCGAGGGCGCCTTCGACGGCGACGACGGCCAGATCGTGGCCAACCTGCGTGCGCTGCGCGGACTGGGCATCCGGGTCGCGATCGATGACTTCGGCGCCGGCTACTCCTCGCTACGACGCCTGGACAGCCTGCCCATCGACGTGCTCAAGGTCGACGGGGCGCTGATCAGGTCGGTGCGCGAGGACCAGGAGGAGGCGCCGGTGCTGGAGGCGATCGCCGCGATGGGCCGCGCGCTCGGCCTACGCCTGGTCGCCGAGCACGTGGAGACCCGCCACCAGGCCGACCTCCTGCGTCGGCTCGGCTACGAGCGGGCCCAGGGCTACCTGTTCGGTCGCCCCGCACCACCTGAGCTCCCCGGGCAGGAGTCGAACCTGCGTCGCTAGTCCTGATTCAAAGTCAGGCGGGCCCTACCGGCAGACCAACCGGGGATCGCGGGACAAGACTGTCAGATCCCGGAGCGGTAGCGCTCGAGCACCTCGGCGACCTTGGCCTCGTCCCGGTCCTGGATGGGGATGAGGAGCTCGGCGACCACGTCGGTCAGCTCGGCGATGCGCCGGTTGAGCTGACGCAGCTCCTGCACCTCCTCCTCGAGAGCCCGCAGCCGGGCCCGGACCGGGATGCGCTCGCCCGAGCGCTCCTCGCGCCAGGCCCTGAGGTTGGACCGCAGCTTGTCGGCGTTCATCACCGGATCTCCTCCTGACGGGGCCGCGGCCAGGAGACGCGCAGCCGGCAGACGTAGGGGTCGGGGTGGTCGAAGAGGTCCTCGCCGGCGCCCACCCAGAGGGTCTCGACCAGGCCGCCCTGCGCTTCGATCTCGGCGACGACCGCCTCCGGGTCGAGCCGCCTGACCAGCCCGGCGGGCAGCGGCTCGGGTGCCTCGGCGCCGACCGGACCGGTCGCCGCGAACTCCAGGAACAGCAACCGGCCGGCACCACGCAGTCCCATCCGGCACAGCCGCCACAGCTGCTCGCGGGCGGCGGCGTCGAGGCAGCCGAGCAGGCCGCGGGCGTAGACGTGGTGCGGGTCGCGGGCCAGCCGCGCGCCGAAGGTCAGCACCTGGCGCAGCTCGCCGAGGATGAGCTGCTCCACCCGCAGCTCGATGCCCTTGCGTCGACTGCGCCGCAGGGTGAACCGGATCGCGCCGCGGGAGTAGTCCACCGCCCACACCGGCCGCCGGCCGCGCCGGGCGAAGTAGAGCGCGTCACGGCCATTGCCCATGCCGATCTCCAGCAGCGCGTCCTCGCGGGGCAGCTGCCGCTTGACCCAGCGCGCGAACGCCGACCCGCGCCGCGGCACATGCCGCGCGGTCACCGAGGTCCAGAACTCGGTCCAGCGGCCCATGTCGCTGCGGAACCCGCGCAGCCAGCCGTCGAGGCGGCGCACGCCCGCGGGTGGGTCGGCGTACTTGAAGGAGGGGTCGGGCACCCGCCAGGACGGGCCGTAGAGGAAGGCCAGCATCGCCTCGGGATCGGCCGGCGCCGGGAAGGTGTGGCCGTGCAGCTCGATCTGCGAGACGGGCACGATCGCCTCCCGCGGCAGGTGTCCGCTGCGGTTGCCGAGCTGGTAGAAGGTGCCAAGCACGTAGAACGCCACGAAGATGTCGATATGGCAGGTGCGGCCGTCGCTGAGCGGCAGCAGCAGCTTGATGTCGCCGCCCGACATGCGAAGCAGGTTCCAGCCCAGGTCCCGCATCGTCCGCTCGATCCGGTACGACTCCATGATGATGTCGGCCGGCGAGGTATGCCGCGACAGGTAGCAGACGTCGGTGTCGGAGTCGTGCGCGATCATCGCGCCGTCCCGGATGGCGCCGAGCAGCGCGCCGTAGTTGAGGTAGGCATCCACGCCGCAGGTCTCGCGCAGGTCGCGCAGCGCCCGCTCGGTGCCGGCCAGGATCTCCTCGCGGATCCCCTCGTCGGTGGCGGCGAAGGAGCGGGTCAGGTGGCCGACCTTGTCCACGCTGAGCGGGTTGCCCTCCCCGTCGACGATCTCGATCCGGTCGCGGCCCGAGCCCAGCGAGACCTCCGCGTCGAAGAAGACGCGTACGCCGGGCACGTCCGCGACCCGGATCCGCCCCACGCCGTCCAGATAGCGGTGCAGGACGTGCGGCCACGGCACCAGCAGGCCACCCGCCTCCGGCGTACCGTCGCGCTCCGGGGTCAGCGACCAGACGTAGCGACCCTCCACCGAGAGCACCAGCGGACCGGTGCCCGTCGCGGTGACGTGGATGCCGCGGTCGTCGACGGTGACCCCGCCGATGACCCCAACGGCTGGGTCCGTCACGACACCCGTTCGGCGGCGCGCGCCAGGTGGGCCCGCAGCGCGGTGCTCGACGTGTGGACGGTGTAGGGGAAGTAGACGACCTCGACGCCGACCTCGGCCATCAGCTCCTCGAGCCGCTCCCCCTTCGGGGTGCCCAACCAGTCGTCACCCTTGAAGATCTTGTGGAACCCGACGTCGCGCCAGGCGTCGCGCTTGTCGGTGGTCACCTCGACGTAGGCGTCGTCGACGATGCCGATCGCCTTGACGATCTCCAGGCGCTCACGCAGCGGCACGGTGGGACGGATCCCCTTGGCGGCCTCGCACACCTCGTCGGAGACCACCCCCGCGACCAGGACGTCACACATCGACCGGCCCTGGCGCAGGGCGTTGAGGTGGCCGACGTGGAAGAGGTCGAAGACGCCGGGGACATAGCCGACGACTTTGCTCATGCGCCACAGCCTACCCACATCACCCGCGCGAAACGGCTTCGACGCCGGCCGCTCAGCCGTGTACTCGCGTCCGGGTGCGGGTCTGTTCCCGCGGCAGGGTCAGCTCGAAGACGTGGGGTACGCCGTGGGCGGGCGGCCGGTAGCGTGCGTCGCCGTCATGCCCGCGGGCGATGCGGCGGACCAGGTAGAGGCCCAACCCGGTGCCGCCGGTGGGCCCGGCGATGGCGAACCGGTCGAAGAGCCGCGGCAGCAACTCGGTGGGGACGCCGTTGCCGGCGTCGCTGATCGAGATCACCACGCACTCCGGCTCGACCCGGGCGGTGACGGTGATCGGCGGCTGGCCGTGCCGCACGGCGTTCTCCAGCAGGTTGTCGACCGCCTGACCGAGCCGGCCGGCGTCGGCGGGGATGGTGACGTCCTCGGGCAGATCGGCGGTGACCTCGATGCCCGGATGCGCGGCCCGCAGGCCCTGGAGCGCGCTGTGCAGGAGCGCGTGCAGCGAGGTGCTCGAGATGTCCAGCTCGAGCGCGTCCCGCTCCAGCCGCGAAGCGGCGGCCATGTCGGTGACGATCCGCTGCAACCGGTAGCCACTGGCCGCGATCGCCGAGAGCAGCTGGCGGCGCTCGGGCGGCCCGAGCGCGGACCCCTCGTCGAGCAGCATGCTCGCGGAGCCGGCCACCACCGCCGCCGGGGTGCGCAGCTCGTGGGCGGTCACGGCGAGCAGGTGGGCCTGCTGCTCGAGCGCACCCTGCCGCTGCTCGGCGTACTCACGCTGTTCGGTCTGGTCGCGGGTCACCTTCGCGAAGCCGACATGGCGCCCGGCCTCGTCGTACACCGCGGTGATCACCACGCTCGCCCAGAACCGGGTGCCGTCCTTGCGCACCCGCCAGCCCTCCTCGGCGTAGGAGCCGTGGCGCAGCGCCCGGGCGAGGTTCTCCTCCGGGTGCCCCGCCTCCTGCTCCTCAGGCGGGTAGAAGAGCCGGAAGTGCTGACCGATGATCTCGTCGGAGGCGTAGCCCTTGATCCGCTCGGCGCCGACGTTCCAGCTGGCCACGCGGCCGTCCGGGTCGAGCATGAAGATGGCGTAGTCGCGCACCGCGGTGACCAGCAGCCGGAACCGCTCCTCGCTGAGTCGCAGCGCCTCCTCGGCGTGCCGCTGGCCGCTGATGTCCTGCACCTGCGCGAAGACGTAGAGCGGCTGCATCTTGGAGTCGCGGATCGGCGCCAGTGTCACCCGCACCATCCGGTCCTGGTCCAGGGGCAGCGGATGCTCGAACGTGACCAGGCCCTGGTTCTCGTCGCGGATCAACCGCAGGCCCTCGTCGAGCTCGTCGCCGTGCCCCGTGCTGACCTGGCCGTAGTCGACGCCGACCAGGTCGGCGGGGTCGCATCTCATCATCTCGGCCAGGGCGTGGTTGGCGCGCACCACGTTACCGGTGAGAGTGAGGGTGGCCATCCCGATGGCGGCCTGGTCGAAGACCTCCCGGAACCGCTCCAGATGCTCGTCCAGCACCGCCTGGTCGTCGTTGGCGCCGCCCCGGTCGACCAGCCGCAGGCCGCGCGGGCGGTGCGGCTGCTCCTTCCCGAGTACGGCGAGAAGACGGTCGGGCAGCTGGTCGATCGGCAGCGACTTCTCGACGTAGCCGGCGGCGCCGAGCTCCCGCGCCCGCTCGGCCAGCCCGCGCTCCTCGAACCCGGTGAACATCACCACCCGGGTCTCCGGGGAGAGCGCCAGGATCGCCGGCAACGCCTCCAGGCCGTCCATCGCCGGCATCGAGATGTCGAGCACCATCAGATCCGGCTCATGACGGTAGGCGAGGCTGATCGCCTCGCTGCCGTCGCTCCCCTCCCCGACGAACTCGAACTCGCCGGAGAGCTGCAACCGTGTCCTCACCAGCGCGCGCACGTCATCGGAGTCGTCGATGAGGGCGAGCGTCGGCTTCACGGGTCCTTCCACATTCATCCCCCCAGTTCGCGCATAGACGTACCCATCCCTAGCAGAAAACGTGCGTCGAACCTGGAATGAGTTCTGCCTGGGCCGGGCGCGTGGACCTACCACGAGGGCATGAACGGTCTCGCTGTCGACGTTGCGCGTCTCCGCGAGGTGTGCGAACGGTACGGCGTCGTGCGTCTCGAGGTGTTCGGCTCGGTGAGCCGTGGCGAGGATCGTCCTGACAGCGACGTCGACCTGCGCGACGAGCTCCAGCCCGGCTCACGCCTCGGCTTCGACTACTTCGACCTTGTCGACGATCTGGCCGAGCTCTTCGGTCGCGCAGTTGACCTGGCTACTCGACAACCACGGCCAGGATTTCGCCTCAATCGCCGACGGGGACCGCCGCCTTCTTTGAGTAGCCCCTTCCGGCGCCGGCGACCGTCGCACATGGCGGCCCAGACGTCCCACTGGCACATATCGTTGGTGAGTGAACCCGCCCGTCATGCCGCCCGTCATGTCGATGCTGGCCCACGTCGGTGCCCGCCGTACCCGACTCGACGGACTACTCCTTCGAACCCAAGGGGGACGGCTTCCGTCGTTCTTGACGGTGACATTTCGGCTCCATCTCTCCGCTCATAACCCAGAGGTCAACAGGTTCAAATCCTGTCCCCGCTACTAGGGAGAAATCCCAAGCCAGAGGCCGTTTTTGGAGTGATCCGAAAACGGCCTCTGCTGTCTCTTCCGGTGTCTCGTTTCACGCTTGTTCTGCTGGGCCTCGTGAGCGCGAGTCGACGCTGGGGCTGGTGCGGCCTCGGGAAGCGTTGCGCGAACATGCGCTCGAAGGTGGGTGCTCGTGCTCGCCGACGAGCGTGCAAGATGCCGCTCGGGGGATCCCCGCCAGGTCCTCTAGGATCGGCGGGATGGTGGAGTCGGTGACGGCAGGCGGAGAGCCGGTCCTGAAGGGGAAACGGCCGAACAAGCATGTGCAGCGTCGCGAGGCGACACGTGCCGGCCTGCTCCGGCTCGGCATCGAGCGCTTCCCACTCAAGGGCTACGCCGCCACCACGATCGAGGACATCGTCCACGACAGCGACTACACGCGCGGAGCCTTCTACTTCCACTTCGGCAGCAAGGAGGCGTTCTTCGTCGAGGTGCTGCGATGGCGTGGCAACGAGCGCTCGGAGTGGGCGAGTCGAGCCTTGGATCCCGCGCCGGCGACCTTGAGGGATGCGATCGCGGCGATGGTGAGCGTGCTGCCGGACGAGCGACAGAACGGTCTGGGCTTCGGGATGCTGATCGCCGAGTTCTTCCAGTCTCTCCCCGAGGGCTCTTCCCACCTCGACGAACTGCGCGAGCTCTACGCCGGGTGGCTGGCAGAGGCGGCAGTGTGGGTCGACGCCGTGAAGGAACTAGGCCTTGCTCGGGACGACCTGACGGCCGACGAGATCACCGCCGCCGTCCTAGCGGTCCACGACGGACTGCTCTTGCATCGCGCCGTCTACGGCCTTGAGGTGACCCCGGAGTCCTACGTCGACGTCATCCACCGGATGCTGCAGCCGTAGCCGTAGCACAGAGGTCGAGGCTGTAGCCGCGGCCACGCAACCTGCTCCTCGTTGCCGGGGAGCCGAGGTCGAGGCCGCCGCCGATGCGCCTGCCGCTGCGCCTCGTGATGCGCGTGGCGCCAGCTGCACGAGGCGGTCTGTGGCCTCGTCGACGTTCCCCGGCCCGAGTGGGTCATCGAGCGAGCACGGCCCCGGCGGTCGTTTCGCGCCGCGCTCGGTCTACGCGCCGAACTTTTGCAATAATTGCGTTCATGGATGTATGTATATCGCCGTTCTGATGCAAGCGCCGCGCGGTGCTCCCTCGTCTCGACGCGAAAGGCACGTCCATGTCTTCTCTCCCTCGTTCGCGCAGGTTGCTCACCGCGCTGGCGGCAGGCGCCCTGGTGGGCGCCGGACTGGCCGTCGCCGCGCCCGCCACCGCGGCCCTGCTCCCTTGGGCGGTCTCCGTCGACGACAGCACGGTCGGCACGCCGTTCGCCATCGCCTCCGACGACAGCGGCCACCTCATGGTCGCCGGCACGAACGGCTGGGGCACCCTCGACCCCTCCACGGGTGCGGTGTCCGACGTGAACGCCTATGTGGACGGCAGCGCCCCGGAGGGTACGGCTAGCTTGCTGTCCGACCCGGCTGTCAACGGGAACATGCTGCTGCTCGACGAGGGCGACGACGGACTGCAGGCGAACAGCGGGCTGGGTGCTGGATACGACCTGTACCGCTGCGACCCGTATACGGGCTCAGCCCCTGCGGACGACAGCACCCCTCCGGCCACCGGCTCCTATGACGACTACGTCGTCTGTGACACCACGCCCGACAGTGACCGGCTCACCGAGGTGGCCGCCACGTCGGATTCGGGCACCTTCATTGCCAAGGCGTCCGACGGCAGCTGGGGCATCTACATCCTCCAGCCGGCGAACAACGTCTGGAGTTCTGGCAGCTGGTTCAGCGGATGGGGGGCCATCGAGCTGGCCAACCTGGGCGACCCTGACCTCGAGTTCTACGGCACGCCGACCGCTCTGGCCTTCAGCGGCAGTGAGGAGGTCGGTGGTGACTGCTTTGTCTCGGGCTGCGGGCGCGAGGTCATGAACGGCTTCCTCGGGCTGACCGACGGCTCCCAGTTCTACGTCGCCGCGCAGAACGGCTCCACCACCACGGTCTACCACTTCACTGCTTCGAACGGTCCGGCCCCGACCGTTGGCGGCAGTGAGTCCGGCAACTACTACACCGACAACGTCGACGTGTCCCTCAGCCTCGCGAGAGAGAAGACCATGTCGACCACCGACCTCGTGACGGCCCTGGCGGCTGACGGTGAGACGGTGATGGCCGCGGCCGGCCACCAGGTGAGCGTGCTCGACTTCAGCAGCTCCCCGATCACTGAGACCGACGGCCAGCTCGGCGGCGACGGGAAGCGGGTCGCCGGCCTGGTCAACCTCTCCGGCACGTTCGTCGGCCTGAGTGCCGACGGCTCGACGGTGTACACGCTGCCGTCGGTGCCGAGCACACCCGACGCCGGGTTCCAGGCGACCATCGCCCTCGACGCGGACGACACGCCCGTCCTGTTCCTGAACGGTCTGAGCACGGACAGCACCGGCCTGGCCGACTCCAGCGAGGCGGTCGCCTACCCCTACCTGGTGCGGCTCACCCCGGCCAGCGGCGGGGACCCAGAAATGCTGCGGGCCGACGCCAGCGGCGACCTCGACCCGAGCACGCGGTTCACCGTCGGCAGCGGCGTCACGAGCTACCGCATCGCGCTCGCCTACGACAACGGGCTCTTCACCAGCGCCTACACCGCGGCGGCGACGGCGCGCGTGCCGGCCAGCACGAGCGGCAGCAGCGCGCCCTGGCGGATCCCGCTCGGCTTCGCCGCGACCTCGCTGACTGCTGACGGCAACACCATCTACGCCACCGACGGCACGACGACCAAGCAGGTCGACACCTCGCAGATCAGCGCCACCAGCCCGGCCTCGACCACCCTCACGACCGGCACCCTGCCGACTCCGACGGGTCCGATCAGTGTCACGGGCGGGCAGGTGACGCTGCAGTCCGGCGGCACCGCGTACCCGGTGTACGGCCTCAGTTCCGACGACAGCACCGATTTCGGCATCCTCACGAACACGGCGCCGGTCGCCCTGGGTGGCGACGCCGACGGCACCTTGATCGAAGCCAAGGACGCGGCCGGCGACTGGGGCTTGTATCTCGTCGACACAGATCTGGACGACGACGAGACCGTTGAGTCTGCCCTCGTGAGGGCCGGCAACAATGATGGGGGCCTCATCGACTGCCTCTCGGGGGAATCGTGTGTCGTGGCCTACCAAGTGGACGACCTGGGCTCGCGGCCCGTCCCGGCCGCCGACCTGGGCGTCACTCAGCACGGCACCGTGTTCAACGACGTCTACCTGGCACAGGGCTCCACCATCGGCCTCGATGCGGCCGCGCTGTTCAATGGCACGCCGGACGGCGAGCAGATCACCTCCGCGTCGCCGAACCTTGGCCCGGTCACGGGCCTCGCGCTCAACACGGATGAGAGCACGCTATGGGCGACGACCAGCACCGGCTACGTCCTGGGCTTCCCGCTCGACCCGACGTACGGCGAGTTCGTCACCGACGCGAACTACAACCCTCTGTTCGGGAGCGGCCGCCTGGGTGGTGACCTCGAGCAGGTCGTCACGACCAGCCACGGCGTCTACGCGCTCGATGTGACCCGCCACGCCCTCGACGTCGTGCCCGGCATCGAGCCCGACACGAGCAGTGTCACGGTGAAGGCCACCGACAACGGCGCCAGCGTGACGGGCCTGCCGAGCGTTCCGGCTTCGATCGGCGGCGTCGCCTCGGGCGCTTACCCCTACGAGGTGACCTTCACGCCGGTCGCGTCCGATGACGACAGCGACGAGTCGGCGTACGTGCCGACGGGTGACGACCCGGTCGTCGTCCACGTGAAGGCCGACGGCACCGTGGATCCGGCGGATACCGAGGACGACTCGACGCTGCTGGGCCTGACACCCGACACCGACTACGACGCCACGGTGAGCTTCGCCAACGGCGTCTACACCTCGGCTCGGCTCCGTGCCGCGGCCGCCACCCCGGTGGACAGCGAGGTGGACGACACCACGTTCGTCACCGAGCCGGCCACGTTCGCGCCGACCGCGGTGGAGATCGACGACGCCACGGGCAGCGCTGTCACGTCGACCACCCATCCGAAGGTCGGCGACACGCTGACCGGGAAGGCGACCTTCGGGAGCGACGATCAGGCCAGCATTGACGCAGGCACCGCGACCTCCTCCTACCTCTGGTATGCCGGCGGCAGCCGCTTCGCCACCGGCGCGAACGTGACGCTCACCTCGGCACAGAGCGGCAAGGCCGTCACGGTGCGGGCGGAGGTGGCAGAGCCTGGGCACCTCACCACGCTGAGTGACCCGTCCGACCCCACCGGCACGGTCGCGTCGGCCTCCACGGATGGCTCGTCCGGCCCCAGCCCGACGGGTAGTCCCTCGGCGACGCCGACGGCGAAGCCGTCCGTCACGGGCAGGGTCAGGATCGCGGGCAGGATCGCGGTGGGCCACTGGGTACGCGTCGTAGGGCCGACCTTCCACCACCTGCCGGGCCGGGCGCACCGGACGGTCACATGGCGCGTGGCCGGACGCACGGTCGGCCACGCGGCACGACTGCACCTCAAGGCGCGCTGGCGCAGCAAGTGGCTGCGGGTCGTGGTGACCGAGAGTTGGACCGCGAACAAGAAGCGGCACCAGATCGGCAAGAGCTCGGGACGTCACCGCATCCGCTGAGCGGCGCGTCCGGATGGACGTCGTGGCCCTCGCGTCTGACGCACGGGCCACGACGTCACGTGTCGGCTGAGAAGCGGTCAGTGGCCACGGCCGGCGTCTGTTGCGTGACGGAGAGTCGCGGTACCGAGGAGCTCGGTCCACCGCTGGCTCCGCTGACGGGCGCGGGCATGCCCGCCTCCAGCACCCCGCCCAGCTCCCCGGCCGGAGACCTGTCCGTGCCGGCCTGATCGAAGACATCGAGGCCGAGATCATCCACCGGGCCTCCTCCCCTGCCTATGAGAAGTGGTGGGGTCAGGTCACCTATGCCGGCTACTGCGCCACCCCGTCCACCTGCGCGGACGCGACGCCCAAGGCAAGGCCGTCACGATCCTCGCCTACTGCAAGACCCGGCGAGCCACGATCTGCCCGTCCTGCTCGGCCCTGTATGCCGGCGATACCTGGCAGCTCGTCCACCGCGTCATCACGCCGGACCCCGCGCAGAGTGACGCCAGCGCAGATCCCACACGGGACATGGTCTTCGCACCCTGACCGCCCCCAGCTTCGGGCCCGTCCACACCGCACGCCGCAGCGAACGACGGGGCGAGCAGAGCGGCCCTTGCCGTCCGGCCCGCGGCACGCGCGCCTGTCCCCACGGACGAGCGACCGCGTGCAGCGAGACCCATTCCGCAGCCGACCCGCGACTCGGCGAACCGTTGTGCCCGGACTGATACGACTACCCGAATCACGTGCTCTTCACCTGGTACTCCCCGAGCTATGGCACCGCTTCACCATCGCCCTGCGCCGCCTGATCCGTCGCCAGCTGCGGGACCTCGGACACGACCCCAAGAGCGTCCGCGTCTCCTACATCAAGGTCGTCGAACTACAGCGCCGCGGCGTCCCCCACTACCACGCCGTCGTGCGCCTCGACTCCATTCAGGACGGCGAAGAAGCGCCCATGGGTCCGGTGCCACTGACCATGGTCGATCTCATGCTGGCCGTGCGCCAAGCCGTCGACAACGTTCGGTTAGATGTGCCCAGCCTCGGCGGCGAACTGGTCACCCTCCGCTTCGGAGAACAGACCGACGTCCAACCCCTCCGCGCCACGAGCCCGCCGAGCGAAGACGACTCGATCGAACATGGAGACGGCGATCACGACCGACGTATCGCGAGCTACCTGGCGAAATACGTCACCAAGTCTGTCAACGAGTTCGGCCTGACACCGCGGCGCTTCTCCCCACTCGCCGTCGAAACCCTCGACGTACGGCCCCATGTTCGGGCGATCCTGCGAACCATCCTCGACCTCGCCGAGTCACCCGGCCCTGGCGAGATGGTGCGCTGGCTCCACACCTTCGGCTACCGCGGACACATCACCACCAAGACACTGCGCTACTCCACCACGATGAGAGCCCTGCGCGCACGCCGAGCCGCATGGCGCGCCCTGCACGCAACGGCCGATGGATCGACGGACAACGCGGCTGACGTCCAGGTGAATACAGACCGCGTATGGGAGTTCGTCGGCGCCGGTCACGCCACAGACGGCGACCGCCTGCTTGCCCTGACTGCCGCCGCTCGTTTGCGTGAGGCTCGCCAGGTCGCCCGTGAGGAGCTGTCCTCTCTTGAAGACGAGGATCGCGGAGGCGGCCATGCCGACTGATGCTGTGAGAGTGGCGGAGGGTGCCCCGTTACCTCCCGGTGTGGCAGCAGGCGCCCACGAGGCTCTGGCGATCCTGTGGGCCAAGAAGGCCGCCCTCGATGCAGGCGTCAGCAGGACTGAAATCGACGCTCATGCCTGGACGGCCGAGGTGCGGCTGACCGCCGAGCCTGTGGCCGCAGCCTGACCACTCAGGGTGTGATGACCCGAAGCCCCTCGTACTCTGCGAAGTCCTGAAAGTCGGCGACGTTGAGCGTCGCCAGAGGCAGGTCGTAGGCCAGACAGGCGGCAGCGATCCACGAGTCGTTGACGGGCCGTGGATGTCCTCGGCGGTCGGCGTAGGCGACGATCTCGCCCCACTTGCGGGCCACCCCTGACGTACCCGGCAAGGCAGTGATGTTGCGAAGCCACCCGTCCAGGGCGTCACGGCGGGGGTTGCCCCAGCTGCGGGCATGCGGCCAGCGGGTCATCTCGCCGTAGGTCACCCAGGTGATGAGGGGCTGGGAGCCGACGATCTTGGCAAACAGCGAGGCAGGCAGTTGCCGCTTGAAGCTGAGGGACGCGGCGTCGGTGTCGAGGACAATGCGATCCCCAGAGGTCACGCGATGTCCCTGTTCCGCTGCGCGCGGACCCACGCCACAAACTCCTGCAACTCCTCGTCATCGGGGAAGACGTCGGGCGCGGCCAAGTCGTCAGGGCTCGTGACGGGTGCGACGCCTCGCATCAACGCGTCCAGGTCGAGGAGGTCGGGCAGTAGCTCGGGAGCCGGCTGCGGCGCGTGTGTCATGACGGCGGTACCTCCTTTGTGTCCAACGTTCTCATTGTGTCAGGCGCGACCCGGCGGCACTCTTGTGCCGCGCCGCTCAGCCAGCGCCAGGGAGGAACTCAACGCTGACGTGCGGGCGATCGATGTAGACGGCCTCGACGCCGATGTGGCGCAGAGCGGCTCGACGGTCTTCCACAGGGATGGTCTCGTCGGCCAGGAGTTCGACGAGTTCGGCCATCGCATTGAGACTGCGAGTCGCGTACTCAGGTCGACGGAGAGCTGAGTCTGGCTCAGAGCATCTAGCTCGGCATTGATGCCCTCTTGCTCGGCATTGATGCCCTGCTTCTCGTCAGAGAACCTGCTGTAAGCCACTGCCGCGTTTCCGCGAGCCTTCCGCGCCACCGCACTCCCCTGCCCCGAACCGGCCTACCGTGGCCTCATGGACCCGCCCGTCCTGCCGATGCTGGCCACGTCGGTGCCCGCCGTACCCGACTCGACGGCTACTCCTTCGAGCCCAAGTGGGACGGCTTCCGTCGTTCTTGACCGTCGGGCAAGGTCTTCACGTCGTACTGCTGCACCATGCTGTCCACGGTGATCAGGGTCGCTCCTTCGACTTGCGCTTGAGCGACGAGCATTCGGTCGAATGGATCACGGTGAAGCAGCGGCAGCGATGCCAGCCGCGCAGCATGGGCGGCCCTCAGGGGCAGCTCGGCAAAACCGTCCCGCTCGATGCCCTCGGCGAAGTCGTCCCCGACGACCAGCCGGCCAATCGACTTCTTGACCGCGATCTCGGCGATCGAGACCGCCGACACGAACACCTCATGAGCCGAATCCGCGATGAGATCACGGAGGTCTTGCGTCAACCCCGGAGAGTCATCCCACCACCACAACAGGATGTGGGTATCGAGGATGAGCCTCACGACACCACTGGGTCGGTCCTGGTGCCGTACCAGGCGGCCTCGTCCTCGGCGGTCCACTGATCGAAGTCATCGGGGATACGGATCTCGCCCTTCATCCGCCCCGGGACACGGGCTGCGCGCTCCACGACCGGGCCGAGCTGGGCGACCGGCTTGCCGTTTCGCGCGATCACGATCGTCTCGCCGGCCTCTGCTGCAGCGATGAGCCGACTGAGGGAGGACTTCGCCTCATAGACGTTGACCGTGGTCATATGCCTGATTCTACGCCTCCTGGTCAGGTCTGGCCAGGCCAATGACGATCGAACGGAACGCCGGCCCCCGGCGATGACATGATCTGCATATGGACCTGCCCGTGAGGCCGCCAGTACTACCGATGCTGGCCAAGTCGGTGCCCGCCGTACCCGACTCGACGGACTACTCCTTCGAACCCAAGTGGGACGGCTTCCGAGCCATCGTCTTCCGCGACGGGGACGAGATCGAGCTGGCCTCCCGCAACACCAAGCCGCTGACCCGCTACTTCCCCGAACTGGTCGAGGCGCTGCGCGCGGCGCTGCCGCAGCGGTGCGTCGTCGACGGCGAGATCGTGGTGGCGCGCGACGGGCGACTGGAGTTCGAGGTGCTGCAGGAGCGCATCCACCCGGCCGCCTCGCGGATCAAGCTGCTGGCCGAGCAGACGCCCGCGTCCTTCGTCGCCTTCGACCTGCTCGCGCTCGACGACGTGTCCTACCTCGATGAGCCGTTCGCTCGGCGGCGGGCCGCGCTCGAGCGCGCGTTGACGACCGGCGACGCGGTGCACCTGTGCACGACGACCGCCGATCCGGTGGTGGCGCGGGACTGGTTCACCCGGTTCGAGGGTGCCGGGCTCGACGGCGTGGTGGCCAAGCCGCTGACCGCGCCGTACTCCCCCAACCAGCGCACCATGCTCAAGATCAAGCACGCCCGCACCGCCGACGTGGTGCTCGCCGGCTACCGGCCGCACAAGACCTCGACGCCACAGAAGCCGCTCCTGGGCAGCCTCCTGCTGGGCCTGTACGACGGCGACCAGCTGCAGCACGTCGGCGTCGCGGCATCGTTCACCGCCAAGCGGCGCGCCGAGCTGATCGAGGAGTTGGCGCCGCTCGAGGTGCCGCTCGAGGAGCACCCATGGGGCCGGTGGGCGGAGTTCCTGACCGCCAACCCCGACCGGGTGCCGGGCACCCAGAGCCGCTGGTCGCAGGGCAAGGACCTCTCCTTCGTGCCGCTGCGGCCCGAGCGAGTGCTGGAGGTGGGCTACGACCACATGGAGGGCCGGCGGTTCCGGCACACCGCACAGTTCAAGCGGTGGCGGCCCGACCGCGACCCGGAGTCGTGCGGCTACGACCAGCTCGAGGAGCCGGTGTCCTACGACCTGCGCGACGTGCTGGGTGGCTAGAGTCGCCTCATGGCTGACTACGACGTCGTACTCCTGGTCGAGCAGGCCCTCACCGAGGCCGATGCGGCACGAGTGCTGTCCCTGCACGAGGGCCTCGACGACCCGGTGACCTACCACGTGCTGCTGCCCGTGGAGGACGCCGCCGCCCGGATCGAGGCGGCGATGGGCTCGCTGCCCTCCAGCGAGCTGCTCGGCGCACCGAACATGCTCTCCCAGCAGGTCGACCTCGACGCCGTCCAGGCCGACGCCCGCGACCGTGCCCAGACCCAGCTGGCCGACACCCTCACCGCGCTGCACGAGGCTGGCGCGGAGGCCACCGGGGAGCTCGTCGAGGACCCGATCCAGGCGCTTGCGGCCAAGGTCCGGCAGGTCGACGGCCGCGAGGCCATCATCTTGACCCGGCCGCACGTCGTGGCGGAGTTCTTCCACGTCGACTGGACGGCGCAGGCGCGGCGCAAGCTCGGCGTCCCCGTCCTGCACCTGCTGGAGCACGAGACCTTCGACGAGCAGGCCGAGGGCTACTGAGCGCCGGGCTTCGTTGACGACCTGTTACCGGTCGTTGGATCACCTGTAGCGATCGGGTTGTCGGCGTCCGACTATCGTCTCGGCGTCGACCGCATCCGGGGCGCGCGTCGGCGTGGGGAGCTTCGAAGCTGCACCGGAGCCCGGGCTCCCAGGCTCCGCGCGCGGCGGGTCGGGGGACAAGCCGCGCGGACGTGCCCTTCGTGGCGAAGCCCGCTGTGCGGATCGGGGGATCCGCACGGCGGGCCTTTCTCATCCCCCGATCCGGTTGCCGGCCTCGTCCCAGTGCTCGGCGACCTTCTTGCTCGGCTGGACCCGGGGCGGCTCGCCCGGCATCTTCGGATAGTCCGGCGGGAAGTTCAACTCGCCACCGGGCAACTCCTCCCACAGCCGCAGCAGCGGCGTGAGGTCGTGCGCCACGTCGTCGATCGCGGCCCACGGATCGCCGTCGGCCAGCCGATCGGGGACGGTGAAGAGGTTGAGCGTGCGCGGGTCGTCCAGCTCCGCCAGCTCCGCCCAGGTCAGCGGCGTGGAGACCGGCGCGCCCGGCAGCGGCCGCAGGCTGTAGGCGCTGGCGATGGTCCGGTCCCGGTTGTTCTGGTTGAAGTCGACGAAGATCCGGCTGCCCCGCTGCTCCTTCCACCAGGCGGTGGTGACGCCGTCGTCACGGCGCTCCAGCTCGCGACCCAGGCCGATCGCGGCGTGCCGCACGTCCTCGAACCGCCAGTCCGGCCGGATCCGCACGTAGATGTGGATGCCGCGGTTGCCGCTGGTCTTCGGGTAGCCGGTGATGCCCAGCTCCTCGAGCAGCTCGCGCGCCACCGCGGCGACCCGGCGCGCGTCCGCGAACGTCGTCCCGGGCTGGGGATCCAGATCGATGCGCAGCTCGTCGGGATGGTCGACGTCCGCGCGCCGCACCGGCCACGGGTGGAACGTCAGGGTGCCCATCTGCGCGCACCAGACCGGCACCGCGATCTCGGTCGGGCAGATCTCCTCGGCGGTGCGGCCGCTGGGAAACCGCACCTGCACCGTCTCGAGGTAGTCGGGCGCGCCCTTGGGGACGCGCTTTTGGTAGAACGCGTCGGCATCCCGGTCCTGCGGGCCGGTGGCCAGCCGCATCCCCTCGCGTACGCCGGAGGGCCACCTCTCCAGTGCGGTGGGACGCTCACCCAGCGCTCGCATGAGACCCTCGCCCACGCTCGCGACGTACTGCGCGACCATCAGCTTGGTGACCTCGGGCGTGCTCGGCGTGGCCTGGTAGATCACCCGCTCCGGACTGGAGATGCGGACGCTGCGCTCCCCCGCCTGCACCTGCGCTGAAGCCACCATGGCGCCAACGTACTCTGGAGGGGTGGCCAACAACGTGCAGAAGACCGACGCCGAGTGGCGCGAGCAGCTGACCCCCGAGGAGTACCACGTGCTGCGCGAGGCCGGCACGGAACGGGCGTTCACCGGGGAGTACACCGACACCGAGACCAAGGGTGTCTACAAGTGCCGCGCGTGCGGCGCCAAGCTGTTCGAGTCGGACACCAAGTTCCACTCCGGCTGCGGCTGGCCGTCCTTCTACCAGCCGATCACCGACACCGTGAAGTACCTGGAGGACAACTCCTTCGGGATGAAGCGCGTCGAGGTGCGCTGCGCCAACTGCGATTCGCACCTCGGCCACGTGTTCCCCGACGGCTACGGCACGCCGACCGGTGACCGCTACTGCATCAACTCGATCTCGCTGACCCTCGAGCCCGCCGACGACTGAGCCGATCCGCTGAGCCGATCCGCTGAGCCGCGGCGGCCGCGGCGGCCGCGGCGGCTGCGGCGGGCAGCGGCGGCAGCGAGCCCGCTGGCGTCGCGGGCCGCGGCTACGCCATCCTTTGCCCACCGCAAGGCAAAGGAGAAGGCGACGTGCGGCTGACGTGGGATCTGCATGGTGACGGCAAGAGGATCCGCGAGGGCGACATCGTCGCTCCGTGGGAGCGGCTGACCTGGCCGCGGACCATCGGGTTCGGGGCCCAGCACGTGGTCGCCATGTTCGGGGCGACGTTCCTGGTCCCGCTGCTGACCGGCTTCCCGCCGACCACGACGCTGTTCTTCTCCGGCGTCGGCACGCTGATCTTCCTGCTACTCACCCGCAACCGGCTGCCCAGCTACCTGGGCTCCTCGTTCGCGTTCATCGCACCGATCACCGCGGCCACCGGCGACAAGGGCGCCGGGATGGGCGGCGCACTCTTCGGCGTGATCGTCACCGGTGTGCTGCTGGCGGCCGTGGGCGCCATCGTGATCGCCACCGGCACGCGCTGGATCGAGGTGCTGATGCCGCCGGTGGTCACCGGCGCGATCGTGGCGCTGATCGGGCTCAACCTGGCCGGCTCGGCGACCACCAACTTCGCCGCCAAGCCCTGGCTAGCGCTGGTCACGCTGCTGGCGGTGCTGGTCGTGACGGTGGCGTTCCGCGGCCTCACCGCACGGCTGTCGATCCTGATCGGCGTGGTCGTCGGGTACGTCGCCGCCGCGCTGGCCGGCGACATCGACTTCGCCAAGGTCAGGGCCGCCGACTGGTTCGGCCTGCCCGACTTCACCGGCCCGCACGCCACCTGGTCGGTGGTGCCGATGTTCCTGCCGGTCGTGCTGGTCCTCGTCGCCGAGAACGTCGGCCACGTGCGCAGCGTCGCCCACCTCGCCGGCGACCACACTCTGAACCGGGAGACCGGCCGGGCGCTGCTCGCCGACGGCCTGGCCAGCACCCTCGCGGGCCTGGGCGGCGGCTCCGCGACCACGACGTACGGCGAGAACATCGGCGTGATGACCGCGACCCGGGTGTTCTCGACCGCGGCGTACTGGGTGGCCGGACTGGTCGCGATCCTGCTCAGCCTCTGCCCGAAGGTCGGGGCGCTGCTCAACACCATCCCGGCCGGCGTACTGGGCGGCGTGACGGTCGCGCTCTACGGCCTCATCGGCCTGATCGGCATCCGGATCTGGATCGACAACCGGGTCGACTTCTCCCGGCCGGTCAACCAGTTCACCGCCGCGGTCGCGATGGTGATCGGCATCGGAAACCTGACAGTGAAGACCGGTGACCTCACCTTCACCGGCATCGCGCTGGGCACGATCGCCGCCGTGGTCATCTACCACGGCATGCGCGCCCTGGCCCGGATCCGCGGCACCGAGTTGTGAGTCGGATCCTGCAGAGTCCGAGCGGGAGAACGACTCACCACCACCCTCAGGGCAGCTGCTCCAGCAGCTCGGCGACCTCGGTGCGGCGGCCGGTGTAGAACGGCACCTCCTCGCGCACGTGGCGGCGGGTCTCCGAGCCGCGCAGGTGGCGCATCAGGTCGACGATGCGGGACAGGTCGTCGGCCTCGAAGGCGAGGATCCACTCGTAGTCGCCCAGCGCGAACGCCGGCACCGTGTTGGCGCGCACGTCGGGGTACTCGCGCGCCATCTGGCCGTGCTCGGCGAGCAGCGCACGACGCTCGTCGTCGGGCAGCAGGTACCACTCGTAGGAGCGCACGAACGGGTAGACGGCGACGTAGTCGTGTGAGCGCTCGTCGGCCAGGAACGCCGGCAGGTGCGAGCGGTTGAACTCAGCCGGCCGGTGCAGCGCCATCTGGGACCACACCGGGGCCAGCCGGCGCCCGAAGGACGTGCGACGGAAGCGGTGGAACGCGCTCTGCAGCTTGTCCGAGGAGTCGGCGTGCAGCCACAGCATCAGGTCGGCGTCGGCACGCAGCCCGGCCACGTCGTAGAGGCCCCGCAGCACGACGTCCTGCTCCGCGAGATCCGTGAGCAGCTCCTCGACCTCGCGCGCCTCGGCCTTGCGGTCGGCGTCACCGAGCACGTCGGAGAGCTTGAAGACCGACCACATCGTGTAACGGAGGGTGGCGTTGAGCTCGTTGATCTTGGCGGCGTTCGACTTGATGTGGGCTTGCGGATCGGTCATGCCCCTATTGTGCGCCGGTGACCCAGCACACCCTCAGCTGGCCCGGCCCGCCTCGAGCTCGGCCGCGGCACGCTGGGCGGAAGCGATCACGGCCGGGATGCCGACGCCGTCGTACGCCGCACCGCACACCGCCAAGCCGGGCAGCTCGGCGACCGCGGCGCGGATGCGGGCAACCCGCTCCAGATGTCCGACGGCGTACTGCGGCAGCGCGTCGACCCAGCGCTGCACGTGCACGTCCACCGGCGCCGCGTCGATGCCGGCGATCCTGACCAGGTCGGCCAGCGACGCGGCCACCAGCTCGTCGTCGGCGTCGCTCAGCGTCTCGCCGGCACGGCCGAGTGAGGTGCGCAGCACGGCCAGCCCGTCGCCGGCCTCACGGACCCAGTCCCACTTCGCGAAGGAGTACGTCGAGGCCTTGATCGCGGTCGGCTCCACCGGCGGGACGAGCAGCCCCGACCGGGAGCCGTCCAGCGGCAGCGCCGCCCGGGGGAAGGCGAAGGTCACCACGGCGCTGGTCGCGGCCTCGTAGCCGGCCAGCTCGGCCGAGGCCACCGGCGCGATCCCGGCCAGCAGCGGCGCACTCACCCTGGGCTGCGTGGCCAGCACCACCGCGTCGGCGGCCAGCTCCCCGGCCGGGGTCGAGACCACCCAGGCGCCCGCGTCGCGGGCCAGGTCGAGCGCCGGGGTCTCCAGTCGGACGTCCAAGCCCTCGGCGAGCGCGGCGGGGAGCTGCCACATCCCGCCGGCCAGGCCACCGAAGACCGGTGCCGTCGACGTCGGCACGACCGCCGCCTGCGGGGTGAGCGGCCCGCGGGCCAGCATCGTGGGCAGCTGCGGGACGGCGGCCCGGGCGGAGATGCGACGTGCCCGGCCGGCGTACACGCCGCCGAGCAGGGGCTCGACGAGACGGTCGGTGACCTCGTCGCCGAAGCGGGCCGCGACCAGGTCGCCGACCGAGATGTCTCCCTCGACCGGCTCGACCGGCAGCGACGCCTCGGCCCGCACCCGCTCCACGCCGGCGGCCGAGAGCACGCCGGAGGACGCGAGCGCTTCGATGTCCATCGGCACGCCCATGATCGAGCGCGGCATCGGCCGCAGCGCGCCGTAGCTGTAGATCTGCGAGGTGGCGCCGGTGGGGTGCACCACGTCCAGGCCGAGCGAGGCCGCCAGCGCGAGCCCCTCGGGGCGGCGGGCCAGCATCGCCTCGGCGCCGACGTCCACCGTGACGCCGGCGACGGTCGCGGGGCGCAGCTTGCCGCCGACCCGGTCCGACGCCTCGAGCACGACCACGTCGTGGCCGGCGGACGCGAGCGACCGGGCCGCGGTCAAGCCCGCGACACCGGCACCGAGCACGAGGACGCGCATCAGGCCAGCGGGTAGCTGTGGACGAACTCGGTCAGCCGCTGGAGCTGGTCGGGGTCGGTCGAGGGGATCACGCCGTGGCCGAGGTTGAAGATGTGGCCACGGGCGGCCCGACCGGCCTCGATCACCTCGGCGGCCCGGGCGGTCATCACCTCGGTGGGCGCGAAGACCAGGGTCGGGTCGAGGTTGCCCTGGACGGCGCGCTCGCCCACTCGCGGCACTGCCCAGGACAGCGGCGTGCGCCAGTCCACGCCGACCACATCGGCGCCGGCCTCGCCCATCTGGTCGAGCAGCATCGCGCTGTTCACGCCGAAGTGGATCTTGGGCACCGACGTGATCCGGGCCAGCACCTGCGCCGAGTAGGGCATCACGAACGAGCGGTAGTCGTCGGGAGTGACGGCGCCGGCCCACGAGTCGAAGAGCTGGACGGCGGAGGCACCGGCCGCGACCTGCACCTCGAGGAACGCCGCGGAGATGCCGGCGACCTTGCTCATCAGCGCTCGCCAGATCTCGGGCGCGCCGAACATCAGCGCCTTGGTCCTCGCATAGTCCTTCGACGGGCCGCCCTCGACCAGGTACGACGCCACCGTGAACGGCGCCCCGGCGAAGCCGATCAGCGGCGTGCCGCCCAGCTCGGCGGTCAGCGCGCGGACGGCCGCGGTGATGAACGGCACCTGGTCGGGGGTCAGGTCGGGGATCGCGGCCACGTCGGCCAGCGTCCGGACCGGCTGCGCCACCACCGGGCCCACGCCCGGCTTGATGTCCAGGTCGACGCCGACCGCCTTGAGCGGCAGCACGATGTCGGAGTAGAAGATGGCCGCGTCGACGCCGTAGCGCCGCACCGGCTGGAGGGTGATCTCGGTGATCAGCTCGGGGTTCATGCAGGAGTCGAGCATCGGGATGCCCTCGCGCACCTTCAGGTACTCCGGCAGTGCGCGCCCGGCCTGGCGCATGTACCAGACCGGCGTGTGCTGCGGCCGCTCGCCGCGCGCGGCCTTGAGGAGGGCGGAGTCGGCCAGGCGGGGATCGGGAGCGAGCGTCACGGCTACGATCGTCGCACTCCACGCGGCGTGTTCGCACATCCGTGCGAGCCATGGCGACCTAGGGTGATGCCATGGTCGCACGGCAGGAGACACAGCCGGGGTCGGGCACGCCCGACGTGTTCCGGGCCGCCGTCGCCACCATGAACGCCGCGACCCTGCGCCCGGAGGTCTTCTGCGAGGAGATGCCGGCGCCGCAGCGGATCGCGCCGTACGCCGCCGCCCTCTCCGCCGATGTCACGGTCGAGGAGACCGACCTCGGCACCGGTCGGCTGATCCTGCTGCACGACCCGGCCGGCAACGACGCCTGGGCCGGCGGTACGTTCCGCTGTGTGCTCTACGCCCGCGCCGAGGTCGAGGTCGATCTGATCAGCGACCCCATGCTGGGCGAGGTCGGCTGGTCCTGGCTGACCGAGGCGCTGCAGGCCCACGACGCGGCGTACGTCGCCGCCTCCGGCACCGTCACCCGGGTCGCGACCGAGAGCTTCGGCGGGATGGCCGACGAGGCCGGCACCGCCCAGGTCGAGATCCGCGCCTCCTGGACGCCCGTCGCCGGCGAGAGCGGGTACGTCGACGTCCGCCCGCACGTGGAGGCGTGGGGCGAGTTGCTGTGCACCGCCGTCGGCCTGCCGCCCGTGCCCGACGGCGTCGCGGTGATGCCGAGCCGGCGCGGGCAGCGAGGACCTGCGTGACCGATAGCACCACGCCGGGCAGCGCCGCCGAGGACACCGAGAACGCCCAGGCGCCGCTGCTCACCCTGCGGGAGGGCCTGCCCCCGGTGACCGACACCGACGAGGGGCTGCAGGCCGCGGCGGCCGCGATCGCGGCCGGGACGGGGCCGGTCGGCATCGACGCCGAGCGCGCCTCCGGCTACCGCTACTCCAACCGCGCCTACCTGATCCAGCTGCGCCGCGAGGGCGCCGGCAGCTGGCTGATCGACCCGATCGGACTGACCACGCTGCAGCCGCTGGCCGAGGCGCTGGAGGGCACCGAGTGGATCCTGCACGCGGCCACCCAGGACCTGCCCTGCCTGGCCGAGGTGGGGCTGCGCCCGTCCGCACTGTTCGACACCGAGCTGGCCGGCCGGCTGCTCGGCTACCCCCGCGTCGGCCTGGCCACGCTGGTGGAGACGGTGCTCGGCTTCCACATGAAGAAGGAGCATTCCGCCGCCGACTGGTCGACCCGGCCGCTGCCGGAGGCCTGGCTGGAGTACGCCGCGCTCGACGTCGAGGTGCTCGTCGAGCTGCGCGCCGTGCTCGCCGCCGAGCTGGAGGCGGCCGGCAAGGCGGAGTGGGCGCGCCAGGAGTTCGACTACCTGCGCGGCTTCGAGCCCACACCGCGGGTGGAGGCGTGGCGGCGTACCTCCGGCATGCATCGCATCCGTGGCCGGCGCGAGCTGGCGGCGGTGCGCGAGCTGTGGGAGACCCGCGACGAGATCGCCCGACAGCGTGACGTGACACCAGGCAGGATCATTCCCGACTCGGCGATCGTGGCAGCCGCGGCCGCGATGCCCAGCGACCGGGACGCGCTGATGGCCACCAAGGGCTTCCACGGCCGCGGGGCCGAGCGCTACGCCTCCCGCTGGGTGGCCGCCCTACGCCGGGTCGCCGAGATGGACGAGTCCCGGCTTCCGGTGCGCACTCCGCGCGGCGACGGTCCGCCGGTGCCGCGGGCCTGGGCGGAGCGGGATCCGATCGCCGCCCGGCGGCTGGCGCTCGCGCGCGACGCCGTGCAGCGCCTCGCCGGGGAGCACAACCTGCCGGTGGAGAACCTGCTCACCCCCGACTTCCTGCGCCGGGTGATGTGGACGCCCCCGGCCACCCGCGATCCGGGCACCCTGCTGGACCAGGTCATCGCCCAGCTCGCGTCGTACGGCGCCCGCGGGTGGCAGATCGCGCTCACCGCGCCGCTGTTGACCGACGCGGTGCTGGCGGCCGAGGCTCAGCCGGCCGGCGTCGAGGCTGACGTGGTCGCCGATGTGGTGGCCGACGGCGAGGACGAGGACGACGGCAGCGCCTGAGCCAGGATCGGCTGGCTGGCGGCGTCGATCGAGGCGCTGATCCCGGCCACGTCGGCGCCCGGGGCGAGCAGCTGAGTGAGCAGGCCGCCGACGGCGCCGTCGAGGGAGTCGGCGACGTCAGAGGAGACCGGCAGGATGTGCATCTGCCGGATGCTGTTGACGAAGACCTTCGCGTGCGCCGGCTGGAGGTCGGGCTGCAGGAAGTCGTCGGAGAGCGCCACCTCGTTGTTGACCGGCACGATCGAGCCGGCGTGGGCGACGATGGCCTCGGCGTCGTCGGAGACCAGGTAGGCGAGCAGGTCGGCGGCGGCCTGGGGCGTCTTGGTGGTGCGGCTCAGGCACAGCCCGGTGTAGTCGCCGACGGTGGTGGTGCCGTTGACCGAGGGCAGCGAGATGACGTCCCAGTGCAGGCCCGGCTGCTCGCGCAGCTCGGGCACGATCGAGCGGTCGCCGACCATCATCGCCAGCTTGCCGCGCTCGAACCACTGTAGCGGCGTGTGCTTCTTCAGCTGCTGGGCGCTCAGCGTGGCACCGGGTGTGGTGACCGCCGGCAGCAGCTCCTCCAGCGCCTTCTGGCTGCTGGGGTCGGAGAAGGCGAGCGAGGTCGGCGTGGTCTCGTCGTCGAAGACCTTGCCCTGGCCGGAGTAGATGTACGGCGCCAGGCCCTCCAGCGTCGGCGGCAGGTAGAACCCGCGGATCCGCGGCCCGGCGGCGCTGGCGTACTGCACCGCGGCGGCGAAGGTGTTCACCGTCCACTTGCCGCTGTCCAGGCTGTTCGGGGTGGCAACGCCGGCGGCCTTCATCGCGTCGAAGTCGACCAGGTCGGTGTTGTAGTAGACGACGTCCGGGTCGGCCGCGTACGGCATGCACTGCAGGTGCCGGTCGGCGGAGAACGCCTCCAGCGCCTCACGGGAGTACTCGTCGCCCAGGTCGACGTTGCGGGCCGCCAACGCCTCGTCCACCGGGGCGATGGTCTTGTCCTGCTCCAGCTCGGCGAGGTCCTCCCGGCCGGCGAGGAAGACGTCGGGCGTGGGGCTGCCCGAGGCCAGGTCCTTCATCATCGCCGCAGCGGTGGGCCAGGTCTGCACGCTGATGGTGACGTCGGTGTGCTGGGCGTCGTAGGTCGAGACCGCCTGCTGGTACGCCGCCAATTCGGCCGGCGACCCGAACACCCCCAGCCTCAACTGGGTGGGACCGGCCGCGGCGGTGTGACTGGGCCGCGTCTTGTGGTGCTTGGTGGCCGCGGCGTGGCCGCCGCAGCCGCTGAGTGCCGCGCCAGCGACGACGGTGAGGGCGATCGCGGAGGCCACCTTGCTCATCGACCTCACTCGCGCGCCTCCGTCATCTCGCCTGGTCTCGAACTGCCGCCTCACTCTAGCGGCCGGCATCTGAGGAGACCCTGAGAGGGAAGACTCCGAAGAAAGGGAGCACGCCGGACCGGGAGCGCCTCACGGCGCGTGGCCGCTCGCAGCGGCTAATTTTGGGACCCGGGGCTGCCGCGGCCCGACGTACTCGTTGTCTATTTTAACGCCCTCACCCCAACCGGTGGGCCAGTTCCGCGTGACCGGCGGTCTCCAGTTGCTCGGCGAGGGTCAGGGTGTGCCGCACCTCGGCGGGATCGTGCTCCAGCGCCGCCCGACCGGTGGCGACGACGCGGGCGAAGGCGGCCGCCCGCAGGAGTACGTCGGCGAAGTCGCTGCCGGCGATGCCGCGCAGCACCTCGTCGACCATCGTCTGGAGCTCCTCCGGGCCCGGCGGCTCGGCCACCCCGGCGACCACGCGGGCGACCTGCGCCCGGGTCCGGCCGGCGTCGAACTGCCGCGCCACCTCGACCGGATCGGCGTACACCCAGCTGCGCAGCAGGTAGAGCCGCCACAGGCACCCCGCGAGCGTGTCGGCCGGGCTGCCGGCCCAGACCTCGGCGATCGCCTCGATGCCCTCGGTGTCGGCCAGGTGCAGCAGTCGCTCGGCGACCTGGGGGTCGCCCGTCTCGCGTGCGCCCCGCACCAGCAGGGTGGCGGCCCGGTCGGCGGCCTCCCGCACCTCGATCGGGTCCACTCCCCCGGCCACCGATTCCAGGAACCGGTCGCCCGGCGTCATCGGCCGGTGATGCTTCCGTTCGGTCATCCCAACACCTTACGGATCCGAGCATCAGAGACGGGCTGAGCGGTGCCCAGCTGCTGGGCCCAGAGCTGGACGCGGTACTCCTCGAGCATCCAGCGCGCCCGGCGCAGCCGCTCGCCCGGCGGTCGACCGGGCGGCAGCGCGGCGAGCTGGTGCAGGTAGTGCTCCTGCAGCTCGGCGATCCGGCCCTGGAGCTCCCGGTCGGCGACCAGGGCGGCGTCGAGCCGCTCGCGGCGCAGCACGATCGCGCGCAGGTACGTCGGATAACGGCGCAGCTGCGCCGGCCCGGCGTCGTGGATGAAGCCGGGCGCCATCAGTCGGGCGAGCTGGTCCCTCATGTCGGTCAACGCCGGCAGCTGGTACATGTCGGCGCGACCGGACAACGCCTTGTCTGCCTCCCGCCAGGCCGCCAGAGCGCGCAGCGCGTCCCCGAGCACGGCGGCGGTGGCCGCGCGCTGCTCCTCGGGCGTGCCGAGCGCCTGTCGCAGCGCCTCGAAGCCCGCCGCGGTGAGCACCCGCGGCCGGGCGTCGACGGCCTGCTGCACCACGGCGGCGCGGCAGTCCTCGACCAGCGCGGCGGTGGTGGGGTACGGCGTCGAGGCCAGCGCCAGCCGGTCGGTCATCGACAGCGCCTCGATCACCTGCTTGGTCGGGTCCGGGGTGGTCAACAGCACCAGCCGGGCGACACCGAGCCGGTGTCGCGCCTCGGCCTCCTCCGGACTGCCGCAGACGACGACGCCCGCGCTGGCGCCCTCGTCGTCCAGCGCGGGGTAGACGGTGACCTCGTGGCCGGCCCGCTTCTCGGTGACCGTCGCCGGCAGATCGCCGATGTCCCACGACGCGAGCCCGGTGCGGGCCAGCCCGGCGTCGTATGCGACCTCGGCGATCGCCTGCCGGAACTCCCCCGCCAGCGGCGCCTTCAGCGCTGCCAGGTCCTTGCCACGGGCCCGCTCGCGGCCGTCCTCGTCGACGACGCGGTACGTCGGGCGCAGGTGCTCGGGCACCTTCGACCAGTCCCAGGCCTCGCGCGGGACGTGCAGCCCGGCCGTGGCGCGCGCCCAGCGCTCGAGCGCGTCGAGCAGCGGCTCCTCGCCCGGTGGCGTCTCGGCGAGGAACTGCCGGGCCCGGTCTGGGGCCGGCACCAGTGCGGTGCGCAGCTGCTTGGGCAGGCTGCGGATGAGCGCGGTGACCAGCTCCTCGCGCAGGCCCGGGACGTTCCAGGAGAAGTCCTCGTCGCCGACCCGGTTGAGCGTGGCGACGGGTACGTCGATGGTCAGGCCGTCCTCGGCGGCGCCCGGCTCGAAGTGGTAGCCGATCTCGAATGTGAGCGGGCCACTCTCCCACTGTGTCGGGAACTCCTGCTCCGACACCTCCACGTCCCGGGTGAGCATGTCGAGGCTGAACGTCAGCTGCTGCTTGTCGCGCTGCTGCTTCCACCAGCGGTCGAAGTGCTGCCCGCTGACCACGTCGGCGGGGATGCGGGCGTCGTAGAAGTCGAACAGGGTGTGCTCGTCGACCACGATGTCGCGCCGCCGGGCGCGGTGTTCGAGCTCCTGGGCCTCCTCCAGCAGCCGGGCGTTGTCGCGCAGGAACCGGTGATGCGTCTGCCACTCCCCGTAGACCAGCGCGTGCCTGATGAACAGCTCGCGGGCCAGCTCGGGATCGATCCGGCCGTAGTTGACGGGGCGATCGGCCGCCAGGGGTACGCCGTAGAGTGTGACGCGCTCGCGCGCCATCACGGCCGCCCGCTTGCGGGACCAGTGCGGCTCGGAGTAGGTCCGCTTGACCAGGTCGCCGGCGAGCCGCTCGGCCCACTCGGGCTTGATGGCGGCGTTCTGGCGGGCCCACAGCCGGCCGGTCTCGACCAGCTCGCCGGCCATCACGAACGGCGGGTTGCGCCGGTGCAGGGCGCTGCCGGGGAAGATCGCGAACCGGGTGTTGCGCGCGCCGAGGTACTCCCGCGGCCCCGACCGCCGGGCCTTGTCACCGGCCTTGTCACGGGTTCGCTCCTCCAGCAGGCCGATGTGGGAGAGCAGACCCGAGAGCAGCGCCTGGTGGATGCCGTCCTCGTCGGGGCTGTCCGCGGGGCGGCCGACCTGGATCCTCATCTCCTTGCAGACCTGGCGCAGCTGGGACTCGAACTCCTGCCACTCCCGCACCCGCAGGTAGTTGAGGAACTCGCGTCGGCACATCCGCCGGAACGCGCTGGAGGACAGCTCGCGCTGCTGCTCCTTGAGGTAGCGCCACAGGTTGAGCCAGGTCAGGAAGTCACTGGCCTCGTGCTTGAACCGGGCGTGCAGCTGGTCGGCCTGCGCCTGCTCCTTGGGGTGATCGGCGCCGGGCCTCTCGCGCGGGTCCTGCAGGCTCAGCGCGGCCGCGATCACGATCACCTCGCGCACGCAGCCGAGCCGCTCGGCCTCCAGGATCATCCGGCCCAGTCGCGGGTCGATCGGCAGCCGGGCCAGCCGCCGACCGAGCCTCGTGAGTCGGGGATTTCGCCCCGTTGATTCCGGCCTTCTGTCCCTTTCATTCGGGGATCCGAGCGCGCCGAGCTCCTCCAGCAGCTGCACGCCGGCGGTCACGTTGCGGCTCTCCGGCGGCTCCACGAAGGGGAACCGGGCGATCTCACCCAGGCCCAGCGAGGCCATCTGGAGAATGACGCTGGCCAGGTTGGTGCGCAGGATCTCCGGTTCGGTGAACTCCGGCCGGCCCGCGAAGTCCTCCTCGTCGTAGAGCCGGATCGCGATGCCCGCCTCGACGCGCCCGCAGCGGCCGGAGCGCTGGTTGGCCGACGCCTGCGAGATCGGTTCGATGGGCAGGCGCTGCACCTTCGTGCGGCTGGAGTAGCGGCTGATCCGGGCCAGCCCGGTGTCGACGACGTACCTGATGCCGGGCACCGTCAGCGAGGTCTCGGCGACGTTGGTGGCGAGGACGACGCGGCGACCGGTGTGCGGCTGGAAGACGCGGTGTTGCTCGGCTGCGGAGAGCCGGCTGTAGAGCGGGACGATCTCGGTGCGGGGCAGGTCGCCGAGCGCGTCGGCGGTGTCGCGGATCTCCCGCTCGCCGGGCAGGAAGACCAGGATGTCGCCGGGCCCCTCGGCGCACAGCTCCTTGACCGCGTCGACGACGCCCTCGGTCTGGTCCCGGACGACCGGTTCGCCCTCGTCGTCCGCCTCGGGCAGCTCCAGGAGCGGTCGATAGCGGATCTCCACCGGGAAGGTGCGACCGGAGACCTCGATGACGGGAGCGCCGACCCCGCCGCTCGCGAAGTGCTCGGAGAAGCGCTGGGTGTCGATGGTCGCCGAGGTGACGATCACCTTCAGGTCGGGCCGGCGCGGCAGCAGCCGCTTGAGGTAGCCGAGCAGGAAGTCGATGTTGAGGCTGCGCTCGTGCGCCTCGTCGATGATGATCGTGTCGTAGCGGCGCAGGTCGCGGTCGCGCTGCAGCTCGGCGAGCAGGATGCCGTCGGTCATCAGCTTGATCCGTGACGCCGCCGAGGTCCGGTCGGTGAAGCGCACCTGGTAGCCGACCAGGTCGCCCAGCTCGGTGTCCAGCTCCTCGGCGATGCGCTCGGCGACCGACCGGGCCGCGATCCGGCGCGGCTGGGTGTGCCCGATCATCGACCGGCCCAGCTCCAGGCAGATCTTGGGCAGCTGGGTGGTCTTCCCCGAACCGGTCTCGCCGGCCACGATCACCACCTGGTGGTCGCGGATGGCGGCGGCGATGTCCTCACGCCGCTCGCTGACCGGCAGATGCGGTGGGTAGTTGATCTCCAGGGGTTGCTCGGTCATCGCGCCCCCATTCTCCCCGACGCTCACAGGTGCTTGCGGAAGTGGACGTCGGCCTCGCCCTCGCGCGGCACGCCGTCCCACCGGAACAGCTCTCGATAGCCATGTCGCTCGTAGAAGCCGGGCGCCTGGAACGTGAACGACGTGACGAAGACGCGATCGGCGCCGCGCGCCTTGGCCTCCGACTCGAACGCTGTGAGCAGTCGCGACCCCACGCCCGTCCGGCGCACGTCCTCGCGTACCCAGGTCATGCCGATGCCGGCCGCGATGCCCCACGTCCAGCCGCTGACGCCGGCCGCGAGCCCGCGGTCATCGACCAGCTTGACGGTCAGCTCCCGCGCGCCGGCGACCCCGGCCGTACGCAGGGCGTTGACCGCGTCGAGCGCGTCGGACAGCTGCCCGTCGAGGTCCGGGTCGCCCTCACCGACGATGAGTTCCATCGCTGCAGCCTGTCAGTGCCGCGGCCGGGACGCGAGCGATTTCCCGGCGCCCCCGCCCGATCGCCCGCTCCCAAAGTGTCACCGTGATATTTCGCGGCGAGGGTGACACATGCGAAGTGTCACTCCAGGCCCAAAGTGTCACGGTGACACTTTGGAGTCGGGGGTACGGCGGGTGCAGCGGGCTGCGGCGCGGGCGGGCGGGCGGGCGGGTCAGCCGACCGTGGCCGCCGCCGGCGAGGCGACCAGCGCGGGCAGCGAGTTGCCGAGCAGGTCGAGCAGCTGCTCGCGAGTGACCCCGGCGGGATCGGCCATCCAGGAGAGCACCAGCTCCTCGGCCATCGCCGCCCAGCCCTTGACCAGCAGCCGTACGACGGGGGTGTCGGGCAGCATGCCGGCGTCGTCGGACTCGAAGATCCGGTCGGTCAGCGCGGCGCGGGCCTCGTCGTACACCTCGCGCAGGACCGGATCCCCGGCCGCGCCCCTGACCAGTGACAGGTAGCCCTCGTAGTTCGCCTCGACATAGGCCAGGTACGCCGCCATCGAGTGCAGCAGGCGCTGCTGCGGGTCGCCGCTGGGCGGCGGGGCGGTCTGGGCGACCAGGTCGGCGGCCGCGCGGCGGACGACCGCCTCGCGGAAGCCGAGCTTGTCGCCGAAGTAGTGGTAGAGCAGCCCGCGCGAGATGCCCGCCTCCTGGGCGAGCACGTCGACGGAGAGCTCGTCGAGCGAACGGCGCGCGAAGAGCCGGACGCCGAGGTCGAGCAGCTGCTCGCGCCGTTCGGCGGGTGAGAGCCGGATCCGCGAAGCCATGCCAACAGTCTATTGACATTCGTTCAACAAGCAACCTACGGTCTATTGACGTTCGTTCAATAGACCGCCTACGGTGGGAACGCAGCCAGGAAAGGAAGAGCCATGGCCAAGGAGATCGAGGTCGACCACCTCATCGTGGGTGCGGGCTTCGGCGGCGTGTGCGCCGCGATCAAGCTCGACGAGGACGGCGAGCGTGACTTCGTCGTGATCGAGCGCGGCAACGACGTCGGCGGCACCTGGCGCGACAACACCTACCCGGGTGCCGCGTGCGACGTGCCCAGCCAGCTCTACAGCTACTCGTTCGCCCCCAACCCGGACTGGTCGATGAGCTTCTCCCCCCAGCCGGAGATCCTCGACTACATCCGCCGCGTCGCCGAGGAGTACGGCGTGCGGGACCGGATCGTGCTCAACACCACGATGGACGCCGCCCGCTGGGACGACGAGCGGCAGCGCTGGCTGGTCTCCACCAGCAGCGGCCGGCGCACGACGACGTACGCCGCCAAGACGTTCATCGTCGGACCCGGTCCGCTCTCGGAGCCCAAGCTCCCCGACATCGACGGCATCGAGGACTTCCAGGGCGAGATCTTCCACTCCGCCCGGTGGAACCACGACGTGGACCTGACCGGCAAGCGGGTGGCGGTGATCGGCACCGGCGCGAGCGCGATCCAGATCGTGCCCGAGGTGCAGAAGGTCGCCAGCCACCTCGACGTCTACCAGCGCACCGCGCCGTGGGTGATCCCCCGCAACGAGCACCGCTACAGCAGCCTGGAGAAGCTCGCCTTCCGGCACGTGCCCGGGTTGCAGCGGGCTGCCCGGACGGCGATCTACTGGGGTCGCGAGCTCTACGTGCCGGCGTTCACCAAGAACCCGAAGCTGGCGCTGCCGGCCAAGATGATGGCGCTGCAGAACATCCGCAAGGGCATCAAGGATCCCCAGCTGCGCGCCAAGGTCACCCCGACCTACGAGATCGGCTGCAAGCGCATCCTGATCTCCAACCGCTACTACCCCGCGCTCGACGCGGACAACACCGAGCTGGTCACCGACAAGATCGCCAAGGTCACCGGCTCCTCGATCGTCACCACCGACGGCACCGAGCGCGAGATCGACGTGCTGATCGTGGCCACCGGCTTCTACACCACCGACATCCCGGTGGCCCACCACGTGATCGGGCGGACCGGGCGGTCGATGGCGGACCGGTTCGCCCAGACCGGCGCGGCGGCGTACAAGGGCACCACAGTCCCGGAGTTCCCCAACCTGTTCTTCGTGATCGGCCCCAACACCGGGCTGGGCCACAGCTCGATGGTGTTCATCATCGAGTCGCAGGTGCAGTACATCCGCGACGCCATCCGCACCATGCGCCACCACCGCTACGCCACCGTCGAGCCGCGCGAGGACGCCTTCGAGGCGTGGAACGCCGACCTCCAAGAGCGGATGAAGCCGACCGTGTGGTCCTCGGGCGGCTGCGCCTCCTGGTACCTCGACGAGCAGGGCCGCAACACCACCCTCTGGCCGCGCACGACGTTCGTCTTCCGCGGCCTGCTGCACACCTTCGACGTCGCCAAGTACGTCGTCACCGGCGCCTCCGAGCGCCTGCACGAGGAAGTGAACGCATGAAGAAGTTCGACAACAAGGTCGTCGTCATCACCGGTGCCGGCTCCGGGATCGGCCGCGCGCTGGCGCTGGACTTCGCCGGCCGCGGCGCCAGGCTGGCGCTCTCCGACATCAACGAGGCCGGCCTGGCCGAGACCGTCGACGCGGTCAAGCACCGGGGCGCGGAGGTCAAGGCCGACCGGCTCGATGTCGCCGACCGGGCAGCCTTCGAGGCGTACGCCGCGGACGTGCTGAGCCACTACGGCGGCGTCAACGTGGTGATCAACAACGCCGGCGTCGCGCTCGCCGGCGACCTGGTCGACCTGGAGTGGGACGACATCGACTGGATCATCGGGATCAACTTCTGGGGCGTGGTGCACGGCACCAAGTTCTTCCTGCCCGCGCTGATCGAGTCCGGTGACGCTCACCTGGTCAACATCTCCTCCCTCTTCGGGCTGGTCTCGATGCCGGGGCAGTCGATGTACAACGCCGCCAAGTACGCCGTGCGCGGCATGACCGAGGCGCTGCGCGAGGAGATGCTGATCGGGCGGACCGGCGTGGGCGTCACCGCCGTCCACCCCGGCGGCATCAAGACCGCGATCGCGCGCTCGGCCCGCACCTCGGCCAAGGAGGACCAGGCCGCCACCGCGAAGTTCTTCGACGAGAAGCTGGCCAAGACCACGCCGGAGAAGGCCGCCGAGGTGATCATCCGCGGCATCCAGAAGAGGCAGGCCCGAGTGCTGATCGGGCTCGACGCCCACGCGGTGCACAACTTCGGCAAGTTCACCGGCTCGCGCTACCAGGACCTGATCGCCCTCGGCGCCAAGTACGTGATGCCGCCGAAGTCGCACTGAGTCCGATCTGCGGTAGACAGGTCTCATGCTCTTCGAGGCCGGCCACCCCATCCACATCCGCATGACCAAGTGGGGAGGCCGGCCTCATTGGCGCTACGACGGCGTCTATCTGGGCACCGACGAGCACGGCGACTGGCTCGGCTTCCCGGTGGGCACGCGCTACCAGCGCCCCGGCCGTGACTTCGTCGCCGACTTCGCCTGCGTGAGCCTGGCTCCGCACCACGACGCCGCCCACTTCGCCGGCTTCTACGACGCCGGTCATGACACCGCGGTGTACGTCGACATGACCACGCCGCCGGTCTGGGACGGCGACGTGCTGACCATGGTCGACCTGGACCTGGACGTCATCCTGCTCCGCGACCAGCGCGGGCTGGTCCTCGACGACCAGGACGAGTTCGAGCAGCACCAGGTCGAGCTCGGCTATCCGCCCGAGATCATCTCGCTGGCCGAGGACTCCGCCGACCGGGTCTGGGCCGCGGTCGCCGCCGGCGAGCCGCCGTACGACGGGACCGCGGAGCGCTGGCTGGCCACGCTCGACGCGATCAGCGCGGGGGCGGTGGGAGCGAGTCCGTCGCCTCCAGCTGCTCCATCCCGGTGAGCACCAGCAGGTCCACCACCACCGAGCGGATCTGCACCAGGATCACCTCCGCGGTCATCATCTCCGAGCGCTCCACGGCGCCGGAGGCCTCCCCGACCGCCAGCAGCGCCTCGCGGGCGTCGGCGGCCAGTCGGCCCGCGCGCAGCTCGGCGGCCACCTGCTCGGTGGCGTCAGCGAGGTCGAAGGCCAAGGTCGCGTACGACGCCGGCACCGGCCGGCTGCGATGGGCGGCGACCGCGACCTGACGCACCAGCACCCGGGTGGAGCGCAGGGCACGGTCCAGCGGCTCGACCAGCTCGACCATGCGGCGCACCGACGCCTTGTGCTTGACCCGGAACGGCGAGGACGCCACCACCGCCATGCCCTCGTCGGCGGCGGCCTGCAGCTCACGGATGAGGCTGTCGGTGGCGCGGGCATCGGCGAGGATCGCGTAGCCGCGATCGCCCTCACCCTCGAGCATCACCGCACCCGCGGCGCGCAGCAGCTCGGCGATCCGGATGACCACGCGCGCGGCCTGCTCCCGGGGCCGGCGCAACGGCGCCGCCGGCACCACCGTGGCCGCCACCAGCGCGACGGCGCCGCCGACCAGCGCCTCGGTCCAGCGGGTCCAGATGCCGTTGTTCCCGGGCAGCATCGCGGTGACGAAGATCGACTGCACCGCCGCCTGGTTCTGGAAGATCACGCCGGCGTCGAGCAGGATCGCGACGCTGAACGCCAGCGCCACGATCAGCGCGAGCTGCCACGGCCCCTGCCCGATCCAGGCCACCAGCAGGTCACCGACCAGGACGCCCAGCGACACCCCGAGCGAGACCTCGGCCACGCGCCGCAGCCGCTGGCCGTAGGACGTGCCGAGCGAGGCGACCGCCGCGATCGGCGCGAAGACCGGCGTCGGGTGCCCGAGCACGTGCCGGGCGATGAACCACGCCACCGCCGCCGCGACCGCGCACTGCACGATCTGCCAGCGCTTGGTGCGCCAGCGGGCCAGCCGCGTCCGCAGCGACGTACGGCCGCGGTGCAGCAGCAGCTCGCGCTCGATCACCGCTCCTCCAGCCCGCCACCGACCGCCTCGGCCACGGCGCGTAGCCGGGCCCGGGTGATGTCGGCGACGGTGGCCAGGCCCACACGGTGGGCGTTCGAGCCGGGTCGGGTGGGCTCGGCGTGGTTCACCGAGACACAGGTACGACGACCCCCGTCCGCGGCGTTCTGCAGCGCGACCGCGTGGCCCGTGGTCCCGGACCCGGCGAAGAAGTCGAGCACCCGCGCATCGGTGGGCATGGTCTGCAGGATGCGGCGCAGCAGCCCGGTCGGCTTCGGCGACTCGAAGACGTGGCCGACCAGCGCCTTGAGCTCGGCGACGGCGACGTCGGTGGAGCCGACCTCGGCGGCGGTCCACACGGTGCGCAGCTTCTTGCGCCGCACGGTCCCGGTCGCCCCGCCGACGACGTCGAGCCAATCGCGCTGGAAGACGTCGACCCGCTCCCCCAGCCGCCCAGTGAGCCGCCGGCAGACCAGGTCGTCGCTGCGCTCGGCCACCAGCGGCGCGCTCCAGCGCCACACCGCCGGCGAGCCGTCGCCGAAGACCGGCTTGATCTCCACCGCACCGGGGAACGGCTCGACCCGCACCTCACCGGACTCGGGCGAGCCCCACAGCGGATAGTGCAGCGTGGGCGCGGTGATTGGGTTGAACTTCTTGTTGGTGTTGCGCAACGGCAGCCGCCGGTAGCGCCGGCCGTCGTCGGCCACCAGCGGGAAGTCGCGCTCGTCCACCAGCTCCGGCGAGGAGGCGTCCAGCACACAGGCCCGCGCGTCGCGGGCGTAGACCAGCAGATACTCGTGCGAGGTGGCGAAGCCGCGCCCCAGCTGGCGCCCCTTGGCGTTGAGGCTGACCACGACCTGGGCCAGGAAGTTGGCCTCGCCGTACACCTCGTCCATCAGCAGCCGCAGGTGCGCGGCCTCGTTGTCGTCGATGGAGACGTAGATCGCCGCGCCCCGGCTCATCACCGCACGCGCCGCCTCCAGCCGTGGCCGCATCATCGCCACCCACGCCTCGTGTCGCCCCGCCCGCCGGCCGTCCGGGCCGCGCACGTCGTCGTGGTAGGCGAACGCGCTGCCGGTGTTGTACGGCGGGTCGATGTAGACCAGGTCGAAGGTCTCACCCGCGGCGGCGAGCGCGTGCAGCACCGTGAGGTTGTCGCCCTCGATGAAGGTGTTCCACGGCACGCGCAAACCCTATCCACGTCGAGAGGTCACCTTTGGCCGGTCGAGAGGTCACCTTTGGCGGGTCGAGTGTCCGCCGTGCCGCCGGAAGTAACCGCCCGAAGTGACCACTCAACGCGCCGAAAGTGACCCCTCGAGGGGCAGAAAGTGACCTCTCGGCGGGAGGGTGAAATGCTCGGGGTGTGGCGCGATTCACCAGAGAAGAGCTCGAGACGTTCTACGGCGCCGCGGTGCCGGACCTGCTGCCGGGGCCCGGACAGGAGCTGAGGCTGCTGTTCGTCGGGATCAACCCCGGGCTGTGGACCGCCGCGACGAGCACCCACTTCGCCCACCCGGTCAACCGGTTCTACCCCGCGCTGTTCCAGGCCGGGATCATCGACCGCCCGATCAGCCCTGCCGACGGCATGACCGAGGCCGACCGTGAGCACCTGCGCGAGCGCGGCATCGGGATCACCAACCTGGTGCACCGCGCCACCGCCCGCGCCTCCGAGCTGGGCGCCGAGGAGCTGCGCGAAGGCAGCAAGGCCCTCACCGACCTCGTGCTGCGGCTGCGGCCGCGGGTGGTCGCGATGGCCGGGATCACGGCGTACCGGACCGCATTCGGGCTGCCCAAGGCCACCGTCGGCCGTCAGCCGACCATGCTGGGCGAGTCGGAGCTGTGGGTGGTGCCCAACCCGAGCGGCCTCAACGCCCACGAGACGGTGGCCTCGCTGGCGGCCGCCTATGCGGAGGCGGCGCGCGCGGCGGGCGTCATCGGGGCGCGCTAGCCACCAGTACGCCGAAGGCCACCATCCGGTTGTCGGTGTGGAACAGCTCGCTGCACGTGGTCAGCGTGATCAGCCGCTGCCCCGGCTGTTGCGCGGGCTCGATCCCGCCGGTCGGATTGCGCGGCAGCGGCGTGGTCACCCAGGTCGCCGTCATCGGCACCACCAGCGCGGATCCGGCGTTGGTCAGCCGGTAGGTGTAGGTCCGCGTGCGGGTCTGCACGATCACCTCGTCACCCGACCGCAGATCGGGCATCCGGCGCAGCGGCTCCCCGTGGGTGATCCGGTGGGCGGCCAGCGCGTAGTTGCCGACCTGGCCGGGACCCGCGGTGCCGGTGAAGTGGCCGTAGCCGGTCGCCAGCACCGCGGCGGAGGTGCCCTCGAGCACCGGCACGGCGTAGGAGGAGCCGAAGCGTGGGATCCGGACGATGGCGTCCGCCTCGCCCCACGACGTACGCACGGAGCCGTGTCCGCCGCGCCAGCCCTGCTCCAGCCGGCTGAGCGCCTGCTCCCGGTGCCGGTGGCTGACCCAGGTGGTGCCGTAGAACTCCCAGGCCACCCAGCCGAGCATGGCCAGGCCGGCCAGGATCAGGCCGAACCCGGTCCAGGTGAGGATCCGCCGCGCCCGCACCGGCGTGCTACCAACGCGGATGGATCGAGGCGCGCAGGTGGGTGTCGTAGATCCGGGTGATGCCCTCGAGCAACTCGGCCGAGAGCGCCGGCACCAGCCCGGCCGCGGCGTTGGACCGGGCCTGGTCCACGTTGCGAGCACCGGGGATCACGGTGGTGACGCCGGGCTGTTGCGCGCACCACGCGATGGCCACCTGCGCGGGCGTCGCGCCCTCGGGGCCGTGCGCCCGAACCAGCTCGGCGAACTCCTTCGCCGCCGCCACGCCGGTCTCGTAGTCGACCCCGGAGAACGTCTCACCCACGTCGAACGCCTCGCCGTGCCGGTTGTAGCTGCGGTGGTCGTTGTGCGCGAACACGGTGTCGCGGTCGTAGCGACCCGAGAGCAGCCCACTGGCCAGCGGCACGCGCACGATGATGCCCACGCCCGCCCGCGCCGCGGCGGGCAGCACCTGGTCCAGCGGCTTGAGCCGGAACGCATTGAGGATGATCTGCACCGTGGCGGCGCCGTGGCGGATGGCGGAGAGCGCCTGGTCGCAGGTCTCGACGGAGACGCCGTACGCCGCGATGGCCTCGGCCTCGACCAGCGTGCGTAGCGCGTCGTAGGTGACCTCGTCGTCGATGGTTGCCGACGGCGGGCAGTGCAGCTGCACCAGGTCGAGGGTGTCGACGCCGAGGTTGCGCCGGGACCGATCGGTCCAGGCCCGGAAGCTGTCCAGGGTGTAGTTCTCCGGGATCTGCTCGACGCGGCGACCCATCTTGGTGGCGACCGTGACCGACGCCCCGGTGGAGCGCAGGAAGTCGCCGATGAGCTGCTCGCTGCGCCCGTCGCCGTACACGTCGGCGGTGTCGAAGAACGTGACGCCGGCCTCGACGCTCGCCTCCAGGACGGCGCGGGCGTCGGACTCGCTGACCTCGCCCCAGTCGGCGCCGAGCTGCCAGGTGCCGAGCCCGACGATCGAGACGTCCTTGCCGGTGGTTCCGAGGGTGCGCTGCTCCATGGCCCCATCTTGTCCGATCGAGCGCCCGGGGAGCGAGCCAGGTGTCAGGCCTGGGTCTGAATCCAGTGCGCGACCGCCTCGCCGAAGATGCCGGCGCCGTCGGCGGTGGGGTGCAGCCGGTCGCCCTGGTAGGGCAGCTCGATGCCGAGCGTCGACATGTACGGCACCCGGGCGGCGGCGCACAGCCGCGCCAGCAGCGCGTCGACCGGGTACACGCTGTCGCCACGCTTCGGGGCCGCGGTGGGCCCGATGACGACCACCCGGTGGCCGTGCAGCACGCTCATCAGTCGGTGGAACCCGCTCACCACGTCGGCGGGCGGCTGGTCGGTGTCGTTGAGGCCGCCCTCGACCACCACCAGCGAGGCACCGCCGCGCAACGCCTCGGGGGCGCGGTCGGCGTACGACTCGTGGCGGCAGTGGGTCGCGCCCTCGCTGAAGCCGGAGCCGGAGAACGCGGCGACGTGCACCCGCCCGGGCAGGTACGACGGGAACGACCGGCCGATGTTCCACAGCCCGAAGCCGGCCGCCCACGAGTCGCCGATCACCAGCGTGCGCGGGCCGTGGCCGGTCACGATCGAGGCGCGCGCCACCGAGGCCGCCTGGGTGCGGGCGCACGACGACTCGGCCGCGCTGGCGCCGTCGTGCAGCAGCACCACCACGACGCCCAGGGTGGCGAGCACGGACGCCACCGAGGCCGCCAGCACGAGCCGGATCCTTCTGGTCACCGGACCATGATCCGGCCGATACCGACGAGGCGCAGCAGATTCACCTAAACGTTGTACGACGACAGCTCCGCGGCCAGGTCCTCGTTGGCGCGGCCGGTGATCTCGGTGCCCTCGCCGGTGTGCTCCAGGTGGTCGATCTCGCCGTGCTGGTGCACCCGGTTGACCAGGTCGCCACGCTCGTAGGGCAGCAGCACGTGGAACGGCACGCCCGGCCGCGGCAGGTCGGCCTCGACCGCCGCCAGTGCCGCCGCGATGCCCTCGCCGGTGCGCGCGGAGACGGCAACGCTGTGCGGCTCCTCGCGCAGCAGCCGCTGGACCACCAGCGGGTCGGCGGCGTCGATCTTGTTGACCACCACCAGCTCCGGCACGTCGGCGGCGCCGATCTCGGCGAAGACCTCGCGCACCGCTGACAACTGCCCCTCCGGGTCCGGGTGGGAGCCGTCGACCACGTGCAGGATCAGGTCGGCGTCGGCGACCTCCTCCAGGGTCGACCGGAACGCCTCGACCAATTGGTGCGGCAGGTGCCGGACGAACCCGACGGTGTCACTCATGGTGTAGACCCGGCCGTCGGCGGTGGTGGTACGCCGGGTGGTGGGGTCCAGCGTGGCGAACAGCGCATCCTCCACCAGCACGCCGGCGTCGGTGAGCCGGTTGAGCAGGCTGGACTTGCCGGCGTTGGTGTAGCCGGCGATCGCGACCGCGGGGATCTGGTTGCGCCGTCGAGTGGCCCGCTTGGTGTCGCGGGTCGACTTCATCTCGCGCAGTTCCCGGTTGAGCTTGGCGATCTTGGTGTTGATCCGGCGCCGGTCGGTCTCGATCTTGGTCTCACCGGGCCCGCGGCCACCGATGCCGGCGCCGCCGGCGACCCGGCCACCGGCCTGGCGCGACAGGTTGCCGCCCCAACCGCGCAGGCGCTGTTTCATGTAGTTGAGCTGGGCGAGCTCGACCTGGGCCTGACCCTCCTTGGACTTCGCGTGTTGGGCGAAGATGTCGAGGATCAGGGCGGTCCGGTCGACCACCTTGACCTGGAGGCGGTCCTCGAGGTTGCGCAGCTGGCTGGGCGCGAGCTCACCGTCGCAGATCACCGTGTCCGCGCCGGTGGCCCGGACGATCTCGCCGATCGCCTCGACCTTGCCACGGCCGACGTACGTCGCCGGGTCGGGCGACTGCCGGCGCTGGTAGATCGCCTCCAGCACCTCCGAGCCGGCCGTCTCGGCGAGCAGCGCGAGCTCGGCGAGGCTGTTCTCGGCGTCCTCGATGCTGCCGTCGGTCCACACCCCGACCAGGACGACCCGCTCCAGTCGCAGTTGGCGATACTCGACCTCGGTGATGTCCTCGAGCTCGGTGCGCAGGCTGGCCACCCGGCGCAGGGCGTGCCGCTCGGCGAGCTCCATCGCGCCGGCGCTGGGCTCGTCCTCGGTGTCGTCGGCGAGGTCGTCGGCGAGGTCGTCCCAGTCGACGGTCTCCTCGAGCTCGGTCTCCAGGCTGAAGTCATGTGCGTTCGTCATACGCCTTCAAGGGTACGGCGGCGCGCCAGCGGTTATCGCACCCTCATGCGTCCCGGCCGCTGGTGCGGCCGGGACGCGTGACATCGCGGGGGTCAGCGACTCACTTGGGTGGCATCCGGATGCCGCCGTCGACGCGGATGGTCTCGGCGTTCATGTAGTCGTTGGTGATCAGCTCCAGCACCATCGAGGCCAGCTCGTCGGGCACGCCGAGGCGCTTGGGGAAGAGCACGTTCTTGCCCAGGTTGGCCTTGAACTCCTCCGGGTTCGGCACGAACTCGTAGATCGGGGTGTCGATCAGGCCCGGCGCGACCGTGTTGACCCGGATGCCGGCCGCGGACAGGTCGCGGGCCAGCGGCAGGGTGAGCCCGACGATGCCGCCCTTGGAGGCGCTGTACGCCGCCTGGCCGATCTGGCCGTCGAAGGCAGCCACGCTGGCCAGGTTGACGATCGCGCCACGCTGGCCGTTCGCGTCCGGCTCGTTGCGGCTCATCACCGTCGCGGCCTGGCGGACCACGTCGAAGGTGCCGATCAGGTTGATCTCGATGACCTTGCGGAAGGCGTCGATCGGGAACGCCGACTCGATCTGACCGTCGCGGCCGATGGTGCGCACCGCCGAGCCGATGCCGGCGGAGTTCACGCACGCCTTCAGCGGTGCGATCTGCGCGGCCTGCTCCACCGCGGCGGTGATCTGGTCGGTCTTGGTCACGTCCACCTGCGCGAAGACGCCCTTGACCTCCTCGGCCAGGGCCTCGCCCTTGTCGGCCTGCAGGTCGGCGATGATCACCGTCGCGCCGCGGTCGGCGAGCTGGCGCACGCAGGCCGCGCCGATGCCGCTGGCGCCACCGGTGACGATGGCGGTGCTGTTGGTCAGATCCATGCGCCGGACTCTAGCGCCCGGCCACCTATCGTCGATCCATGCGTCGAAGCCTGGTCTTGTTGTCGTCGTCGACCGTGCTGGCCGCCGTGCTGACCGCATGCGGCGGCGCCTCGCGTCCCGCCGGGGCGACGCCCTCACCGCCGGCGGCCACGGCGGCCTCCACGACCCCGATGACCCCGATGACCCCGATGACCCCGGGGAGCACGGCGACCGCACGTGCCGCCGGGCCGCGGGTGACGAAGGCGATCGTCTTCATGGTCGAGAACCACTCTCTCGCCGAGATGCGCGCCGGCATGCCGCGCACCTATGCCTTCGCCACCCAGCACGCCTACGCCACCGACTACACCGCCATCCGCCACCCGTCCCTGCCGAACTACATCGCGATCGCGGCCGGGTCGACGCTCGGGATCACCGACGACGCCGACCCCACGGTCCACCGACTGCGCGGCAACACCGTCTTCCGCCAGGCCCACCGGCACGGCCGCACGGCGAAGGTGTACGCCGACGCCATGCCCGGTCACTGCGCCCTGACCAACCACGGCGAGTACGCCGTCCGACACAACCCGTGGGCCTACTTCGTCACGGACCGGGCCGCCTGCCGCAAGCACGACGTACCCGCCACCCGACTGGCCCACGACGCCGCTGCGGGCACGCTGCCGAACGTCGGGTTCGTCATCCCCGACGTCGTCCACGACGCCCACGACGGCACGCTGGCCCAGGCCGACGACTGGATCTCGGCCCGCATCGCCGCCCTCACCTCCGGACCCGACTGGACGTCCGGCCGGCTGGCGATCGTGGTGACCGCCGACGAGGACGACGGCCGCCACGGCAACAGGGTGCTGACAGTGGTGGCCACCCATGACCAGCGACCACGGGTGGTCTCCTCACCGCTGAGTCACTACTCGCTGACCGGCTTCCTCGACGACGTCGTCGGCGCCAAGCACCTGCGTCGTGCCCGCACCGCCCCGTCGCTGGCGCGGGCGTTCGGCCTCAGGGTCGACTGATCGGCCTCACAGGTCGGTCTCGCCACGGGCGACCAGGACCGCCGGCCCGCTCAGCAGGACGCCCGTGTCGGTCCACGTCACCGTCAGCCGACCACCGGGCACGTCCACCGTGTACGCCGCCGGCCGAGTCGCACCGTCGGCCAGCATCGCGGCCACCCCCACCGCACCGGCGCCGGTGCCACAGGAGCGGGTCTCCCCCACTCCGCGCTCGTGCACCCGCATCGCGACGTGCCGCGGCCCCACCGACACCACGAACTCGACGTTCACCCCGGTCGGGTAGACCGCGGCGTCGTACTCCGGCTGCTCCAGCAGGCTGCCCGGCTGCTCCAGGGTCTCCACGAAGACGACCGCATGGGGGTTGCCCATGCTCAGGTGCCGCGCCGGCCAGGTGTGGCCGCCCGCGGCGACCTTGGTCTCGCCGTGGATCTCGGCCGGGCCGAGGTCGACGGTCCAGTCGGCACCGTCGAAGGTAAGGGTCTTGTCGCCGGCCCGGGTCGCGATCGTGATCGAGTCACCGGCCAGCCCCTGCTCGCGCAGGTACGCCGCGAACACCCGGGTGCCGTTGCCGCACATCTCCGCGATGGAGCCGTCCGCGTTGCGGTAGTCCATGAACCACTCGCCCGCCACCCCCGTCGGCGCGCCGGGCCAGTCGGCCGGGTAGCTCGCCGTGCGGACGACGCGCAGCACGCCGTCGGCGCCGAGGCCGGCCCGCCGGTCGCACAACGCGCGAACGCGCTCGGCGGCGAGCGGACCGTGCACCGATCCGTCCGGGTCGGGCAGCACCACGAAGTCGTTCTCGGTGCCGTGGCCCTTGACGAATGGATAGCTCACGGCACCAGCCTACGGACCGCTGCCACCGCCTTCTCGACCCGCTCGGGGTCGTCGTGGCGCACCCACACCACCCGCGGGTCCTTGCGAAACCACGCGTCCTGGCGCCGGGCGAACCGGCGGGTCTTGGCCACGGTCTTGAGCTTGGCCTCGGCCAGGGTCAGGTCGCCGGCGAGGTACGCCGCCACCTCCTGGTAGCCGATCGCCGCCGCGGCGGTCCTGCTCCGCAGCAGTCCGCGACCGATCAGACCCTCCACCTCGGCCACCAGGCCGGCCTCGAACATCTGCTCCACCCGCTGCTCGATCCGGGCGTCGAGCGTCTCGCGGTCGATGTCGACGCCGATCTGGACGGTGTGCGGGTCGACGTACTGCTGCACCGGCAGGCGGGCCCTGAACGGCCTGCCAGTCAGCTCGACGACCTCCAGGGCACGCACGATGCGGCGGCCGTTCTCCGGCTCGATCCGCTCCGCCGCCACCGGGTCGACGCCGGCCAGCCGCCGGTGCAGGGCCGCGGCCCCGAACGAGTCCAGGTCGCGCTCGAGCCGGGCGCGCAGCGCGGGATCGGTCCCGGGGAACTCGAACCGGTCGACCAGCGCCCGGGTGTAGAGCGCGCTGCCACCGACCAGGATCGGCACCGTGCCCGCGGCGCGGAGCCGGGCGATCACGTCGCGGGCCCAGCCCTGGTACTCGGCCACGGTGGCCGGCTCCGTCACGTCGAGCACGTCGACGAGGTGGTGTGGGACGCCGCGCCACTCCCGCTCGGGCAGCTTGGCGGTGCCGATGTCCATGCCGCGGTAGAGCTGCATGGCGTCGGTGTTGACGATCTCGCCACCGAGCCGCTCGGCCAGGTCGAGGGAGAGCGCCGTCTTCCCGGCAGCCGTGGCGCCGACCACCGCCACCAGGGGAACAGCCGGAGAACTCTGGTCCGAGGGCGTGGAGGATAGCGCCGGCATGTGGCTAGTGTGTCAGCGAACGCGGCGCCACTCGGGGTGCCGCCCATCACGATGGGGGATGAACATGGGATTTCTCGATGACGCGGTGAACAAGGCCAAGGACGCCGTCTCCGACCACCCGGACCAGGTCTCCGACGCGCTGGACAAGGCGTCGGACTTCGCCGACGACAAGACCGGCGGCAAGTTCGGCGACCAGATCGACGCCGGCGTGGACAAGGCCAAGGACGCGCTCGGCATCGACGAGTGACGCACTGACCGAGCTACGTAGGCCGCCTGGATGACACTCGACCGCTTCGTCGTCGTCCCGGCGGCCTACGTGTTCCTGCTGCGCCCCGGCACCGCCGGCACCGAGGTGCTGCTGCAGCGGCGCGGCGACGTACCGTTCATGGCTGGCCACTGGGGCGCGGGCGCGGCCGGCCACGTCGAGCGCGGCGAGACCGCCTTCGACGCCGCCACCCGCGAGGCGGTCGAGGAGATCGGCGTCACCGATGTCGACCTCACCTTCCTGACGTCGATGCAGCGCACCGCGGGCGGTGAGCCGATCGACGAGCGCGTCGACTTCTTCTTCACCGCCCGCGCATGGTCGGGCGAGCCCCGGATCATGGAGTCGGCCAAGGCCACCGACCTCGGCTGGTTCCCGCTGAGCGCGCTCCCCGAGCCGACGGTGCCGCACGAGGCGATGGTGCTGGGCCTGCTGGCGCGGGACGCGGTGCCGCCGTACCTGACCTTCGGCTTCTGAGGGGTCAGGCCGGCGACTCGGCGACCACCGGCATCGCGAACGCGTGCTCGAGATGCCGGTGCCGTGCGACGTAGCGGCGTACGCCGACGAAGGCCGCCGCCGCGGCCAGGCTCAGGCACAGCATCGTGACCGCGAACGGCACGGCGGTGTCCTCGCCGGCGATGCCGCCCAACGGCGAGACCAGGCCGGCTCCGAGGAACATCAGGCCGCCGCCCAGCCCGCTGCCCGAGCCGGCGACGTCCCGGCTCTGCTGCACCGCGAGCGCGCCGCAGTTGCCGTTGACGAAGCCGAGCGAGGCCAGGGCGACGAAGAGCGGGACGAGCATCAGGGCGCGCGGCAGCGGAGAGAGGACGACGAGCAGCATCACCGCGATCGCCGCCACCGCGACGGGCAGCGCCCGCCCGGCCGTGCGCGCCGGATGCACCCGCCGCCGGGCCAGCCGGGAGGACGCGAAGCTGGCCGCGACCAGCCCGATGGCATTGAGCGCGAAGCAGAGCCCGTAGTCGGCGCTGGAGAGGCCGAGGTAGCGCTGGAAGACGAACGAGGAGGACGAGACGTAGGTCATCAGGGTGGCGAAGCCGAGCACCTGCGTGGCCGCGTGTCCGACGTACGCGGGGCGGCGCAGCAGCGTGCCGATGTGCCCATAGCGCACCCGCGGACTGCGGCGCTCGACCGGCAGCGACTCGCGGACGACCAGCATGATCACGACGATCTGCACCAGCGTGAAGCCGCAGATCACGCCGAGCACGCCGCGCCAGGGCACGTGCTCGGCGAGGAAGCCGCCCGCCACCGGAGCGCAGATCGGGGCCAGGCCGATGATGGTGCCCAGCAGCGTCAGCGTGCGCGCCAGCGCGAAGCCGTGCAGCCGATCGGCGACCGAAGCGCCTCCGGAGACGACCACCGCGGCGCCACACAGCGCCTGCACCAGTCGGGCCACGATGAGCACGTGCACGCTCGGCGCCAGCATCGCCACGACCGAGGCGACGAAGCTCAGCGCGGCGCCGGCGATCATCGGCCGAATCCGGCCGAGATGGTCGGTGACCGGGCCCCAGAGCACCTGTCCGAGGCCGATGCCGACCAGGAACGCGGTCAGCGTGAGCTGCACCATCGACGCGTCGGTGTGCAACGCGCGCGTCATCTGCGGGAACGACGCGAGATACAGGTCGGTGGAGACCGGCGCGGTGGCGCTCAGCAGCGCCAGGGTGACCAGCAGCCGACCGGGGAGGCGTTCCTCAGTCACAAGCGATCACGGGGAGTTCTTATCATCAAGGACCTCAGTGGTGCTTCTTCGGGTCACCCGGTGGACGGGCTCCCGCCCCGCCTGCCCGCCGGCCCCGTCTCCCAAAGTGTCACCGTGACACTTTGCGGCTGAAGTGACACTTCCGAAGTGTCACCCGCCACGCGAACTGTCACGGTGACAGTTTGGGCAGAGCGGGGCCTCAGCCGCAGGCGGGGGCGGCCGGGAGTGGGTCGGGCACCCCGACGGTCGGCAGCCCGAGGCCGACGACCTGCTTGGGGACGGCGGTCCGTGCCTCCCAGGCGTCCCCGGAGCGGGTACGCCGCACGCCGAGCACCCGGTCGGCCACCAGGTGGTGCGGGGCGGCGTAGGTGATCTCCGCCGTCACCATGTCGCCCGGGCGCACCGGCTCGACGCGGCCGGCCAGCGAGTCGGGCGCGAAGTGGACCAGCCGATTGTCGGGCGCCCGGCCCGACATGCGGTGCGTCTCGCCGTCCTTGCGACCCTCGCCCTCGGCGACCATCAACTCGACGGTGCGGCCGACCTGGGCCTTGTTCTCCTCCCAGGCGATCTCGTTGACCACGTCGACCAGCCGCCGGTAGCGCTCGCCGACGACCTCCGGCGAGATCTGGTCGGGCATGTCGGCGGCCGGCGTACCGGGGCGCTTGGAGTACTGGAAGGTGAACGCGCTGGCGAAGCGCGCCTCGCGCACCACGCGCAGCGTCTCCTCGAAGTCCTCCTCGGTCTCACCCGGGAATCCCACGATGATGTCGGTGGTGATCGCGGCGTGCGGGATCGCCGCGCGGACCCGCTCGATGATGCCCAGGTACTTCGAGGAGCGGTAGGAGCGGCGCATCGCCCGCAGGATCCGGTCGGAGCCGGACTGCAGCGGCATGTGCAGGGAGGGCATCACGTTGGGCGTCTGGGCCATCGCCTCGATCACGTCGTCGGTGAACTCCGCCGGGTGCGGGGAGGTGAAGCGCACTCGTTCCAGGCCCTCGATCGAGCCGCACGCACGCAACAGCTTGGAGAAGGCCTGCCGGTCGCCGAACTCCACGCCGTACGCGTTGACGTTCTGGCCGAGCAGGGTGATCTCCGCGACGCCCTCCGCCACGAGCGCCTCGATCTCGGCCAGGATCTCCCCCGGACGGCGGTCCTTCTCCTTGCCGCGCAGCGACGGCACGATGCAGAAGGTGCAAGTGTTGTTGCAGCCGACGCTGACCGACACCCAGGCGGCGTAGGGGCTCTCCCGGCGCGTCGGCAGCGTGGAGGGGAAGACCTCGAGCGACTCGAGGATCTCGACCTGCGCCTCCTCCGCCACCCGGGCGCGTTCCAGCAGCACCGGCAGCGAGCCGATGTTGTGGGTCCCGAAGACCACGTCCACCCAGGGCGCCTTCTCGGTGATAACCGAGCGGTCCTTCTGCGCCAGGCACCCGCCGACGGCGATCTGCATGCCGGGGTGCGCGTCCTTGACCGGGCGCAGGTGACCGAGGTTGCCGTAGAGCTTGTTGTCGGCGTTCTCCCGCACCGCGCAGGTGTTGAACACGACCACGTCGGCCTGCTCGCCGTCAGCCGCCTTCAGGTAGCCCGCGTCCTCCAGCAGCCCGGAGAGCCGCTCGGAGTCGTGGACGTTCATCTGGCACCCGTAGGTGCGGACCTCATACGTGCGAGCCATAACCCGGCAAGGGTACGGCGCGACCCCGCGCCGTACTCAATTCACTTCTTGGGAGTCACCCACAGCCTGATGACGCCCTCGATCACGACGGTGCCGTCGTCGCGCACGCCCTTCACTCGCACCGGCAGGTCGGGGTCGTCGCCGTCCCACTGCTCCTGGTCGGTCTCGGCGATGCAGGTGATGTCGCTGGTCGCCTTGGCGGTGTAGGCGACCTCCATGCCCTTGGGGATCCAGCGCTTGCCTGCCGGGATGGTGGTCTCGGCCAGGGCGCCCATCGCCATCTCCAGGCCGTTGCAGAGCGCGATCGCGTGCACGGTGCCGATGTGGTTGTGCACCCGGCGCCGGTTCGGAATCACCACCTCGGCGTGGTTGGGCCGCAGTTCGGTGACGCGCGGGTGGATCGTGCCGAAGTACGGCGCCTTCTGGCTGAAGGCGATCGAGAAGATCCGCTTGCCGACGACGGGGATGCTCGAGGTGCTGGTCCAAAGACGGTAGAGCTGCGACATGCCCACCATCTTACTGATGAGTAACTTGTTAGGCGAGCGAGAGGAACACCCGCTCCAGCTCCTCCAGCTCCGCGGGATCGGCGCCGCGCATGGTCCGGCTGCGCAGCTCGCCGGCGAGCAGCGCGAACGCCGCCTTGTCCAACGCCCGGGTGACCGCCTTGAGCTGGGAGACCACCTCGTCCAGGCTGCGGCCCTCCTCGATCATCCGCAGCACCCCGCCCAGCTGCCCCTGCGCGCGGCGGACGCGATTGACGACGACGGCACGCTGCTCCGGGTCGGCTGCCAGGTTCATGCTCAGCAGGTAACCGCGACCACCGCGAAGATGCGCCGGAACGGCAGGATCACGCGGCCCGCCCGGATGGGATAGGCCACCCGGAGTCGCTGCCGCAGCTCGGCCGCGAAGCGCTGCCACAGTTCGTCGGGCAGCGCCGCGCGGGTCGGCCGCAGGCTGGTGCCCGAGATCCAGTCGAAGACCGCGTCCTCGCCGGTCAGGACATGCAGGTACGTGGTCTCCCACACGTCGACCTCGCCGGCCGCGCTGAGCGCCTCCCAGTACGCCGTCGGCTCGTGGCTGCCGGGCCGGGCAGTGCCGGCCAGGTACTCGGCGTACGGCGGCTCGGCGGCCAGCTCCTCGCGCAGGGTGTGGCTGGGCTCGCCGAAGTTACCCGGCACCTGCATTGCGAACCAGCCGCCTGGCCGCACCGCCGCCACCAGCCGCGGCAACAGCGCCAGGTGATCGGGCACCCACTGCAGTGCGGCGTTGCTGACCACCACGTCGACCGGCTCCTCCGGCCGCCACTCGCGCACGTCTGCCAGCGTCGTCTCGATGCCGGCCGCACGCGCCCGCTCGGCCATCGCCGGACTGCTGTCCACGCCGCGCACCCGTGCCTTGGGCCAGCGCCGCTGCAGCAGCGCGGTCAGGTTGCCCGGCCCGCAGCCCAGGTCGACCACCTCGCGCGGGTGCTCCGCACCGACCCGGGCGAGCAGCTCCACGAAGGGCCGGCCGCGCTCGTCGGCGTAGCTGAGGTAGCGATCGGGGTCCCACTGGTCCGGCATGGCGTTCTCCTCGACTCTCTCGACGTCAAGAATCTTCGGCTAGCATCGCACTCATGAGGGACGAGGTCGACGACCTTTCCGAGGACTGGGCCCGGGAGCGGCCCGATCTCGACCTGTCCCCCGTCGCCGTCTTCTCCCGGCTCGGCCGGCTCTCCCGTCACCTCGACCTGGCCCGCCGGGACGCGTTCACCGCGCACGGGATCGAGTCGTGGGAGTTCGACGTGCTGGCTGCGCTGCGGCGGGCCGGCGCACCGTACGAGCTCTCGCCGGGCCGGCTGCTGCGCGAGACGCTGGTGACCAGCGGAACGATGACCAACCGGGTCGACCGGCTGGCCGCGCGCGGCTTCGTGGAGCGCTACCCCGACCCCGAGGACCGGCGCGGCGTACTGGTGCGGCTGACGCCGGAGGGCAAGGAGGCCGTGGACGGCGCGTTCGAGGCGCTGCTCGACGCCGAGGCCGGCTTCCTCGCCGATCTCTCCGAGGACGAGCAGCACCAGCTCGCCGGCCTCCTCCGCAGCCTGCTCGTCCGCTTCTCCTGACCCCCGTCGAGAGGTCACTTTCGGCCCGTCGAGAGGTCACTTTCGGCGGCTCGAATGGTCACTCGAGCAGCTCGGCGGCCTCCAGCCACTCCAGCTCGAGGTTGGCCTTCTCACCGGCGAGTACGTCGAGCTCCGCGCCCAGCTCCGCCAGCCGGGCATAGTCGCTGGCGCTCTCCAGGATGGCGGCGTTGAGCTCCGCCTCGCGCTCGGCGATCCGCTCCAGTCGCTTGTCGATCCGGGCCACGGTCTTCTTGGCCTCACGCTCCTCGGCGGACCCCGGCTTGGCCTTCGCCGAAACTGACTCCTCGACCGGCGGAACCTGACCTCTCGACCCGCCGGAAGTGACCTCTCGACCCGCCGGAAGTGACCTCTCGACGGGAAGGCGGCGTTCGAGGTACTCGTCCACGCCGCGCGGCAGCATCGAGATCTGCCCGTCGCCGAGCAGCGCCCAGACGGAGTCGGTGACCCGCTCGAGGAAGTAGCGGTCGTGCGAGACCACGATCAGGGTGCCGGGCCAGCCGTCGAGGAAGTCCTCCAGCACCGTCAGCGTCTCGATGTCGAGGTCGTTGGTCGGCTCGTCGAGGAGCAGCACGTTCGGCTCGGTGAGCAGCAGGCGAAGCAGCTGGAAGCGACGCCGCTCGCCGCCGGACAGGTCGCCGATCCGGGTGACCAGCTTGTCACCGGTGAAGCCGAACCGCTCCAGCATCGCCGTCGCGGACAGCTCCTGTCCCTCGAGCGTCTTGGTGACCCGCCGGATCGACTCGACGGTCGGCAGCACCCGCGCCTCGGGGTCGAGGTCGTCGAGCTGTTGGGTCAGGTGCTGCAGCGCGACGGTGCGGCCGTGCCTGACCCTGCCCGCGGCCGGCGGCAGGGAGCCGTCGAGCAGCGACAGCACCGAGGTCTTGCCGGCGCCGTTGACCCCGACGATGCCGATCCGGTCGCCCGGGCCGATCCGCCAGGTCGCGTGGTCCAGAAGCTGGCGGGAGCCGCGGAAGAGGTCGACGTCCTCCACGTCGATGACGTCCTTGCCCAGTCGCTGGGTGGCGAAGCGCTGCAGCTCGAGGCGGTCGCGCGGCGGCGGCACGTCCTCGATCAGCTGGTTGGCCGCCTCGATGCGGAACTTCGGCTTCGAGGTCCGCGCCGGGGCGCCGCGGCGCAGCCAGGCGAGCTCCTTGCGGACCAGGTTCTGGCGGCGGACCTCCGAGGCGGCGGCCTGGCGCTGCCGCTCGGCCTTGGCCAGCACGAACGCCGCATACCCACCCTCGTAGGCGTCCACCGCACCGTCATGGACCTCCCAGGTGTACTGGCAGACCGCGTCGAGGAACCAGCGGTCGTGGGTGACCACCACCAGCGCGGAGGGTCGCGCGGCGAGGTGGGCGGCCAGCCAGGCGACCGCCTCGACGTCGAGATGGTTGGTCGGCTCGTCCAGCACGATCAGGTCGTGCTCGCCCAGCAGCAGCCGGGCCAACGCGCACCGCCGGCGCTCCCCACCGGAGAGTCCGTCGACGACCCGGTCGAGGCCGATCCCGGCCAGCAGCACCTCGACGATCTCGCGAGTGCGGGCGTCGGCGGCCCACTCGTGGTCGGCGTCGGTCGCTCCGCTCCCCGCCTGCGTCGCATCGTCACGACCGCCCAGGACCGCCTCGCGCACCGTATGGGTGTCGACCAGCTGGTCGCCCTGGTGCAGGTAGCCGATCTCGACGCCGCGGGTGCGCGAGACCCGGCCGGAGTCGGGTTCCTCGATCCCGGTCATCACCTCCAGCAGCGTGGTCTTGCCGTCGCCGTTGCGGCCGACGATGCCGATCCGCTGGCCCGCGCCGATGCCGAGCGAGACATCGGTGAGCAGCGGGCGGACGCCGTACGACTTGGAGACGTGTTCGAGATTGAGGAGGTTGGCCATCGCGACTCCATTGTCCGTGACCCGTGGTCGAGTCACGAACCGGCGGCTCAGTACCGGATCGGATGGGCGCCGGCGACCGGCGCGGGCGCGGGCCAGCACCGGTCGTGGCCGCGCTCGACCATGCCGCCGGCCACCTCGCGGGCGTGGTCGCCGTTGCGGCACAGCAGCAGCACGGTCGGGCCCGAGCCGGAGAGCAGGGTGGCGAGCGCGCCGGCGGCCAGCCCGTCGGCGAAGGTACGGCGCAGGTCGGGGCGCAGGTCGAGTGCCGGCGCCTGCAGGTCGTTCCCGAGGCTGGCGGCGAGCAGTTCGACGTCGCCGGTGCGCAACGCCGTGACCAGAGCCGACGGGATCTCGGGCTCCTCGACCGCGCCGCCGAGCTGGTCGAAGTGCCGGTAGACGGCCGGCGTGGAGAGCCCCGCGGAGCTACCCACGACCACCCACCACCAGGCGCCACCATCGGCCAGCGGTGCCACGATCTCGCCGTGGCCGTGCCCGGTGGCCGACCCGCCGAGCAGCGCGAACGGCACGTCCGAGCCCAGCGAGCCGGCGATGGCGAGCAGGTCCTCGTCGGGCGTGTGCAGCGACCAGAGCCGGTCGAGCGCGACCAGGGTGGCGGCGGCGTCGGCGGAGCCTCCGGCCAGGCCGCCGGCGACGGGGATGCCCTTGTAGATCTCGATCCGGGCGGTACGCCGCAGCCCATGGTGGGCGGCCAGCGCCAGGCCGGCCCGAATGGCGATGTTGGACGAGTCGTGCGGTACCTCGGGCAGCGCGACGTGGTCGGCGCCCCGGACGCTCACCGTCCACTCGGGGGCGTCGGCCACGGTGACGTCGTCGTACAGGCCGACGGCCTGGTAGACGGTGGCGAGCGGGTGGAAGCCGTCGGGCCGAACGGCGCCGACCCCGAGGTGCAGGTTGATCTTCGCGGGGGCGCGGACGGTCAGAGTCACAGGTTCTCCGTGATCGCGATGAAGTCGTCGATGGTCAGCGCTTCGCCGCGCGCCAGCGGGTCGATGCCGGCCGCGACCAGGGCCGCCTCGGCCGCCTCCGCCGAGCCCGCGACCGAGCGCAGCGCCCCGCGCAGGGCCTTGCGGCGTTGGGCGAACGCGGCATCGACGACGGCGAAGACGCGTTCCCGGCTGACCGCGGTGGCCGGCGGCTCGCGGCGGGTCCAGGCGACCAGGCCGCTGTCGACGTTGGGCGCGGGCCAGAAGACGTTGCGGCCGATCGCGCCGGTCCGCCTGACGTCGGCGAACCAGGCCGCCTTCACGCTCGGGATGCCGTAGACCTTGGAGCCGGGGCGCGCGGCCAGCCGGTCGGCGACCTCGGACTGCACCATCACCAGACCCTTCTCCAGCGAGGGCAGCAGCGCCAGCAGGTGCAGCAGGACGGGTACCGAGACGTTGTAGGGCAGGTTGGCCACCAGCGCGGTCGGCGCCGGCCCGGGCAGCTCGGTCACCCGTAGGGCGTCCTGGTGCACCAGCGCGAACCGATCCGCGCACTCCGGCGCGAACTCGGCGATCGTCGCCGGCAGCCGCCCGGCCAGCACCTCGTCGATCTCGACGGCCGTCACCCGGGCGCCGGTCTCGAGCAGGGCCAGTGTCAGCGAGCCGAGCCCGGGTCCGACCTCGACGACCACGTCCTCGGCGCCCACGCCCGACTCGCGGACGATGCGGCGCACCGTGTTGGGGTCGATGACGAAGTTCTGGCCGCGCTGCTTGGTCGGCCGCACGTCGATCTCCGCCGCCAGCGCCCTGACCTCGGCGGGACCGAGGAGGCGGACTGCTGGCATGGGCGACAGGCTAGCGGCCGCGGCATGTAACACGCTGTTCGCCCAACTGGACGGTCGACGCGTCGACCGTCCAGTGACGTCAACAGCGTGTTACATGTCTGCCGGCGCCAGCCTCAGAGGCCCCGCCCGCAGACCGGCCAGGCGCCGTACCCGCCGGAGGCGTCGCGGACCTTGGTCGCGATCGCGATCTGGGTGGCCCGGGACGCGTTGGAGGGCAGCCCGGTGCCGCCGTAGGCGCGCCAGGTGCCGAGGCTGAACTGCAGCCCGCCGTAGTAGCCGTTGCCGGTGTTGGCGGCCCAGTTGCCGCCCGACTCGCACTGCGCGATCTTGTCCCACACCGTGCTGCCGCCGGCGTAGTTGGCCGCCGGTGCCTTGGTGCCGACCGTGACGACCTCGGGCGTCGGCGCGGTGGTGACGTCCTGGCTGGCGACGACCTTCTTGACCAGGTCGCCGTTGCGGTAGACCAGCCGGTAGGTGACGTCGCGGAGGCCGTCGACGCCGGGTGTCTCGACCTTGCGCGTCCCGGTCGGCAACGAGGCGTCCTTGTGCTCGACGGTCGGGAAGGGCACCTTCTCGCCGCTCACGGTCTTGGTCCGGGTGGTGAAGTCGACGAACGTGATGGTGTCGCCGTCGTGGAGCGGGGCATCGAGTGCCGGGCGTACGACGTCGCGCCCGTGCGGCTGCACGCCGATCCGGGCCAGCGCGTCGCCGACGGTGTCGGCGGCGATCTCCTGCTGCTGGGGCGCCGCGCCGGCGAGCCGGACGGTGACCATCTTCGGGGTGATCACGTCCAGGGCGAGCCCGGCACGACCGATCGAGGCGTCACGGCTGGTGGAGAGCGCGGCCGCGCTGTAGTTGCGACCCAGCTCGGCCAGTGCCTGCGACACGGTGGTGCCGGTGACCCAGTAGGTCTGCTCCTGGCCGTCGACGGCGAGGTGCAGCGGGCGACCGTAGCGGATCGTGATCGCGCTGCCGTCGGAGATCTTCTCGGTCAGCCCGGGCGCGACCACGTCGTGCGGACCGACGTGCAGGTGCTGGGACTTCAAGACGCCGGCCACGGTCGAGGCCATCGTGTCCACCTTGCTGGTGTGACCGTCGACGGTGAGCGTCACGTCGTGGTCGAGGGCGGCGTACCCGGCGGTGGTGCCGGCCACCGCGAGGGCGCCGACGGCGCCCAGGACGATGAGGGTCAAGCGGTTGTTGAAACGGGTGTTGAGGCGCTGCGCGAGCGTGCGGAACTGCACGATTCTCCGATGTTCGAGCTCCCCGGGCCTCGGTGCCGGCGTTCACGCACCCCCGAGCAGGAGCCCCCCGAACGCTGGCTGG